>JBBAVS010000114.1:6454-11722 GCA_040397585.1 Pirellulales bacterium
CAGGTTTTCAACCTGCGGGGCGCCGCGCCGCTCAGGGCTGCCCATGCCCGTCGCCGGACGCTCACTGCGGCCCTCCGGGCCTTCGGTCGCTCGGTGATTCCTCTGCTCCGCCATCCTGGCTGCGCAGAGGAATCAAACGCCGGCTCCCGGGCACGGGCAGCCCCGAGCTCCCTCCCGAGCTCCCTCCCGAGATTCTCCCGAGCTTCCTCCCGAGATTCTCCCGAGCTCTCTCCCGAGGCCCTACGGGATCTCGACCGTGAAGATCTGATTCCACGGGCGGCCGTCGCGGCGGGCCACGGTCCGCACGTACGCGATCTGCCGGCCGTCCGGCGCGATCACACACGCCTCCGGACGCGGCGCCGACGCATCGTGCACCGGCGGCGTGAGCCGCGCCGTCGCGCCTGACTCGGCATCGACGAGACACACGCTGCCGTCGATCACGCAGGCGATCCGCTGGCCATCGGGGCTCCAAGAGAAGGCGCTGGCGATGCCCGCGGGGGTGCGCGTCACCTGCCGCGGCTCCCCGCCGGCGGGATGCACCGTGAAGATCTGCGCGGCCCCGACGTCATCCCGCATCAGAAACGCGATCTGCGACCCGTCGGGGCTCGATCGCAGCCAGTGCCGCGGCCCCTGGAGGCCCGGATGCCGCCGGGTGGCGGTGAACGTGAGCCGACGCTGCGCGACGAGCCGCGGCGGCGCGGGCCGCGTGGTCGCCGTGCCTGTGAGCGGCCCGGTCCCGACAACGGCGAGCTCCGCGAGGTCGTCGGGCAGATCGACGATGAACACCTCGCTGATCGTCGCTCCCGTGGCAGTGATCACGCTGCCTTGAAAGGCGAGCGCCCGCCGCTGCCGCGAGCCGTCGGCCCGCAGGTAGCCGTCCGTCCCAATCCACGCTTCCTCGCAGGCCCGTGCGATCTCGTCACTGCCCGGCCGCGGCGTGTCGGTGAGCCGCGTCACGAGCACGGTGAAGGCGGAGCCGTCGTGGTTGCGGGGGTGCGTCGGGGGCACCCGCGTCGGCCTCCCGCACACGCTCACGCCCACGCCCCGCAGGTTTCGCTCCGCGGCGGTCCCGGCATCGGCCGCCCCCTCGAGCACGGCATCCTCGTACGTGAAGCTCACTGCGCCGCCGTCGGGGGCGAACACGTGCACGTGACTGCCGCCCCGGAGCGCGCCCGACGTGTACGGGGGCACCAGATCGCGGGCGTCGAGGTTCTCGGCGACTCCGGGCCGCGACGTGCGCACGACCACCCCCTGGCGGCGGGCGGCGCCGTAGGCCCAGTCGGGGGTCGGCGCCTCGGGCCCGAGGATGAAGGCCACCCGGTCGTCCACCGGGCTCGCCGTCACGACGCCACAGCACGCGCCATGCCGCGACTCGTAGAGCAGCTCGACCCGCCCGGTTCCCACCTCGACCCGCTCGATCCGCGTGCCGTCGAAGATCGCGCCGTCCACCGCCGAGCGGACGTCGTAGCAGATCCACCGCGAGTCGGGCGACCAGACGCCGTGGTTCGTGAGCACGTGGCCGTGGGGGGCGGCGGTGATCTGTCGCGGCTCGGGCATGGTCACGGCCATCGACGGGTAAGCCGGTTGATCACGACCGGTGTGGCTACGACCTGAGGACGGCGTTCACGCGGCGACCGCATTCAGCGACCACGCCGGCGACGATCCCGCCCGCCTCGTCTCCCGAGAGCGTGCCGGCGCTGCTGCGGAGCGACAACGCCACGACGAAGCTCTTGCGGCCGGCCCCGAGGCGGTCGGCATCCCGCCAGACCTGCACGAGCCGGCAGTCCTCCAAGATGACCCCCGCCGCCGCGCGGATCGCCGCCTCCACCTCGCCCCACGGCACGGCCTCGTCGACCACGAGGTTGATGTCTCGCTGCACCGCAGGAAAATCGCTCGGCCTCACGAGCCGCCGCTCGATCGCCGCCGCGAAGGTGAGCCGGTCGAGCCGCACCTCGGCGGCCGACACGCTCCCCGGCAGGCCGAGCCGCCCGGCCACGTCGCCCGCCACCTCCCCTACGACCGCGATCCGCTCGGGAGCGCGTCCCGGCCGCTCCAGCAGCACCTCGGCCGCACGGCCACGGGCAAAGGGCGCGATCTCGAGCGGCTGCCAGCGGAGCCGACCCCCGCCGGCGGCGAGGTCCAGGCCCTCGAACACCGCCTCGCACAGCCCCTTGGCCCTGGAGAAGTCGCCCACCACCACCAGGCCGGCCACGAGCGGCTCCTCGACGGGCTCCCGCGCGGCAGCGGCGTCGCTGCGGCGGGCGAGATACACGTGGGCGATCTCGAACAGATCGGCATCGTCCACGCCGACGGCGGCGTTGCCCGCACGGGCTTCGAGCAGGCTCGGCAGCAGGCTTCGCCGCAGGCGATCGGCGCCGCGGACGAGCGGCGGCGAGATCACGAGCGCGGCCGCCTCGCCCCACGGGCTCGGCGTCGCCGCGAGCGCCTCGGCGACCACGCTCCGGGTCAGGGCCTCACAGAGGCCGGCGGCGACGAGCACCTCGGCCGCGCGGCGGACGGTCCGCTCACGGGCCGAGAGTTCGATCGGCCGCGCGGCGATCGCCACGTTCTCCGGCACGTGGCCGTAGCCCTCGATCCGCGCGATCTCCTCGACCAGATCGATCTCCCGCCAGCAGTCGCGCCGCCAGGTGGGCGCCCGCCAGCGATGCTCGTGCGGGCCGCTGCCGCGGATCTCGACGAACCCGAGGGCCGTGAGGATCTGTCGCTGCCGGGCGTCGGCGACGTCGATGCCGAGGACCTCGCCCACGCGCTCCGCGGCCAGCCGGATCTCGGCGGGCGCCGAGGCCAGCGTGCCGGCCACCACCGCCCCGCGCTCCAGCGACCCGCCGGCCAGTTCGAGGATCATGGCGGCGGCCCGCCGGCTCGCCCAATCGACCATCGCGGGATCGGGCCCGCGCTCGAAGCGGTAGGACGAGGCACTCGCGAGCACGAGCCCGCGGGCGGCGGCCCGCACCGGCAGGGGCGCGAACTGGGCCGACTCCAGGAGCACGTCAACCGTGTCGGCGGCGATCTCGGTGTCGGCCCCTCCCATCACACCGGCCAGTGCCATCGGCCGCTCGGCGTCGGCGATCACGGCCATCCGCTCGGTGAGGGTGTAGGTCTTGTGATTGATGGCGACGAACGGCTCCCCTGCGACGGCCCGCCGCACCACGATCCGGCCGCCCCTGATCTTCGCAAGGTCGAAGGCATGCAGCGGCTGGCCGCTCTCGAGCATCACGTAGTTGGTGACGTCCACCACGTTGTTGACGCTCGCCACCCCCACGGTGGCCAACCGATCGACGAGCCACTTCGGACTCGGCCCCACCTTCACACCGCGGATCACCCGGGCCGTGTAGCAGGGGCAGATCTCTCCCGCGCGGATCTCGACCGCGATGCTCTGCGCCGCCGCCCCCGCCCCTTCGAGCGGCCGCGGGTCGGGCACATGGAGCGGCCGTCCGAAAAGGACCGCCGCCTCCCGGGCCACGCCGATGTGGCCGAGGCAGTCGGGACGATTGCTCGTGACCTCGATCTCGACCGCGGTGTCGTCGCCCACGGCCGTCGTCGATTCGTGGTTGAGCCCCGACATCAGCAGCCGCTCGACGAGGTCGTCGACCGTGCCCGGCACCTGCACGTAATCCGCCAGCCAGTTCGTGGAGATGATCATGGCGTCAGAACTGCCTCAGGAACCTGACGTCGTTGCGGTAGAAGTCGCGGATGTCATCGACCCCATATCGCCGGGCGGCGATCCGCTCCACGCCGAGGCCGAAGGCGAATCCGGTGACGGTGTCGGGGTCGTAGCCGACCGCCTCGAGGACGGCCGGATCGACCATCCCGGCGCCCCCCATCTCGACCCAGCGGCCGCCCCACTCCATGTCGACCTCCACGCTCGGCTCGGTGAACGGGAAGAACGAGGGCCGAAAGCGGACCTTCACGTCGCCGCCGAGGAAGCTCGAGGCGAACATCCGCAGCACGCTCTTGAGGTGGGCCATGGTGGTGCCGGGCTCGACGAGCAGGCCCTCCACCTGGTGGAACATCGGGTAGTGCGTGGCGTCGGCGGTGTCGGGCCGATAGACCCGGCCGAGCGACACGATCCGCAGCGGCGGCTCACGGTTCTCCATCACGCGGATCTGCACGGTGCTGGTCTGCGACCGGAGCAGCAGCGGGTCGGCGTCGCGGGCGACTGCGAGATAGAAGTTGTCGAGCGGGTCGCGGGCCGGGTGCTCGGCCGGAATCGCCAGGGCCTCGAAGTTGTGCCACTGGTCCTCGACCTCGGGCCCATCGACGCTCTCGAATCCCAGCCGGCCCATGATCTCCTGGACGCGGCGGATGGTCTTCGTGATCGGGTGCAGATGCCCGAGGCGGAACCGCTCGGCCGGCAGCGTGACGTCGATCGCCGACACCGCCGAGCCAGAGCCGCCGGACGCCACCCGGGCCTCCGCCGCCTCGAAGCAGGCGGTGATCGCGTTCTTCGTGTCGTTGAACTGTTTGCCGCCGGCCGGCTTGTCGGCACCCGCGAGGCCCCCCAGGGACTTCTGGATCGCCTTGAGGCGGCCGCTCTTGGCGCCAAGAAACTCGATGCGCGCCGCCTCGACCGCCGCGGCATCGGCCGCCGCTGTCAGGGCGGCCTCCGCGTCGGCGCGCAGCCGCTCCAGTTCGGCGCGGAACGTGTCGAGCGGGACGGCTGTCACGGCGTCACGCGACCGCGGCCGGCTCCGGCAGGCCAAGGGCCTTCCGCACCTCGGCGGCGATGGCGTCGAACCCCGTGGGGTCGAGCACCGCCATCTCGGCGAGCGTCCGCCGGTCGAGTTCGCAGCCGATCTTGTCGAGGCCGGCAATCAGCTGGCTGTAGCGGAAGCCCCGCTCACGGCAGGCGGCGTTGAGCCGCACGATCCACAGCCGGCGGAAGTCGCGCTTCTTGCGGCGCCGATCGCGCCGGGCGTAAACGCCGGCCCGGATGAGCGACTCCTTGGCGGTGCGGAGCAGGCGGCGGCGACCGCCGACGGAGCCCTTCACCCGCTTGAAGAGGCGCTTCTTGGCACGGAGACGCGGGACGACGCTTTTGGTACGCATGGCTCGAGACCTTGAACGGCTGGGGGCCCGGCGGGCCCGGATATGGGAACCTTAAAATCTGGCGTGAATCCCCGCAATTGCAAGGGCGCTGCGGAATTGTGGCCGGTTTTCGGGGCGGTGTGCGGGAGGCGTGGGGGGCGGCTGCGGGGTCAAACGGGAGGGCGAGTCGCCGGCGGTGACATGCTCGGCGCCGGCGGC
>JBBAVS010000115.1:0-11642 GCA_040397585.1 Pirellulales bacterium
AAAACCTGCACCCACGTGGGGCAAAGTGGCCGTAGGTTTTCAACCTGTGGTGAATCAGAGCCTCGGGTGGTGCTTGTGCAGGTTGAAAACCTGCACCCACTCAGGGCGACGCGGCCGGCGGTGCGGCCGGGGCCGGGGTCGGAGGAAGAGGCCGGCGCTGGAAGAGTCGGCCGCGGCGAGGCGGTGCCTGGTCCGGATTGGCAGCCTCCGCGGCCCGCCGCTCCGCCCGCCGTCGCGCCACCTCGTCGAGCACGCCACCCACGAGGTCCACGATCGCCTCGGCCGTCTCGGGCTTCGCGCCCGCCTTCGTGGCGGCATCGGTCGCCATCTGCTCCGCCTTCTCGCGCGGCGTCTCGGCCGGCGCCGCTGACGCGTCACCGGCCGCCGCCTGCTCGCCCGCCTGTGCCGACGCGGTGCCCGATCGAGCCGTCGCCGTGTCCGTCGGCTGCCGCGGCGTGGCTCCCGGTGGCGACCACCCGGGCTGCGGCGGAGCTTTGCGGGCCGTGGTCGGCTGGGGCCCGGGCTGGGGAAGCGGGGCCGCGTCGCTGGCGGGATTGATCGGCTGCGGCCGCGGCCCGTTGCGGAGCCGATCGATCAGGTCCACCACGACCTGGCCGGCCGCGTCCTTGATGGAGCCGTCGAAGATCACCTTGGGCTCGCCGAGCACGCCGCCCACACCCAGCGAGACCTGCTTCCCCGCCAGTGCCGCGACGAGCGGCCGGTCCTGCGGCAGATCGGCCGGGATCGGCAGCGCGAGCTTGAGGTCGAGCGACCGGTCTTCGAGGCCGACCGAGCCCTGCGACCGCACGTCGAGTCGCTGGCCCGGCTGCCGCAGCGGAATCCCGAACTCGAGCCCCTCGTGCCACATCCGGCGGTCGGCGAGATGGAACGACACGTCGGCCTCGTCGGTGATGCGGATCGTCGGCGGGGGAGGGAGGTTGAAGGGCAGCGAGCGGAACATGTTTTCCACGAGCGGGCCGGGGCCGAGCGCCACCTCGTGCATCTGGAGCAGGCCGGCGAGCTTCGCCTCTTCCGGGCGGCCGACCGGAAAGGTCGCACCGTCGAGCCGCAGCGAGAAGCGACCGCTCGTCCGCGCCGCATCGGCGAACACCGGCACGATGTAGGCGAGCACCTCGTGGGCCACGGTCTGCTCCAGTTCCGCCTGCTTGAGCAGCTGCACCGGCTCGATCGTCCACGCCGCATAGCCGTCGGCCCCGTTGCCAAGCGCCGCCTTCACGTCGATCGGCTCGCTCACCCAGGGATCGGTGGTCCAGGGGCCGCTGATCCGCACCACCGCGTCTTCGACGTCGAGCCGCAGGGCGATGGCGGCCCGGCGTGGCCCCTTGCCACGTGCCGACTGGGCAGGATCGCGCGGGGGCAGAATCGAATCGAGATTGGTGCGGTGCTCCCGGTCGAAGACGACGTCGGCCTGTAGGCCCTCGATGCGGACCCGGCCGAGGTCGCCGGCGGAGAGCAGGATGCCCGCGAGCCCGTGCTCGACCTCCACCCGGCGAACGGCGAGCGGCGTGGGGTCGCCGTTGCGGGGGATGATCGCGAGGTCTTCGAGCACGATCGGACCCAGCCAGCCGAGCTTCACGCGGGCGGGCTTCACGTCGGCGGCGAGTTCGGGAATCGCGGCCGCGACGAGTTTCGTCACCCGCTCGGGCGTGCCGGCGATCCAGGGAAGGCAGATGATCCCCGCCGCGACCGCGATCAGCAGGCTGGAGACGACCCAGCGGACGATCGGCCACAAGGTGCCGCGGCGGCTGGTCGCGGGGGAGCCAGGGGCTGGCATGTCGGCATTCGGCATCGTGGGCAGACCTCCAAGAAGGATCGTCGCAGGCATGCTGGCACAGGGCGGTCCCGCCACGGGCGGCCCGCGAATGCCGATTCTACGCGTCGGCCCCGTGCAGGGGTCGGGGGGTTTGCTACAATCCCGGCAATTCGCGGGCGTAGCTCAGTTGGTAGAGCGCTAGCTTCCCAAGCTGGATGTCGAGGGTTCGAGTCCCTTCGCCCGCTTTCTTCACGCCCGCAGTGCCATCCATGGCCACTGCGGGCTGAAAAAGCCAGTCACGCCCGCAGTGCCATCCATGGCCACTGCGGGCTGAGAAAGCCAGTCACGCCCGTAGTGCCATGCATTTCACGACCGCTGGCGATCCGGGCCTTCTGTCCCGCGGCCGCCATGCGCTGGGAATACTCCAAGCCGCGAATGCCCCGCCGCAGGCGGCCGGATGATGCCGCACCTCGCCTCCGTCTGCGTCTTCTGTGGCTCGAGCCCGGGCGTCGATCCCGGCTTCGTGGCCGCGGCCGAGGAGGTTGGCCGTCTGCTGGCAACGCAGGGCCGGAGGCTCGTCTACGGCGGCGGGCGACTCGGCCTGATGGGGGCCGTGGCCGACGCCGCGCTCGCCCATGGCGGCGAGGTGATCGGGGTGATTCCCGGGGCGCTCGTCGAGAAGGAGGTGGCCCACACCGGCCTCACCGAACTCCGGGTGGTCGCGTCGATGCACGACCGCAAGGCCGCCATGGCCGACCTCACCGACGGCTTTCTCGCCCTCCCCGGCGGCATCGGCACGCTCGAGGAGTTCTTCGAAATCTGGACGTGGGGCCAGCTCGGCCTCCACCACAAGCCGTTCGGGCTCCTCAACGTGGCGGGCTTCTTCGACCCGCTGCTCGCATTTCTCGACCAGCTCACCGAGCAGCGGTTCGTCAGGGCCGAGCACCGCGGCATGCTCTGCACGCGGGCCGTGGCGGGCGACCTGCTCGAGGAGATGACGGCCTATCGCCCGGTGGACGTCTGGCGTTGGCTGTCGAAAGCGGAATCGTGATCAACGCGGTGTGATGGCGTCGATCTTCGCGGCCAGGATGAAGTCGTTCTCCGACAGGCCGCCGACCGCGTGCGTGAAGATCTCGATCCACACCTTCCGGTAGCCCTCGAGGTGCAGGTCGGGATGATGCTGCTCCCGCTCCGCCAGCGCCGCCACGTTGTTGATCATCTTGATGGCCGTCCGGAAGTCGGGCAGCTTCCAGTCGCGGCGGATCCGCGTGGCGTCGTGCGTGAGCCGCCAGTCGGGCAACGCCGCCAGCTGTGCTTCCGCCTCGGCGGTGGCATACCGCGGCACGCCTCCTTCGCAGGGGACGCATTTCTTGGCGGCGAGATCGCCGGCACACTGCGGGGGCTTGGAGTCGCTCATGCCCTTCAGTATCGCCCCTCGAAGCCGGCAAATCCACCGTGCACGATCGTGCTCGATCCGGCTGCGATCCCGGACAGCGAACCGGCGGTGGTGATCGCCGCGGGCCACTGGCCGTCGGCCTGGGCGATGTTGCCCACGCCAACCACCCGGTAGCCGAGGCTCAGGGTCCAGCGGTCGGTCACGTCCCAGGCCAGCCCGGTGTCCACGGAGCCCAGCCAGGAGAACACCCCCAGCGTGGAGTGCACCTTCGCCGGCATGCCATCGGCCGTGAACGTGCCATACGCGCCGTCGGTCTGCGCCAGGCTGCTGGTGTTGGTGATCGAGTTGCCGCCGATCATGAACTTGGGAACGATGTTCAGCCGCACCACGGGCAAAAACCGCCAGTCGAACTTCGCCCCCACCTGGGCCCCGTAGATGTTGTTGTTCGTGGCGACGTTGAAGTCGAGGTCGCCGAGCGCCGGGTTGCTCGGCGTGTTCTGTAGCGAGAGGTTGTCTCCCACCTGGAAGTAGCGGAAGCCCGCCAGCCACATCAGGTTCACCGTCCGCTCGCGGGGCAGGAACTCGGGCCGGTCCCAGAGCGAGTACACCCAGTTGATCTCGATGTCGTTGATCGAGTCGGAGCGGCTGATCTGCTGCCCGTCGAGGTTCGTGAGGAATGCCGAGGCGGGTTGCCCCGCCACGGTCACGCCCGGTGCCTGCGGGATCGCGGTGATCAGTCCTGACGACGTGACATCGGCCGAGCCGCCCACGCCATACACGCCCCAGTAGATGAGCTCGACGGCGTGCTGCTGCCGCATGCCGAACCAGCGGCCCAGATGCAGGTCCACGCCCCCTGGCCAGTTGGCGCCGGTGTCGCCCGTCGCGAGTTGCACGCCGCCGAGCGGCTGCATCGTGGCGGTGCCCGCCGGCAGTGTGCGGGTCATCACCAGTCCGCTCGCTCCGGCGAACCAGCGCGGCCACGCCTTCGCGAGGCCGTCCCCCACGCCGGCCGGCATCGCGGCGAACGTGTCGCCGCCGAAGGGATCGGCCACATACATCGGCACCGGCTCGACGACGGCGGGGCCGGCGCTCGCACCCGGGCCCGGGCGGACGGCGGCGTCTTGGGCGACGGTCCGATCGCCCGCGGCGACGGCCGCCCACACCAGCGCGGCGGCGGTTGCGAGGCAACGGTGACTGGCAGGTGAAGATCGCATGGCACGGCGCGGCGGATCGGGAAGGCCCCCGACCGCGACGATCGCGGCCCGAGGCCAGGGGCGGGGAGATTCAAATACCGGCGTGATACCGTCAATGCCTGTTTCCCAGCCGCCTCGCCGGCTCCCTGACTAGACTCTCCATTCCCCCCGCCTCGCGGCGGAATGCCCCGAACCCTCGGCCCCGGCACGATCGCCACGGGCAACCTGCGCAAGATGAGCAAGCGACCGTCGAGCCGCCGACGCACCGGGGACCGGAGTCGCGTGCTGGCCTGGCTCGACACCCGGACCAACTACGAGCGCGTGCCGGCTTCCGGCAACACGCCCGCGGCCTTCGGCCTGGGGCGGATGCGACGGCTGCTTCACGAACTCGGCGATCCGCATCGCGCGGCTCCCGTGGCCCACGTGGCGGGCACGAAGGGGAAGGGTTCGACGGTCACGATGCTCGCCGCGATCCTCGAGGAGTCGGGCCACCGCGTGGGCAGGTATCTCTCGCCCCACGTGCACCATGTCGAGGAGCGGATCGCGGTCAACGGCACGCCGATCTCCTCGGCCGACTTCGTCGCCGCCTTCGAGCGAGTGATCCCGGTCGTCGATGCCATGGACCGCGCCGCCGCCAGGCGCGGTCGCGGCGGCCCCACCTGGTTCGAGGCCATGACGGCGGCCGCCTTCGTGCACTTCGCCGCCGCGCGGGTGGACATCGCCGTGCTCGAGACCGGCCTCGGCGGTCGGCTCGACGCCACGAATGTCTGCCATCCGCTCGTCACCATCATCACGAGCATCAGCCTCGACCACATGAAGCTCCTCGGCCCGACGATCGGGCGGATCGCGACCGAGAAAGCCGGGATCATCAAGCGGGGCTGCCCGGTCGTGTGCGGCGCCACCCAGCCGTCGGCCCGCCGCACCATCACCACGATCGCCGCCCGCCGCCGCGCCCCGCTCCTGCAGCTGGGCCGCGACTTCCGCGTGCGGCATCTCGGGCCGCCCGCGTCCGCCGCCCTCGCGGGGATCTCCTTCGAGCTCGACGTGGCCTCGGCGGGCCCGCCGCACACCTACGCCCTCGCACTCGCCGGCCGGCACCAGGCGGAGAACGCCGCGCTCGCCGTCGTGGCGGCCGAAGAGCTTCGACACCGGGGGATCGACGTGCCCGAGGCGGCGATCGCCCGCGGCCTCGCGCGGGCCCGGCTCCCGGCCCGCATCGAGGTGGTGGGCCGCAGCCCGCTCGTCGTCGTGGATGCGGCCCACAACGTGGCCTCGATGGAGTCGCTCGCCGACACGATCCGCCCGGTGCTCGCCCGCCATCCTTCCCGCGTGCTCGTGTTCGCCGCCAGCGCCGACAAGCAGGTGGAGAAGATGCTCCGCACGGTTCGCGGCCTGTTCGACCACGTGGTCATCACCCGCTACCTCAACAACCCGCGGGCCGTGTCGCTCGACCGGCTGCGGGCCGCATGCCACGCCACGGGCCTGCCTGAGCCGGAGGAGGCCGCCAGCCCGGCCATGGCCCTGCGGACGGCCCGCTCACTCGCCGGCAGCCGGGGAATCGTGGTCGTGGCCGGCAGCTTTTTCCTGGCCGGCGAGGTCGCGGGCTAGTACGGCTCTCACGCGAACCCGGCCCGCTCGACGCCATTCGCCCCAGGGCAAAAGGTGCCAGGCAAAAGGTGCCAGCCACCAAATATGGGCACTATGGGAATGCCTCGGCGCCTAGTTTCTCCAGATTTGGTGGCTGGCACCTTTTTCTTCCGACCAAGTGGAAAAAGGCCATGGAGGGCTTTTTCCACGGGCAGCTACAGGCTGGCAATGACCTTCCGAATCTCATCCTGCCCCTGGCCCAGTTTCTTTTGCAGACGGCCCAAGAGTTCGTCTTCCTTGCCCTTGGCATAGAGAAGATCGTCCTCGGTCAGTTGGGCATACTTCTGCTTGAGCTTGCCTTTCAGTTCGTTCCACTCGCCCGTGAATTTCAGTTCGTTCATGGCTACCTCCAGTGTGTGTGATGGAATGGACGGGATGTCTTGAAGCGGCGGCGACGTGATTCGCCGACCCGCTATCAACGCGATCACGAGCAGAACCATAAGCACGACAAACAGCAGTCGCGCGAAATCATGCGAACACGGGCCGGAATCGAACGAGACACCTTCGCTCGTTCAATAGATGCGGCGACATCCCAGCGGGTCGCGCGATCCATGACGTACAATGACACTTTTCCTATTCCGGCATGAGGTGATCCCATGATGATTCGCTCTTGGTGGCTGCTCAGTGCAGTAGTTCTTCTCGCAGCCAGTGGCTGCACGAAGGCTCCTCTGGAGCATACGGTTCGGAAAGTACCAGCCGAGGATGTTCGTCGCGATGCAGACAAGGCTGTCGACACAGCCACGTCGGCTGCCGTACAGGCCAAGGAGGACTTCGAAATGCGGTTCAAGGCTCGCCTCGCTGAGATGGAGGTCGAAATTGGAAAGCTCCATGACAAAGGGCTTGCCCTGAAGGACGAGGCCAGCACTCGATGGAACGAAAAGATGGCCAACCTGAAGGCGAAGCAGGCAGCGGCGCGGGAAAAGTTGGACGAGCTGCGCACGTCCACTGGCGAGGCGTGGGGCCATGTGGAGAACGGCGCCCAGTCGGCGTGGGACGATGTGCGGAAGGCCTTCGAAGAGGCCGCCAAAGAGTTTTGAACAGGCAGGCAGCCAGGGTTTCCGTGACTGCATCGGTCGCGGAAGGACAAGTCGGCCAGTGGCACTTCGGCAAGCGTCGGCCGCGCGGCAGAGACTGTGGATGTCGATCGCGGGCAGCTCGTCTATCCGACGCCTGAAAAGATTGCCCGGTCGTCATCGGCCTGCACGATCTCTCCCCAGTCGGTCGGCCGGCCACGGGCGGGAGAGACGGGCGGCGGCGCGAGATCGGCCAGCCGGTCCAAGAAGTCAAGCGGCGAGAGTTCGACGACGCCGTTGGCGGACGGCCCGCTCACTCGCCGGCAGCCGGGGAATCGTGGTCGTGGCCGGCAGCTTTTTCCTGGCCGGCGAAGCCGGCCGCGAGCGCCTCCAGCCCGCGGGCGAGGACCGGATCGACATCCTGCGGCAGACCCCGGGCCACGTATGCCGGCGGCACCGGTCCGGCCGCGTCCCGCAGCCGCCGCCACGAAGTGACGCGGGCAATCACCTCGGCGGTCGGGGCGACTTCCCAGCCCGCGTCGGGCGACACGCCCCAGACGGCGGCGTCACCATCCCCGACACGTCGATGAATCGCGGCCCGGTTCGGCCGCAGGTATTCCGCTGCCGTGAGCTTGAGCAGGCCGCGATCGTCGGAGAGCGGAATGATCGATTGCACCGTCCCCTTGCCGAACGTGCGGCTGCCGACCACCCGCGCCCGGCCGGCGTCCTGCAGGCCGGCGGCGACGATTTCCCCGGCGCTGGCCGTGAGCCCGTCGACGAGCACCACGATCGGCACCCCCGCGAGCTTCGCCCCGGCCGTCGCCCGGCGCGGCTCGAGCGTGGCAGCTGCGTCGGTCGCGTTCGTACGCCGCCCGCGGGTGTGCACGATGATGCCGTCGTCGAGGAACAGATCGCACACGTCCACGGCCGCGCCCAAGAGCCCGCCCGGGTTGCCGCGGAGGTCGATCACGAGGCCACGCGGATCACCCGGCGCCGCGATCGCATCGAGGGCCGCCTCGAGTTCGGCGGCGGTGCGTTCGCCGAACGACGTGATCCGCACGAAGCCCACGCCCGGTGTGCCTTCGAGCATCCACTCCCAGCCTCCCGCCGGCGTGCGGCGGTCGCCGAGCACGCTCTGGGAGGCGATCAGTTCGCGGACGAGGTTCACGTCGCGCCGGTTCATGGCAGCGCCACCGGCCGCGCCGGGATCGAGCGTGGCCCCCGACTCCGCGGCTGGCGTGGCGACCCCGACGACCACGCTGGTGCCGACCGGGCCGCGGAGGCGGGCGACGATCTGGCGGAGCGACACTCCGGCCGTCGGCTCGTCGTCGATGGCCTCGACCTGGTCTCCGGCCCTCACGCCCGCCCGCCACGCGGGCGAGTCCACCACCGGCGAAGCCACCACGGGCACTCCGAGCCGCTCGTCGATCGAGAGCTCGAGGCCGACACCGCCGAACTCCTGATCGAGCGTGGCCTCGAGGTCGCTGCGGACATCGCCGCGGATGTAGGCGGAGTGCTCGTCGAGCGTGCTGAGGGCCGCATCGACAGCGGCGTTGAACAGCTCCTCCCCGTCCACGCGTTCGTAGTACGACGCCTCGACGAGCGACAGCACCTCGCCGAAGCGGCGGCCGGGCGCGGCCTGCTCCCGGGCCGCGTAGGCCGCGAGGCAGGAGAGGCAGACCACGACGAGGAGGACGAAGTTGCGTTTGGGCACGAACTGAATATACGGGGCCGCGGCGCGCGGGGGCCATGCCGCACGGCCGGGCAGCCCGGGTTTTCGCGGGGGAAGCGGTCTGGCGGGGGGGCGGAGCGGTTCCTACCATCCGTCCGCCTTGCGCCCCGGCGTGCCCGTCGGCGGCGACGGCCACTGCCTGCATCCCCGTGCTGGCAGCGCACCCCGAGGAAGCAGTTCCATGGCCAGCCGCCCCAGGCATTCCAGCCGCTCGGATCGGGATTCCGACTCGATGGAGGCTCTCAAGCCGCTCGTGGTGCTCGTGCTCTTTGGCACGATCCTCTACGGCGCCTACTCCGTGGTGCAGAAGGGGCCTTCGACGACCGACGGCGCCAACCAGGCAGCCACCGAAGCGCCCCCCTTCGCCCCGCCCGCCGTCGAGGTGGCGACCGCGGTGCCGACGGTGCCCGCTCAGGCCGCCCCGCCCGCCGCGTCCGGCCCGCTCCCGCTGGCCACCGCCCCGGCGATGTCGCCGCCCACCCCACTCGCTGCAGCCCCCGCGCCCCCGGCCGTCTCGGCGCCGGTGGCGGCAGCCGCGCTCCCGGCATTTCCGCCCCCTCCGGCACCGCCCGCCGTGGCCGCGGCCCCCGCGGCGCCGCCCGCGCCGCTCGCGACGGCGATCCCGTCGCCAGCGATCACGCCGTCATCGCCGCCGCCTCCGCTGCCGGTCGAGCCGCCGCCTGCTGCCCTCCAGACCGCCACCGTGGCCGCCGTGGCTGCGGGGGCCGGTGCCGCCCTTGGCGCCGCGGCCGCCGAGGCCGTGCGGCCGTCGCCGTCGGCGCCGACCTATCTGACCGCGGAGTCTGCGCCGCCGCCGGCCCAAGATTCGCTCCCGCTCGCGCCGCCGCCGACCGCTGCCGCCGCCGACCGGCCCGACCGCTACGCCACGCTCTCGACCACGCCGCCGCCCCCCGCGTCGCCGCTCCCGGGCGGCGTCGCGCCGCCGCCGTCGTCGGCCGCCACGGGGTCGTCCGCCGCGTTCGCGACGGCCTGGGCGGATGCGCATGAGAAGCTCGCCGCGGGCCGCTATGCCGAGGCCCTCGCCGCGCTCTCGATCTGGTACGACGACCCGTCGCTCGGGCTCGAGGAGAGCCAACGGCTCGAGGATCTGCTCGGCCAGCTGGCCGGCACGGTGATCTACTCGCAGCAAGACCTGCTGCTGCCGCCGCACGTGGTGGCCGCCGGCGAGACGCTGCCGGCGATCGCGATGCAGCTCCGCGTGTCGTGGCAGCTGCTCGGGAAGATCAACGGGGTCGATGATCCGCAGCGGCTCATGCCCGGAGAGCACCTCAAGCTGATCCGTGGCCCCTTCGACGCCGTGGTGAGCGTGTCACGCCGCCGCATCAGCCTGCAGCTCGCCGGCAACTTCGCGGGCAGCTTCCCGGTGGTCGTGGGCCGGCAGTTCCTGGCCCGTGTCGGCAGTTCGATCCCCGTCGCGGAGCTCCGCCGCGGCAGCGGCCGCGACATGCAGGCCGCGGCTCTGGCCGGGGCCGATGCCGCCGCCAAGCCGTCGATCGTGCTCGCTGACGGCCTGGTGATCGAGGCCGCCGAAGATCCCGGCATGGCCAGCGACACCTCTCCGGCGACGAGCCTCGTGGTGTCGGTCCGCGACCTGGCGGAACTGCTCGACATCCTCGGGCCGGGCTCGAACGTGCTCATCCGGCAGTAGCGGTCAGCCCCAGAGGTTGGCCGGATACTCGCCTGCGTCGACGAGCGCCCGGATGCTTCGCTGCACGATCGGCTTGTCCTCGGCGTAGGTCGCGCCGAACCAGCTCGACGTGGTCCGGAGCACCTCGCATGTCGCCCGGCCCGCCTTCACGAGTTCGCCGACCGTCATCGGGATGTAGCACTCGCTCTTGGGCTCGCCGGCGTGCGCGGCGAGGAACCCGCTGAACGACTCCTCGAGCTGCGGGAACACGTGCGGCGTGAAGCCCCACATGTTCATCGACACCGGCTCCTTGCCGGTGAGCTGGATGACGCTCCCGGCGCCGGTGTCTTCGGCGCCATCGGCCGTCCGCCGCACCTGAAGCAGTTCGCGGATGTCGGTGAGGAATCCGCCGGCGTCGGTCTGGCACACGCCCCGGGCGACCGTGCCGTGCTCGGAGAGCGTATTCTCCAGCGTGAAGCCGACCATGCAGTAGGCCGACGAGTCGACCGGCAGCGCCGCCAGCCGCGCGGCCAAGACGGCGAACGAGTCGCGGCCGTAGAAGTCGTCGGCGTTGATCATCGCGAACGGCTCGTGGATGGCCGGGCGGCTGCAGAGCACCGCGTGCGTCGTGCCCCAGGGCTTCGTGCGGCCCTCCGGCACGCGGAATCCCTCCGGCAGCATGTCGAGCGTCTGGAACACGCAGTCGGTGGCGATCCGGCCGGCGAAGCGGCTCATCACCCGCGCGCGGAAGTCGTGCTCGAAGTCGGGGCGGATCACGAACACCACCTTGCCGAAGCCGGCGCGGGCGGCGTCGAACACCGAGTAGTCGAGGATCGTCTCGCCCGACGGGCCCATCGGGTCGATCTGCTTGAGGCCGCCGTAGCGGCTGCCCATGCCGGCGGCGAGGATCAGAAGTGTGGGTTTCATGCGGGGAGGATAGGCGATCGGCCCGGGCCTGAAAAGCAACGCCTTCTCTCAGGGCCTGCGCTGAGTGGGGGCCGCGTTTCCACCGGGGAGAGTGGGTGCCGGTTTTCCGAAGTGGGTGCAGGTTTTCTGAAGTGGGTGCAGGTTTTCAACCTGCACAAGCACCACCCTCAACCCGGACTCACCGCAGGTTAAAAACCTGCGGCCACTTGTCCGAAGTGGGTGCCGGTTTTCTGAAGTGGGTGCAGGTTTTCAACCTGCACAAGCACCACCCTCAACCTGGACTCACCGCAGGTTAAAAACCTGCGGCCACTT
>JBBAVS010000116.1:0-11561 GCA_040397585.1 Pirellulales bacterium
AGCACCTTGTCGTACTTCTCGATCGGGAAGTCGGCATCGCGCTCGACCTGCAGGCTCACCTCGACCACGCGGCCCGTGATCGTGGGAATCTCGGCCTGGTCCGGCAGCACGATCCCGCCGCGGGTGGTGGTGCGGCTTTCGTCCTTGCGAATCAACACCCGCATCCCCAACGGCTCGACGAACTCGTTCACGCGCATGGCCTCCTGGTCCGCCGACGGGCGGCGCCGACACGATGCCACGCCCGGGCCGCGACGGCAACCAGACCGGCCACGATCGGCCAGCCGGCCGCCGGCTCCGGCACCACTGCCACCGGCCCGGCCGCCGCGCCGCTGCCGGCCGCCGCGGCCGACCCGTAGGGCCCCAGGTCGAACAGGCCCGTGCCCAGCGAGTCGGCCACGTCGAGCACGTCCACCACGCCGTCGTAGTTGAAATCGCCCTCGGCCCAGATCGCGGCGGCACCGCTGTCGAAGCGGCCGGATGAGAGCACGTCGGCCGCGTCCAGAATATCGATCAGGCCGTCGATGTTGGTGTCGCCCGCCGCCGCGAAGCCGACGGAGAACGAACCGTCGCCGCCTGCCACCCAGCCCAGTCCTCGGGCCTGACCGAGCCCGAGCGCGGCGGTCGCGGTCCGCGACACGAACCCTGCCGCGCCGGCCCAGTCGCCGGCCCCGCGGCCCGCGACGAGGTCGGCCACGAGCGCCGCCTGGCTGATGCCGCCGGCGGCGACCGTGACGTGCCCCGGCCCCACGTCGATGCGGCCCCCCGCGTCGGCGATCGAGAGGCCGGCGACGCGGAGTTCGTAGAGCGGGTCGTCGGGCAGCATCACGCTCGCCCCGGGGGCAACGCTGAGCACCGCCTGCGGCACCGCGGCCGACCCCGACACGGCGAGCCGGCCCGCCGCCACCTGCACCGTGCCGGTGACCGCGAGCGGGCGTGTGAGGGCGAGCGTGCCGGAACCCGTCTTCACGAGCCCGGTCGTGGACGAGAGCGTGGCGGTGATCGTGCCGGTGACGCCCGCCGCGACATCGACGGCCGGCCGCGACGTGCCCGAGGCGAGGGCGACGGTGCCGCCCGTGAGCAGAAACCCGTTCGACTGGAACACCAGCCCCGAGGCTCCAACCCTCCCCGACACGGTCACGGTGCCGGCCGAACCGCTAAACACCGCCCGCGCCGTGGTGACCGGCGACATCCGCCCGGTGCCGTTCACCCACCGCATGCCCACGCCCCCCCAGGTACCGCTGCCGCCGACGGCCGTGCCCGAGGCGGCGGCCGACCACGTAATCTGCTCCGGCGCCCGATAGAGGCTGTCGAGCCGCGCCTGTACGTCGGTGGCGGAAAGCGTGCGGCCGAACAGCGACACCTCGTCGATCGACCCCGACCACGCCTCCTGTGCGGTGCCTGACGCAAAGAAGCCGCCGATCGCCATCTGCGCGGCCGTCAGCGGCCTGCCGCTGGCCACCTGCGAGGTGACCGCCCGCGTGACCGTCGTCTGCCCCAGCGTGACGTTGGCGACGTAGCTGTCGATCGTGGTCTGCGAGCCCGACACGGTGTAGGTGTTGGCCACGTAATACCAGTGCCCCGGCACGAAGGCCGCCACCGTCTGGCCGACGTTGTCGGCCTGGCTGATGCTGTCGCCGATGATCGTCGTCAGCGCGTCGGACGACGTGCCCTCCTGACCCACGATGAAGTAGCCGCGGTTGTTGGTCGCCTGACCGCCCGCCATCACGGCGTAGCCGATCGAGCCCCCCGCCTCCACCAGGTCGGGCCGCACGAGGGCCTCGACGGTGAACGCCGTGGGCAGGGCCACACTCCCCGTGGTCGCGAGCAGCGCGCCCCCGGCGGTGGACGAGGTGCGGCCGACCCGCTGCGGCGACATGGCCGTGGTCGTCTCGTCGAGGCCCATCCCATACGCGATCTTCCCGGTGCTGCCCTCGCTGCCGTAGGCCACCGCCTGCAGCGTGGCGCTCGCGCCCGTGCCGGTGTTCTGCAGGCGATCGGCCGCCGTCGTGCCCTCGAAGCTCCACTGAAAGGCGAGCGGCGCCACGCCCTTCGCCCCGTCCCGCAACTGGAAGGCGAACGTCCGCGCGGCAGGCTGGTCGAGCACGCGGGTCACCGTCGCGCCCCCCTGGTCGCTCCCCGAGAGCCGCAGCGCCACGCGCGTGAACTCGTCCGGCCCTTCCGCCCTGGGCCGGGTGATGTCGGCATGGATCGTGGTCGCGAGTCCATACGGATTCGACACGGAGAGCTTCGTCGCCGCCGCCGCTTCGTCGAGCATCACCAGCGACGGCTCGCGAACGACGAGCGTGGTGCCGCTGCCGGTGGCCAGCGTCCCCGAGGCATAGAAGGCCGCCTGGGTGAGCGCCATGCCGTCGTGCCGGGCCGCCTGGAGCGTGCGGGTGTTGGCAAGAACCCGTACCGTCGGCGCCGCGGCGTAGGCCGTCACCGCCGACCCGTTGGCGCCCGGCAGGACCACGTACGAATAACTGCCCCCCGTGGTCGCCGTGCCGTGGCTCACCTGGAGGCTGAACACGCTCCCCGTCACCAGCGTGCTCGACTGCGACGTGTTGAGCCCCGACCAGGAGCCGCTCTGCACCGCGGCCCGGATCGTCACACTCTGCGGCGCTGGAAACACGTAGCCGACGCCGTCGTGGAGGATCCAGGAGAGGTCGCTGCGGGTCACGGTGCCACTCGACACCACGCCCAGCGCGCCCGACGTCGCCCCCCAGGTGGCGCTGCCCTTCTGAAACGTCTGGTTGATCGTGGTGATCACCTCGCCCGTGGCCGCCGCCGCGTCGATGCCGGCCCCGAGGGCCAGCTGCACGTCGTCGAAGAAGAACCAGGCCTTCTGCGCCTTCACGTTCCGCTGCGAATAGTCGAGCACGGTGGCGCCGTTGCGGCCGTCCGATACGCCGCCGGCGAACCCAGTGGGGCCCGCCACGCCCCAGTCGGTCGGCGGCCTGAGCGAGTAGGCCGCCTGCTCCGTCGTCGTGCCGGGGAGCCGCCGCCAGTCCCAGATCGGCTGGATATCGGTGTATTCGTTGCCGCGCTGCTGGATCAGGTTCACGCCGTCGGCGAGATGCAGGCTCTGCAGGCCTTCGCCGTTGCCGCTCTCCGGCTCGAGCGTCCGCGTCGAGGAGATCTTCACCGTCGCCGAGAAGCCGGGCCGCTGGTGCGAGGTGAAGTCGGAGTTCCAGAAGTGGCGATGGCCCACGAGCGCCAGCGCCGAAGATGCCGTGCCCGACGTCCGCGCGGCGCTCAGCCGGTCGCGCATCGTGGTCAGCTCCGCCGCGCGATAGGTGGTGAGCGTCTTGGCGCCGTCGATCACGCCGATGATCCCGCTGCCGAGGTTCTTGCTGTTCGTCCGGGTGATCGCCCGCCCCTGGGCCGTGGCGTCGAAGGTGGTGCCGCGGAGCATCCACTGTTGCCCGTCGAGCAGGTAGTCCACCAGCACCGCGGATCCCGCGGCCGGCAGGGCGTAGGCGGTGTTGGCGCCGTAGGCACTGATGTCGGTCGCCAAGGACGCGAACGTCAGGCCGTAGGAGCCGTTGTTGAGCTGCGGCCCATGCTGATGAAAGCTGGCGTCGGGCTGGATGCCCTCGTCGGTGGTCTTCACGAGCGTGTCACCAACGGCGAGGAAGGCCTCGCTCGTCAGCGGCGCGTTGCGGGTGATCGTCCCCCGGAGGATCGTGGCGTAGGCCCGGTCCATCCGGTTGGTGCCGGTGTTCGTGCCGGCGTTGGTGCTCCGCGGAATATAGGCCCGGGCCACGATCGCGGTGCCGCTGGTGATCTGGGCCGCGGAGAGCTGCGGCTGCACCAGCAGCATCGTGCCCCCCAAGAGCTGCGGCGTGTTGATCTCGTTGTACCACCAGTTCGTGCTCCGGGGGTCGAGCGTCACGAACGCGTCGTAGCCCCGCACGATGCCCGCCAGGAGCGTCGCCGAACCGAAGAGCGAATGAGACGGGTTCGCATAGGCCTCGGCCATGCCCAAGAGCCGCGAGAGGTGGGTCTGCTGCGACCAGTTGGTCTGGCTGGTGTCGGCGTAGTTGACGTCGCTCCAGCGGCCGTTGGTGCCGAGCGTGGTCAGGTGGCCGTTGATCGTCGAGGCGCTCGGAGTGGATGCCGTGAGATCCGCCTTGATCCGTGTCGCCACGGTGTCGAGATCGTCGCCGCGGCCGGTCGCCGCGAGGGCGACGGTCAGGATCAGGCACGACGAGGCGAGGAGGCGACGCATGGCTGGGGTTCAGGCCGGCTCGATGCCGGGCATGGCTCCGGTGGACGTGGCGAACGAGTCGGCCTCCAGGCCGGTCTGCCGCAGGATCGACACGTAGAGGTTGGGGAGCGGCTGGTTCCGCTTCGGGTCGAAGGCGAGATGGCTGCCGTGGCGGAATCCGCCCCCGGCGAGGAGCACCGGCAGGTTGCGGTTGTCGTGGCTCGAGGCATTGCCGAGGTTGCTCGTCAGCAAGACCGTGGTGCGGTCGAGGACCGTGCCGCCGGCGCCGCCTCCCTCATCACCCGCGGCCAGGCCGCGGAGGAAGTCGCCCCAGGCCTTCACGATCTCCGTTTCCACGAGCGCCAGCTGGGCGAGCTTCTCCTCGTCGCGGCCATGGTGCGAGAGCGAGTGGTAGCCCTCGTCCACGCCCTCGATCGGCACCACGCCCCCGCTGCCGCCCAGGTGCAGGGTGACGAACCGGGTGGAGTCGGTGACCAGCGCCAGCCGCACCATGTCGCTCATCAGCCGCTGCCGGCCCACGAAGTCGTTGGGGTCGCCCACGTCCACCGGCCTGGTGATGTCCACCTTGGGCTTCGGACGGTTCACCCAGGCCTCACTCTCCACGAGCCGCTGTTCCAGTTCGCGGACGCTCGTGAGGTAGGCATCGAGCCGGTCGCGATCGCCCGGACCAAGCCGCCGCTCCAGGGCCCGGGTGTCGTCGGCGACGAGGTCCATGATGCTCTGCCCCTCGCGGGCCCTGGCGGCCTGGAGCTTCCGCTCGGTCGGCGAGTCGGAGACGAACAGCCTGGTGAACAGCCGCGCGGGCGACTCCTCGGCCGGGACCATCGACCCGTTGTCGGTGTACGACGGGCTGTTGCTCCCCGCCAGCCCGAGCACGAGCGACGGAAATCGCGTGCGGCCGCCGAGGTGCTTGGCGAGCAGCTGGTCGAGCGAGATCGTGTTCCGCGTCTGGGCCGAGGCCGACATCGGGGCGGCCGTGAGCAGGCTCGCCTCGGCGCGGTGGCCGCCCGACACGCCCGGATGCGAGGCCCCGGAGATCACCGTCAACTGGTCGCGGAGATCCCGGAGCCCTTCGAGGTAGCGGGGGAGCTCGTAGCCGCGGCCGGCCTGCTTGGGGTTGAGGTTGTCGGCCAGAAGCCCGAGGCCGAGGGTGATCGCCACGAACCGCCGCGGAGCCGCGGCGGTGGCCGACGCCCCGCAGGCGGCGTGCATCGCCGAGAGCCAAGGGACCGCCATGGCCACCCCCGCCCCCCGGAGGAGCGTGCGGCGATCGAGCGGCCGCTGGCGGTCGATGTTCACGCGGATGTCCATGGCGGGATTCTCGGCCTGTCTGTAAAACGCGGCAACCGGCTCATTTGTTCAAAAAAGGGGGGCTCACGACCGCCTCCCGGACGATCGACGCGAGTCCATACCCTGCCTGAGACGCCCTGGCGACGATCCCATCGAGGGCCTGCTGATCGGCAGAGGAAAGGGTGCCCCCGGTCCCATACGTCAGCAAGTGGCCGGCCACGCTCCTGGCCAGCACGTCGGGGCGGGAAGCAAGCAGCCTGCGAAACTCGTCGAAGCCCGAAAAGGCCCCCCCGTTGGCGAGGGTGTCGGCGGCGTCCACGAGGATGCCCCCCTTTCGTGCGCCTGCCTCGACCGCGAGATACCGCTCCCGCCAGCGGCCGGCCGGGTCGAAGTTTTCCAGGGCGAAGCCCGGGGGATCGATGGTGCGATGGCACGAGGCACACGTCGCGTCGTCGCGGTGCCGGGCGAGTTGCTCGCGGATCGAGGTCGCCCCGCGGATGTCGGGTTCGATCGCCGGTACGCCCCCCGGCGGCGGCCGGAGCTCCAGCCCCAAGATCCGTTCGCAGACCCACGCGCCGCGGACCACGGGCGACGTGGTGTTGCCGTTGGCCGTCACCTTGAGAATCGCTCCCTGCGCGAGCAGCCCGCCGCGATGGCTGGCCGCGTCCACGGTCACCGGCCGGAGGTCGTCGCCATCGACCCCGGCGATGCCGTAGTAGCGGGCGAGCCGGCTGTCGAGGTAGGTCACGTCGGCGTCGGTGAGCCACGTCACCGGCCGGTTCTCCCGCAGCATCTCTTCGAGGAAGCGGTGTGTTTCGGCGAGCATCGACTGCTTGACCACGCCGTCGAAGCCCTTGGAGAGCTTGCGGTCGGGCTCGGTGAAGTCGATCTGGTCGAGATCGAGCCACTCCGCGGCGAAGTCGCGGACGAAGACGGCCGTGCCGTTCCCCGCCAGCAGCCGATCGGTCTCGCGCCGCAGCGTGGCCGGATCACGGAGCCGGCCGGCATCGGCCACCGCGGCGAGCGTGTCGTCCGGCGGGCCGCCGGTGAGGAAGTAGCTCAGCCGCGCGGCCAGCGCGTGGTCGTCGAGCGGTCCGGGGTCGGCAACGAAGTAGAGGAACTCTGGCGCCACGAGCACGGCCCGGTAGCCGGCCCGCAGCGCATGCTCGAACGTGGCTCCCTGGCTGAGGAGGTCACGGGCCAGCGACACCGCGCCGGCGACGTCGTCGCCCGCCACCGGCCGGCGAAATGCCCGCCGTGCCAGGGCGGTGATCAGCCGCTCGAGGTCGGCCTCGGGCACCGACGGCTTCGCCCGCCAGCTCCCGGTGTCGGCCTGCGGCTCGAGCGGCACGTCCCCAACCACGAGCTGCCGCACCGCCGCGTCGTCCCGACCGCGGTGGATCCGCTCCATGCTCAGCCGCTCGATGGCGATCCCGGGCACCTGCTGCGGCTCCCCTTCCCCTGTGCCGATCTGGCCGCCGCTGAACTTGGCCTGCTTGAGCGTGCTGTCGCCCGGGCGGATCTCCAGCATGTGCCGCCGCGGCAGCCAGGCCACGAACTCGACGTCGCGGGGCTCCGGCTGGGCCTCGAAGGCGTCTGCGAACTCGAGCAAGGGCGCGCTGGAGACGCAGAGCCCGGTGTGCACCGTGGCCCAGACGCCGCCCGTCTCCGGCGGGTTGAGGGCCGCAACCCGGACGCGGAATCGATACCAGCCGTCGGCGGGCGCGGTGGTCGCCGGCACGCGGCCGTAGTAGATCGTCCCGTTGGCCCAGACCACCGCCCGGCCGCGGAGCAACTCCGGCTCCCGGCAGCGCACCGTCGGATCCACCCGGCAGATTCCGGCCGCGTCAAAGTCGCGGCGGAACTCATCGGGAGGGCCGAGCGCCCGCCGAAACGCCTCGTCGAGCGCTGCATCGACCACCGCCAGGTGCCGCTCGAGATGATGGTGCGACATCGTCTGGCGAGCGGCCACAGTGGTGTAGCCGCCGGGCCTGCCTTCGTCCGGAATCAGATTCGCCAGGGGAATGTCGATGCCGAGGATCGCATGCAGCGACCGCTCGAGTTCGCGGCGCGTGAGGCGACGGGCCCGGACCCGCCCCCAGGCCGCGTCGCGAGCCGTGACCGCGGCGACGAGCCAGCGGTCCGCCTCCTCGTGAAACAGCCGCCTGGTGTCGGCAGCGGGCTGGGCGGCCTCGGGCGGCGGCATCTCGCCGGCCGCGACCCGGTCGATGACCCGCGCCCAGGCACGGTCGCCGCCGGGTTCGGCCGGATCGAACTGCAGCCGGGCGACCTCGAAGCCTCCTTCGGCCTGGCCACCCGAGTGGCAGTCCACGCAGTGCCGATCGAGAAACCCCGCGACCGACTCGGGGGGCGGTGGGATGGGCAGCGGTTCGCCGGCGCGGCCCCGGCCGCCCGCCGCCGCGATGGCGAGCGACAGCGCGATGAGCCTGACGAGCAAGACATCCATGGCGGGCGAGCCGGCGACGGAGATGGGAACGGATGAACCCCGAACCCCAGTCATCCATCCTACCCCCGCAGCCTCCGGCCGGCAGCGGCGATTTCATGCGACACGAACGGGGTTTCCGGGCGTCATCCCCCGCCGCTGCCGCGGGTTTCCGAGCGGAGTTCCCCGAGGGCGTTGGAGGCGGCCCGTTGCTCGGCCTCCTTCTTGTTGCGGCCCCAGGCCGGGGAATACCGCCGGCCGCCGATCTGGGCCGACACGTGAAAGCTCTTGCTGTGGTCGGGGCCGACCTCCTCCAGCACCTCGTAGGTGGGCGTGATGCCGAAGTCGCGCTGGGCCCATTGCTGGAGGAGCGACTTGTGGTTCGACCCCATCTCGCCGCTGACCACCTTCTCGATCTCGGGCACGAGCATCCGTTCCACCAGCGGCCGAACCGCCTCCATGCCCCCATCGAGATAGATGGCGGCCACGAGCGACTCGAAGAGGTCGGAGAGCACCGACGAGGGCACCGCCCGGGTGGGCGTGGACAGCCCCTTGCCCACGATCAGGAAGTCGATCAGTTCCAGCTGCTCGCTGATCCGGCTGCACGTCTCGCGACTCACGGCCACCGACTTGATCCGGGTCAGATCCCCCTCGAGCGAGTCGGGGAACGTGCGGTAGAGACGCTCGCAGACGAGGAACCCGAGGATCGCGTCGCCGAGGAACTCGAGCCGCTCGTTCGAGGCCAGCCGATGCTGGGCCCCCGAGGCGTGGGTCAGGGCGGCGATCAGGAGGGTCGGGTCGCGGAAGACGTAGCCGATCCGCCGCTGGCACTCGGCCACGTCGATCCCAGATTCGGCCTCGGCCCGCTGCTCGTTCCCGGCCATGCGTTCGTTCGCACTCATCGCCAACTCGCGGACACCCCGATCGCGGGCGAGGGGTGGTGGCCCGCCAGGACGGTCGGCTTCCGTGGCGAAGCCTCCGGGAAATATCGGGGTTTTCGCGGGAGTGTCAACGCGGGCCGTGATCCCGGTTGTCTGCGGCGACCCGGTTCGGATCCGCCGCGAACAACCTGCCGCCGGGCCGCGTACCGGTAAAGAACCGCGTGTTCGCGCGCACCGCCGGCCCCCTGGCCGGCCGGTGCCGTTTGCGCGTCTCGGGCCTACACTTTCTCGATTCGACCGACCACGAGAGGAGTTTTCCCCATGAGCATCGTGTTCTCGCGTTCCCGTCCCAGTTCGCAGCCCCGCCGCCGTGGCCACCGCCCGGCCGCCTGCGTGTTCTGCGCCGCCGCCCTCGCTGCCGCAGCCGTCGTCGCCGCCCTGGCGCCGGTGGCCGTGCGGGCCGAGGCCACCAGCGAAGACCTCGTCCATGCCAACGCCCTCTCCAAGGCCTTCCGCCGGGCCGCCGAGATCGCCACGCCCGCCGTGGTCGTGGTCCGCAGCGAAGCCAAGCCGAAGAAGGCCGCCAGCCGCCGCGGACCGCAGCGCGACCGGGGCGAGAATCCCTTCAAGGGCACGCCGCTCGAGGGCATGTTTCCCGACGGGCTCCCCGAGGGCATGGAGTTCAACATGCCGGAGGGAGGCCAGATGCCCGGCCGCTCGGGCGTGGGCTCGGGCGTGATCGTCGATGCGTCGGGACTGGTGATCACCAACAACCATGTCGTCGAGGGGGCAGATGAGGTCACCGTGGAGCTCTCCGACGGCCGTGAGTTCAAGGCCGCCACGATCGAGACCGACCCCGAGAGCGATCTCGCCGTGGTCAAGCTCGCCGACGCCGAGGATCTGCCCACCGCGAAGCTCGGCAACTCCGACAAGCTGGAGATCGGCGACTGGGTGATCGCGATCGGCAATCCCTTCGAACTCGAGACGACCGTCAGCGCCGGGATCATCAGCGGCAAGGGCCGCGAGCTCGGCGGCATCCGTCGGGCCCAGTTCCTTCAGACCGACGCCGCGATCAATCCGGGCAACTCGGGCGGCCCGCTGATCAACCTCGAGGGGGAGGTGGTGGGCATCAACACGGCCATCGCCTCCAACAGCGGCGGCTATCAGGGCATCGGCTTTGCGATCCCGGCCAACCTCGCCCGCTGGGTCACCGACCAGCTGATCGCCAAGGGCACGGTGGAGCGGGCCTACATCGGCGTGCAGATGGGGCCGCTCGACGCCCGGATGGCGTCGAAGCTGGGCGTCAAGGACCGCAGCGGCGTGCTTGTCAACGACGTCGTGCCCGGCTCGCCCGCGGCCGCCGCCGGCGTGCAGGAGCTCGACGTGATCACGGCGTTCGACGGTCAGCTCGTGAAGGGCACGCGGTCGCTGCAGGAGATCGTGGAGCGGTCGGCCATCGGCAAGCCCCACACGCTCACGGTGTTCCGCGACGGCGGGCAGGTGACGCTCACGATCACCGTCAAGCCGTTGCCCTCCGACCTCGCCAAGGGGGGCCGGACGATGAAGCCCGAGGCCGAGAGCGGCGCCGAGACCTACTACTCGGCGGAGTTCGGTCTCGAGGTCCGCGACAAGGCCTCGCTGGCCGAAGACACCTACGCCGACTTCGAGGGCGTGGTGATCGACCGCGTCGATGCCGACGGCGTGGCGGCGGCCGCGGGCCTGGGCCCGGGGGTGCTGATCCGCAAGGTCGGCAAGACTCCGGTGACGAGCCTCGCAGAGTTCGAGCAGGCGCTCGCCAACGAGTCGGCGGCCGACGGCGTGGTGCTCGGCGTCCGTACGCCCCGCGGCAATGCGGTCGTGCTCTTGAAAAAGGAGTAGCCGGCGGCGACGCTGCAGGCCGCATGGCTACTCTCGGCGTCAATATCGATCACGTCGCCACCGTCCGGCAGGCCCGCCGGACGGTGGAGCCGGATCCCGTGTGGGCGGCGGCGCTCGCCGAACTCGGCGGTGCCGACGCCATCACCGTGCACCTCCGCGAGGACCGCCGCCACATCCAGGATCGCGACCTGGACGTGCTCCGGCAGACGGTGCAGGTGAAGCTCAACCTCGAGTGCGCGATCGCCCCGGCGATGATCGACATCGCCTGCCGGGTGAAGCCCTGCCAGGTGACACTCGTGCCCGAGAAGCGGCAGGAGGTGACGACCGAGGGCGGGCTCGACATCCTCGCCCACCGCGCGGCGACCACCGAGGCAGTGCGGCGGCTGATCGACGCTGGGATCGCGGTCTCGATGTTCATCGACCCCTGCGCCCGGCAGATCGACGCCTCGGTCGACCTCGGCGCCGCGGCCGTCGAGCTGCACACCGGCTGCTATGCCAACGCCACCGCCGACGCCACCAGACACGACGAGCTCGTGAAGCTCGCCCGGGCGGGCGTGATGGTGAGGCAGGCGGGCCTCGAGCTCAACGCCGGCCACGGCCTCACCTACCGCAACGTCGTGCCGGTCGCCCGCATCGAAGGCATGGGCGAGCTCAACATCGGCCACTCGATCGTGGCCCGCGCCGTCTTCGTGGGGCTCACGCAGGCCGTCCGCGAAATGCGGCACCTGATCGCGTAGCTCCGCCTCAGGAAGCCCAACCAGGAAGCCCAATCGCGTAAGCGATGGGGATCGGCCGTTTCCCCAGGAAGCCCAATCGCGTAAGCGATGGGGATCGGCCG
>JBBAVS010000117.1:0-2622 GCA_040397585.1 Pirellulales bacterium
CCATTTTCAGTAGATCAATATGTTCCCAGCCGTGTTCCTTCATCAACGATGAGATGCTGCGGCAGGGGAAAACTGATTTCCCCGAGCGCGTGCCGGCCTTCCAGGAACCTTCAGCCAGTTGATCGGGCGGCGCAAATCCAAAGGGACCATCCTGGCCGGCTAGGCCAATAGGCATGAAGACAATGCGCGGATGCTGGTAGGCAGGTTGGGCCATCGTCTCAATTCCTGTTGGGCTAGGGTCAAGCACCAAAATACGACAGCCAGTGTGATCGACCAAAGCACGCTCAAACGTTATTGCTAAGCCAACACCAGCACACACGACGACGGATGCACTATTGATGTGATCTACCTCGCACGTCCAGCGATCAACAGTCCCAAGTTCCATAAGTGGCAACGAACTCGTTCGCACAAGCGCATATCGGAGAATACGTGTCAATAAAGCACTCATCTTGTGAAAGCAGTCTCCGTGATCAGCTAATCGGAATGAGCGTGGCGCCACGTGATAGCGGCACGGGAGATCGCCAGAGTACCTGGGAACTGTCCTAGGGAAAGGAGCGAATCGGCAGGTCGCCCGTCGCGAACCGCTTGTGCGACACGCCGACATAGTTGCACCCGAGGTCGTGCCGTTCGTCCCTGTGGGAATACTGAAACGGAACGAGGAACCCATTGAATAGGCGAAACAATGAGTACGGCTTATCGGCGAAGAACGAGACAGCCTCCTGGAGAAACCGCCGTGTCCCGATCCACGGCTCATTGTACTCGAACATGAACATCGCGGCCCGTTGCTCGGCCAGGAGACGCCCAGCGCCTTCCAGGACGTGCAGGTCGAACCCTTCGGCATCGATCTTGATGAAGTCGATGTGCTGGATTCCCCGTTGCTCGACGAACGAATCGAGTGTGATCTGGGGGACGACTGAGCAGGACTCCGGTCGGCCGGCCGCCGCTTCGGACGCTGCAATGACGTGACTGACGCCATTGGCGGAGTCTGTGAACAGGCACTCGCCAATCGCGTTGGACACGGCGGCGGAAACGAGTTCGACCTGATTCTTGTGCGGATACTCGGTTTCGTAGTGATGACGCATCGACTGAGCCGGGTCGAACCCGAAGCATCGCGCCTGTGGACGCCCTGTGATCACCATGCTCGAAAAATCGCCCCGGTTGAAGCCCACGTCGAGGACGATCGCATTTGCCGGCAGCAGCGATGCGATCCAACGCTCGCCATTGACCTCCATGTTGAGCGAGCGATTCATGATAACGGCGGACCAGCGAACCGAGACCCGGTCTACGAGGCGGACAAACGCACGGCCCGGAGGCGACCAGAAAACCCGCTGGGCGATGCGGTGTCGGGTTTCGCGAGACAACATGAATCAAAGGCTCCAGGAGGGTCCGGTCAGCAAACAGGATCGGGGGCGGCAGGCGATGCGGTGATTTCCGCGAGCAGTGCGTGCCACTGCCGGGCGACGGAATGCGTCGAGAACAGGCGGTGCCCTGCCTGGAATGCATTCATGCGTTTGCGTTGCAATGTATCGCGATCAGAAGCGATGCGGCGAAACACCTCACGGAGTCCCAGTGGGCCGTGATGAACGGCTGCGTTTGGGAAACGGCAGGACGCGGCGGACCGCCCGCCATCGGGCACGACGACCCAGCCGCAGTCGTGACTCAAGACCAGATCCGCTAAGTCGGAATCCAGCGGGCACACCGCGAGGATGGCCTGGCCGGCGACCATCGCACTGTAGGCCTTGCTCGGCATGACAGCGGCTTCCGCCCCGGGAATCATGGTTATCAGGCCGACATCCGCCGCGAGCATCGCCGCGGTCCATTCCGAGTGAGGCAACGGTGCTCCGGCCGAGATGGTGAGACCGGAGGAAAACGAGCGGCTGCGGCCAACGGGGGACAGGTCCAGCAATCGTTGCATGTCATGCAGGCGAGGACCAGTGGCATGGAAGCGGACGGTGACGGGAAGAAGGCCAAGTTCGTCCGCCGGCATCAGGCAGGCGTTGACGAGGGTGCGAATGTCATGCATCCAGCCGAGATTGCCGCAATACATGATGAGCGGTGGAACATCAGCGGGCCGGGGCCGCGGCGGATGGTCTGCAAAAGGCTCGGATGAGGCGCCGACGGGGATCACCTTGGCACGGGGGATGGGGCCGAACTCGGTCACCGCGTGTTCGAGGAGTCGGCTTCCGAGGAACACATTGGCGGTGCTGCGATTAAAAGTGTCTCGCATGATTGCCCGAATGACACGAGCTCCCACTCCGGTGTTCGGCAGTTTTCCCGCTGCGACAAGCACCTGGGGAAACAGGTCGTAGACGAGCGTGATGACCCGGCGGCTTCGGGAGGCCAGCCGGGCGGCCAGCCAGGGGGCGAAAAAGGTGTTGGTGGTGACGATGCTCGCTTCGGGCCGCCGTCGCAACGCGAAGTCGGCCGCGAGCAGGACCGGATAGGCCCCGTAGGTGAGAATCCGCTGCCATGCTCGCCCCAGGGGGGAGGGCACACCCTTGTAATGGCTTCGCGGCACGAGAAACCGCGGCGTGATCAGCGTGCCCGTCTCGGCAAGGGCAGCCCGTAGCGCATCTGCGTAGTCCACAAGCTCTACGCTCGACCAGAGATCGGCATTCATCC
>JBBAVS010000117.1:2722-11560 GCA_040397585.1 Pirellulales bacterium
GCGGTTTGCCGCCCAGTCCACAATCGGTTGCTCGACCGGCGTCTCCAAAAGGATCAACGGGCGATCCCGCGCGACAAGTGTCTCCGCTCCAGCGAGAACCGCAAGTTCATGGCCTTCCGTGTCGATCTTGATGGCCCCAATGCGGCCGGGCAGGGATGGCAACATGCAGTCGAGCGTGAACGTGCGCACCGGTGTGCCAGTAGTGCCGTCCTTAGCCAGCGCGCTGACGTCGGAGCACGCGCCATAACTCAGCCGCCCCTCGCCGTCGGTGTCGGACACGGCGGCATGGATCGCTGTGAGGCGCGGGATTGAACTCTGCAGCCGGTTCAGGCAGGGAAATGCCCGCTCGTCAGGCTCGAACGCGTAGACGAAGGCAACGGCCGGAGCCATGTAGGCGGAGTAATAGCCCACGTTCGCGCCGACATCGACGAAGCCTCGGTCACCAGCGGCCAGGCGGGCCAGGAGAGCCTCGGAGCCGTAGTCAACGTCGGCCTGCGTAACGTAAACCGCCGAGCCCACCCGACTGTCGCGGGGAATCGGGAAAACGGATCCGGTAGGCAATCGCATGCGAAGCCCGCGTCCAAGCACACGTTTGTTGAATTGCCGAATGAAGGTGCGATAGATCCATGGAGCTATGCCCACGGACAGAATGAACTCGCGATTCATGAGATAAGTTCGCGGTGCGGGACGGCGGTTTCAGGCTGGCGGGGCAATGACGGGGGGGCACAATCGATGCGTGGACCAAAGGCCATGTTTCCAGTAATGGCTGGCGAGGCGATGGTTACGGAGATCGTGAGGAGGAGTACAGCGACACGTGATCATGGCGACAATGTCTCTAAATACCGCGGGAAAACACTGTCGCGCCCATAGGCACCGTGGGCGAATGCTTCCAGCAGCTCCGGAGTGGGAAGCGGGATGGCGGCCGTGGCGACTGATTGCATGGCTGACGCCATGGCATCGACGTCATCCGGCGGCACGAGCAACTCGGGCGACACCTGGCCGACGAGTTCCGGTATGGCGGCCACATCCGTCGCGAGAACCGGCATCCCGTAGCCGTAGGCCTCGAGAATGATCAGGCCAAAGCACTCCAGCGCGCGAGTCGGCAGGATGAAGGCATCCGCCGCTTCATACAGCATCCGAAGCGTGTCGTCTGAAACACGCCCCTTCAAGAGGATGCGTTCGGCATTCGGCTGCCGGGCCGCAAGGGATCGCAGCGCCGCCTCGTCGGGGCCGCCCCCTGCGAGCACGAACGTGCCGCGGTCGGGATTCGCCACGCCCATGGCCCTGATGGCGGTGTCGAGGCCATAGCGATAGCGGAGTTGACGCACGGAAAGAAAGATCGGACCGTCGGCGGGCAGCCCGGCCAGCCGGCGTGCCTCGGTCTTGGATCGCGTCCGGCGCCAGCGATCGTCCGTCCAATGAGGAATGATCGTGGCGCCGCAATCGTTGCCATGCTCCTGTCGGAGGAGCTGGCTCGTGTAGCGCGACAGGCAGTGACGGACGGCAGCGTCCCGAAGCACTTCTCGCTCGAGTGATCGAAGATAGGGGAGTCCGGCACACGACTTGAGGCGACCGACAAAGCCCTGTTGGCTCCAATTGACATGCTGCTCCCGCGCGACGGGCGAATGTACCGTAAAGATCATCGGCGCTCGATCCCCGATCGCCCGCAGACCCGCGATACCCATGAAGACACTGTGGGCATGCACGACGCTCGGGCAGGCCTCGCTTGCGATCTTCGCAACCGAACGCTCCACGGCTGCGATGACGCGTTCGCCCCGGAACGGATTCAGCTGATGAGCCTGCGGGCGGGAGATCGTCAGGACATTCACGCCATCGATCGTCCGGGTTTTGCCCTCTAACGAGTCATCAGTGGCGATGCAGAGCATATGAGACTCGTAGCCAGCCCTGCTGAACTCCCGCGCGCAGTCCCAGGCAACGCGGCCCATTCCGCCCGGCTGGTCGAGAAAGAAGGTGTCGCACAGGGAGAGATAAACGGGAGAATTCATCGGCTCAAAACTATCTTCGGTCCGCCTAAAAGCAGATTCCGCAGGAGCCGGCGTGTCGGGCGTTCGACAAGAATCGCCACGGCCACACTGATCGCTGTGAAGCAAACAAGCCTCACCGCTCCGCCGATGATCCCCGGAGGAGGCAGTGCAAAGGCCAGCACATCGTTCAAAGGGAGTTGCAGAAGATAAAGGGGATAACTTGCCTCACCAAGCATGCTGAAAACGGGCGTGCCCAGCACACGCGCCGCAGTCGTGTGCGCGGCCGCGAGCCCGAGAATAACCGCGGCCGATACAGGAAGCACCGCTGTTCGCTTGAGCGTGTCGCTGACTTCGGTGCCGAGGCCACTGAAAAGCAGCAGTAGGCAGGCGATACCGGCATAGGTAGCCACCGCGGCCGGAGTGCCGGCCCGGTCCGCTGAGAGATGCAGAAGCCGCCCGACGAAAATGCCACCCAGAAAGTATGGAAAGTTTGCGAACGGGCCACGCCAGAAGTAGTCATTCCAGAATCCGCGGATGCCGGTCGGGTAATGAGCCGTCAGGAATTGCTCCGCAACGACGAACCCTACGACCGAAATACATGTCGCCATAAATGCCAGCCCAACCGCCATGCCCCCAGGCTTCAGCAGCGGCCGCAGCAGCACCAGCAGCGGACAGAAGAGCACGTAAAAAAACCATTCGCACGACAGGGACCAGGCCGGGGAGATCACGACGCCGCTCGTCCAAGGCGTGGTCAGCCACGACTGCATGAGCGACAGATACATTGCTGCCCCACCGGCGATGCGGACCGCTGCGGCTTCCAACGAAGCCGTAGCCCGGACCTGGGATTGCACGAACGGCACGAGCGCGATGATGAAGGCCAGAAGGTAGCAGGGATAGATCCGGACCAGACGCAGGGCGAGAAACCGTCGCCAGGAAATACCCTCGCCGTCGAGGAATGTGGGGAGATAGGAGTAGGCGAGCACCGCCCCTGACAACGTGAAGAAAAACGGCACGCCGAGCCAGCCGTCACGAAACAGCCATCCAAGCGAATGATCTGCCGGTACGAAGTGGTACATCAACACCGCCGCGGCCGCCAGGTATCGGATTCCGGTAAGGCTCTCGATCGGTGCCGGTGCTGCCATTGAATTACGAGCCTCGCCGGGCCACGCGACGCGCGGCGTCACGGATGCCCGCGACCGCGCGGTCGAGCGAATATGCCTCCGCCTTCGCCCGGCACGCTGCGTGGACGGCCTGTCGGTCTCCATGCAACTGTCGCGCGGTGGCCACGATCGCCTCGCGCAGTGCGGGTGCATCTCCCGCAGCGAAAATCCGCCCCGTCAGGCCCTCGTCAACGAGGTCCGGCCCGCAGCCGACCTTGTCGCTCAGGATGGCCGGTATCCCGAACTGCAGCGCCTCGTTCACGACGAGCCCCCACGTTTCCGAAAAGCTCGATGGAAGCACGAGCATGTCGCTGTTCGCGTAGACCTCGCCCATCTGCTCTTGATTGCGAAAGCCAAGGAAGTGCACCCGGTTATCGCCACGGTCGGAAGCACGGCGTTCGAGATCGGCTCGCAGCTCGCCGTCGCCCATGAATACAAGGTGCACCGGGCGGCCGTCCACGTCGGGTACCGTGGCCAGGGCGTCGAGGAGAATACGGGGGTCCTTCTTGGGAATGAGCTTTCCCGAAAAGAGCACGACGACCGCCTCGTCCGGAATGCCGAGGGCATGCCGCAGGGGACCGCGGACGGCGGCCAGTCGCTGTCGCTCGAACAGGTCGGTGTCGATGCAATAGGGTGACATTCCGATGCGTTCGGGAGGCACGCCGAGGCGCAGGTAGTGGTTGCGAGCGTTGTGGCCGATTGCCAGAAACGAGGAGATCTGGCCGTAGAACGCCCGCAGGGCAAGCGAACGGCAGGCGGCGCGTATCGGCGGCCGACGTTTGTCGGCATCGGTGGCCTCCGTCCGGAGGATGGCCGGTACGCCAAGGGCGCGGCAGGCAAGCAGGGCGTGCCAGTAGAAGAGCGGAACGTAGCCATTCAAGAGACAGGCATGGGGCTTGAACGCCCGCAGTCGGCCGGCCAGCCCGAGAGAACCGGCCGCCAGCGACGAGGTTGGCCGCTCATGCTGGAGCACCTCGTATTCGTAGCCTTCGAGCAGGGGAACACTCCACTCGACCGCGCGACCGAATTCCCTGTCGAGGTAAGCGCGGGCGCTGAAATCGGAAAGAAAAAACACGCGGGGCCGGATATCCCCGCCATCGTTGAGACGCCTCCACAGGGGACACTGATACTGGATCGGGTGTGTTGTGAAAACGGCAAGGCGGAGCGACTTCTTCACAGGCATGTGGTCACGATGCCGGGCGAAACCCGGCCAAACATGACGTGTATGGAGACAGCCCGAGGGCAGACCGGCCCTTTTGCGTGATCGCTCGATACAGATAGCCCGCGAAGCCGCGACGGATCATGCGGTCGTACTCGTGCTCGAGTCGCTCCTCGGCAAAGACGTTGCGGATGTCGGCATCGCAGGACGTGCGGCCAAGCAGTCTGCGCAGCCGCTGCGGGTAAACGTAGCGATCGACAAAGGAGTCGAGCAGTCCGGACAGGAACGCCTGCGAGCGGAACCGGTCGTCTCCCGGCTGCGTTTCTTGCGTAAACGCGGCCACCTCGCGGGCCGAGCGGATACCATCCCTGGTTTGCGGCACGATGGGCGTGAGCCGCGAAATGCTCTCCGCCTGGATGCGGTAGCCGGCGACCGTGGCGTCGGTGAACACGACGTCGCCGATCGCGAGCAGCTTCAAAAACGTTTCCCAGTCGCCGGCGTAGGCGTTGGAATCTGGAAAACCCCTCACACGAGCGAGCGCCTCTCGGTCGAAGAGATGGGGCGTCACGTTACACAGGCAACTTCCCTTGTCGCCGGCCGTGGCCAGGAAGTGAAGCAAACTCGGGCCATCCGCCCGGCCGGTGAAGCCCCAGCGGGGCATATCAACGAGTTGGCGGCCTGCCTCATCGACGATTCGCGGTCGGGCGAAGACGGCGCCTGGCCGCGTGCCCGACGAGTCATACGCGGCGACGAGGTGCGCAAGGGCACCGGGGAGCAGGTAGTCGTCGGCATCGACGAATTTCACGAGATCGCCCGAGATATACAGCATCCCCTCGTTCTTGTTGACGTGTTGCCCGCGATTGCGTTCGTTGCGAATGACCTGCACGCGGTCACCCGCAAAACGCTGCGCGATCTCGAAGGTCCGGTCACGGCCGCGATCCTCGACCACCACCAGTTCGAAGTCCTGATAGTCCTGATCGAGAACGCTGCGAATCGCCGTCTCCACGAAGGGTTCGTTGTTATAGGCCGTGATGATGACGGAGACACGAGGTTTCATGACTTCGACTGCTGGATCGAGGGTTGGGTATGCGCACCGGCCGGGAGCGGCACGGCCATGCCGATCGGGCTGATCGGCATGACGCGGCGGAGGACCGGAGGAAACAACGCGACCACGCGATCGCGGGCCGTCGGGTGAAGATTCCGCCACTGTGCTGCCATGAGCAGGAGCTGAACAACCAGGGAAGTGGTCCACACGAGCCATGCCGCCGCTGGGAGCCACCACCATGCCACCATGGCTGCGGAGGCCACCGCCACCTGAACGAGCGCGAGTGCTCCAGCGGCCCGGCAGCGATTGTCACAGAGCCCGGGAAAAACCAGCGTTGTCATCGCGGCGACACCGATGGCGGCGACGGCCTCACCGCCGAAGACGGCGATCCCCATGGCCGGAACCCCCAGCACGCCGAACAGGCCGGCACCCACGGCGATGCTGCAGATGCATCGTCCGAGCGAGACGAGAAACTGGGACCGCATGCTGTTGGTGCAAAACAACAGCATTGCCAGCGGAGACATCCATTGCCGGACAAGCACCGCGACGATCAGCGATACGAACAGCGCCGGCGAGAATGGTAGCGCCCGGCGGGTCCAGTGGCAGAATACCGTCTCGGTGAGCGGCAGCGCGGCAGTGACCGCAAGGGCTATCGGCCCTGTGGCGATCAGCCATGAAATGGCCAGCACGGCGGAACTGCGGACACTGTCCCGCGTTGATGCAAACCGGCTCAGGTCCGGGCCGACCGGCGTGAGGATGACGGCGGAACCCTGCATGATCGCATTGGCAGCGGTGCGAACCGCGGCAAACAGGGCCACGCCGGCCGCCGATGCCCAGCGATCAGTCAAGGTGACGAGCGCGGTCAATGCCAGCGAGTCGAGCATCGACGTCGCGATCATGCCGACCGATCCGCCGATCAAGTGAATCGCCTCGCGCCACGACCCTGCCTGCCACCAGGGGCTGTATTCGGCAAACCGACGGCGGATGTCGAAGAAAATGACGGCAGTGACAACAGCGCCCGCTGCCGTCCAGGCGATCGTGGCCCCGACGAGGCCTGCTCCGAGCCACGCGGAAGCGACGAGGGCGACCGTCATCGCCAATCGCTGCAGCAGTGACAGCCAGAGCGAGCGGCTCAAGAGACCGAAAGCCGGGTAGAGTCGGACGACAATGCCCCCGATCGAACCCTGCAGTATCCAGTAAACAACGAGCATGCCGAGCGACATGAGCAGCGCGGCGTTCTCGCTGCTGTCATTCGCCGCCACCGCGGGGATTCGTCTGGTAAACCAGATTCCAGCCATGACTGCAGCCAGCCCCGCAGCCGTGATGCAGGCAGCCCGAATGCCCGAGCCCAGCCTCCTGCGAACGCATTCGCGATCGCCTCCCGCCATCGTGAACAGGTTGCCGACGTAGTTTTGCAGGCCGAGGTCCATCGTGGTGAGCAGGCCAAACGCCGTCGTCACGACGATCCATTGGCCATACACCTCCGGCTTCCACACCGCCAGCAGCAGCGGAACCATCAGAAGCGATTGGAGCAACGTCACAATAAAGGAGGCGAACGAAGCCAGCGACGCGGAAGCCAGTCGTGACTCGATCGAACGTTGCGAACTCATCGGACGAGTCAGTCCTACGCCGCCACGCGCATCAGGGCCGCAATTGACTGCCGCATGCGATCGACGGACAGATGATCGCGGGCCCAAGCCGCGTTCCGTTCGCCGATGCGGGCAAGCACGTCGTCGCTGGCGGCATCGAAGGCTGCGAAACACTCGCTCCAGCGATCGGCTGCGGATTCCGCCACCCAGCCGACATCATGGCCGGACACGTCAGCCAGCAGGTCGTGCCCGGCCGACACGAGGCATGGCAGCCCGTGGGCCATGGCTTCCGCGAACGAATAGCCGAAATTCTCCCGGAACGAGAAGGAGACAAAGCCGTCCGCGGCGGAAAAAAGAGTCGCCCGACGCTTCCCGGTGACGGGACCGAGATACCTCACCATCGCACCCGCGCCGGCGAGTTCCCGACGCATCTGCCCTTCCGTGACGGTCGCGGGAAACCCCGCAACCGCCAGCACCGTGCGGGTCGGCTGGGCCCTTGCGAACGCCCGAAACGTCTCCAGCGGTCGCTTCATCCGGTCGAAGCGGCCGATCCAGATGAGGAGTCGCGCGTCCGCCGCGATGCCGAGTTCCGCCCGGGCTTCTCGGCGGGCTGACTCGCGGCGATCCGCAAACGGAGTGACGGCAGGGCGCAGAATCGCCGGCCGTGCCCCGGGCACCGCGGGCATCGCCTTTTCCATCTCCCGTGATGTGGTGAAAAGCAGGTGGGTGGCGGACTCGATGGCCTGCCGACCCCCGCGGCGAAGCCAGATCTCCTTGAGCCACCGGAAGCGGCTGAGCGTCCAGGGATCGAGCATGCCGTGGGCAACAATCGAGTAGGGGATGCTGCGGGCGCGACAGATTTCGGCGAGCGTTGTGACATGACCGCGGTACAGGCTGTGGCAGACCACGTGCGATGCGTTCTTAATCGCCTCTGCAAGGGCCTTGGCAGCCAGGGCAGGCACGTGACGCCGATATGGCGTCAGGCCCAGAGTTCCTACTCCGATGCTGATCTCACCGGGCCGCGGGTGGGGTGGCGCGGCCCTGCGAAGTGCCACGGTTCCGGCAGGCGCCAAGGCCGCAAAGTCGGTGACGTAGCGGTATAGGCCCCCCTGCTTCTCTTCGGGCTCAATGCACACCTGCATGATCAACGGCTTACTCGCGACGCCGGGCACGGCAGAGTTGGTTCTGCGTCCAGACGGCCTGACCGGCGCCGGTCTCGGCGGCGCGGACGAGATTGGCGACACTTCGCGCCACCGACCAGATCGCCAGACGGACCAGCCCGATCGCATTTTTGGCGACGGGCGCTGTCTCGCGGAACGTCACGTCCGCGAATCCGGTGCGGCGGAGCAATTGAGAAAGCGAGTTGGGATTGAAGATCGTCATGTGCGTCAGGTCGCCATAGATGATCTGGCCACCGAACAGAGCCGCCCCGTTCGGCGTCTGGAGCACGACGATTCCGTCGGGTCGTAGAGCCCGGTGAATCGCGGTGAACAGCCGCAGGTTTTCCTCCTTGGAAAAATGCTCCACCACATCGAAGGCGAGAATCAGCGCCAGCGTCCCGTCGTGCCTCGAAAGCTCCTCGAACACGTCGGCCACCTTCGCATCGGCGCCGCGGCCCACGGCGATGGCAACCTGCTCGGCGGAGATGTCGATCCCGGTGACACGGGAAAAACCATTGGCACGGAGGTACTCGAGCAGGTAGCCGGGGCCACAGCCGATTTCCAGCACGCCGGAGTCGCGGGGCACATCCGCGATCAGCGGGAGAACCCGTCCATCGCACCACTTCCAGTAACTCTGCAGGGCCGCGCCCTGCAGCAGGAAGGAGGCTTTGAAGTCGGAAACGTATCGCTCGTAAAACGTGCTCCGAAAATCGGTCATGACATGGCCGCAGCGGGAGAGG
>JBBAVS010000118.1:0-11528 GCA_040397585.1 Pirellulales bacterium
GCGGTGAAGGCGAGGGCCAGCGACCGCAGGGCCGGCAGCTTCGCGAGGCTGTCGAGGGCGGCGTCGGTGATCTTCGTGCCCGTGAGCGTGAGGTTCGAAAGCCTGTCGAGCCCGGCGAGCCGCGCGACGCCGGCGTCGGTCACCGCCGTGTTCTGCAGATTGAGCGTGCCGAGGGCCGCGAGCCCGCCGACCGCCTCCATACCCGCGTCGCCGACCTTGGTGTCCCAGAGGTCGAGCGTCGCCAGCTTCTGCAGGCCGGCGAGCTGGGCCATGCCCGCGTCGCCGACGCTCGTCTCGGCCAGATCGAGCAGCACGAGGTTTGGCAGCTTCCCGACATGCATGAGGCCGGCGTCGCCCACGAGCGTGCCCCGCAGCTCCAGCCGCTTGAGCTTCGTGAGCTTCGCAAGCTGGGCCAGGCCATCGTCGCCGACGAACGTCCGCATGACGTTGATCTCGTCGATGTCGGTCTTCTCGGCGAACGGCGCCAGGCCGGCGTCGGTCACCTGGCCGTCTTCCACCGCGAAGCCGCGGAGCTTCGGCAGCGTCGCGACATGTGCGAGGCCGGCGTCGGTGACGCTTGGGCAGCGGAGCTTCACCCGCTCGAGGCTGGCCAGCTTCGCCACATGCTCCAGGCCGGAGTCGGTCACGAGGGCACAGCCTCGGAGATCGAGCACGCGGAGCTTCGCCAGCGGCGCGAGATGGGCGAGCCCGGCGTCGGTGAAGTTGTTGTAAAGCAGGATCAGCTGCTCGAGCCCGCGCATGCCCGCCACCGCCTCGAGCGCAGCGTCGGTGAGGTTCGACGACCGGCGAAGATTGAGCACCCGCAGCTTCTCGAGCGCCGCGAGCTGGGCCGCGCCGGCGTCGGTCACGTCGGTGTTCTCGAGCACGAGCTGCTCGAGATTCTTCATCTGCGCGATCGCAGCCAGGCCCCGATCGGAGATTTCCGCCCCCCAGACCTCGAGCTTCGTCAGTCGCTCGAGCCTAGCGAGCTGTTCGAGGTCGGCGTCGGTCGCCGGCCGCTCGGCCAGATCGACAGCCACGACGTGGCCGGCGGCGTCGAGGTCCACGCTGCCGCCGCGGGCCTTCACCAGGGCCACGGCCTCGGTGTCGGCGGCCGCTGGGGTCACGCCCCATGCCGCAGCCGGCAGCCCGACGGTCGTCAGCGTCAGCACCACGGCCACCAGACGACTGAGGAGCACGCCCACCGCGCGCAGCCCGACTCTGCCTGCTGTCATCGTCATCGCAACCTCCTTGCTCACGCCTTCCAGCCGTCGCGGGGCGTCGGCCGGATGATCGATTCCACCTCGGGCGCGTTTGTGGCCACGAGCTTCACCGGATCCCACTCGATCTTCTTCCCAGCCACGTCGGCCGCGTCGGCCGCCCAGACGGCGAGGTTGCCGAGGAGGATCGTCTCGGTGAGCGGGGCGGCGTAGTCGGGGAAGTTGCTCACCGCCGCCGGCCCGCCCTTGATCGCGTTGGCAAACTCCACGAAGTGACCGGGTGACTTCGTAAACGCGACCTCGGCCGGCTTGGTGCCGCTCTTGAGGCTCATGTCGCCGCAGTAGTCGCCGGGTGCGTAGAGCACGTCCTTGTCGCCGATCACGAGCACGCCGCTCGCGGCCGTCTTGAAGGGCTGCTCCTTCTCCTTGCCTTCGGCATTCTTCTTGAGCTCGCCGCGGAAGCCGGCGAAGAGCGACGCGTCCGGCAGTTTGCCGCCGTCATACCACTTCACCTTCACGGCCGCGCGGTCGCCAAGCGTGGGGAACTCGAAGTCGATGATCGACCACTTGGGAAAGGTCTCTTTGTTGTGGCCACTGGTACCCGCCTGCACGCTGGCTGGGTCGCGGAGCGTGAGCGCCATGAACGGCATGTTGAACGTGTGGCAGGCCATGTCGCCGAGCGCGCCGGAGCCGAAGTCCCAAAACCCGCGCCAGGCGAACGGGTGATAGCCTGCCGCATAGGGACGGAGAGGAGCCGGGCCCAGCCAGCAGTCCCAGTCGAGGTTCGCCGGCACCGGCTTTTCTTCGGGCCGGCCGCCCCCCTGGGGCCACACCGGGCGATTGGTCCAGACGTGAACCTCCTTCACGGCGCCGAGCGCCCCTGACTTGATGAACGCCGCGGCCCGCCGCAGCGAGTCACCGGCCGTGCCCTGGTTGCCCATCTGCGTGGCCACCTTCTGCGACCGAGCCAATTCGCCCAGCAGTCGCGCCTCGGCGATCGACCGCGTGAGCGGCTTCTGGCAGAAGCAGTGCTTGCCCATTCGCATCGCCATGGCGGCGGCAGTGATGTGGGTGTGGTCGGGCGTGCTGACGGTGACGGCATCGAACTCCTTGCCCATCTCGTCGAGCATCTTGCGGAAGTCGGCGTATTGCTTCGCGCCCTTGAGCGTCTTGTCCGCCCGCTTCAATTGGTTGGCATCGACGTCGGCGACAGCCACGACCTTGCCGCTGCGGGCCGCGTCGGCCGAGTCGCTCGATCCCTTGCCGCCGATACCGATGCAGGCGAACCGAATTTCTTCGTTGGCGCTCGTGGCAGGCTTCGCCTCGTCAGCCCGCAGGCCGGGGGCGATCCAGTATCCGCCGGCGACGGCCGCCGTGGCGGTGATGAAATCGCGGCGGGACGCACGAGCAACGGGCCGGGATGACGAACGGCGAACACGCGACATGGCAGGGGGCTCCGAGGCGGGAACGAACGTGGCGGTGCATGACGAGTCTCAATCGCCCGACTGCCAGAATCCGAGCGAGCCTAGCCGCGCCCCTGCGCGGCCCACAAGTCGCCATTTTGTGGACAAGCAGTAGGCCCGTCACTCCGTGACGGGCAGCCCGTTGCGGAGCAACGGGCCTACGGCCTTTCCAAAAGAAAGACAGACAGGGTGGCTAACGGGACTCGAACCCGCGACCCTCGGTACCACAAACCGATGCTCTAACCAACTGAGCTATAGCCACCGCGATGGGCCACATTCTAACACAACGTGCGGCTGGTTTCAGGCCCCCGATCATTCCCGTCGGCGGGAGTCGATCACGATCGTCACGGGGCCGTCGTTCACGAGGCTCACCCGCCTGTCGGCCGCAAACACGCCCCTCGCCAGCGGCCGGCCCACCAGCGGCTCGAGCACGGCCAAAAACCGCTCATAGAGCGGCACCGCCTCCTCCGGCCGAGCGGCCCGGCCGAGCTTCGTCCGGGCCGCTCGGCCGGTTGCCACGGGCCGTGTCGGCCAGCAGCGTGAACTGGCTGACGACGCGGGTCTCGCCACCCACCTCTGCCACCCATGGCCTGAGCGCCTTTTACGGTCCACCGCATGCCCATGCCTTCCATACGATCCTTCACAAGATGGCGACAGGCTCCTTCGGCGAAACCGCTGCCTATCGGGTATCCGGCAGCGGGGTACTCGTCATATCGCATGTGCTCCCGGTTGTTTTCGTAGTAGACGATGGCTGCATTCAGGCGGCGTAGCGCCTCGCCTCTGAGTCCATGCTGATCGCGAAGTCGGCGCAAGCCGCCTACCACGTAGCCAACCTTTCCCGCCAGGAGCATCATCAGCCGCTTCTGCACGAACGTCTTTGCCTCGTCGCTGCCGTCCGCATGAAAGCAGTGGGCCGCCAGCCACAACCTCTCCAGAACGTGGAAGAGATCAAGCACGCCCACCGGCCGCGGAAGCCACTCACCAGCCATTTCCCGGAGCGCGCGTTCCCCGTCCAGAAGACAGACGAGTGTCTTCCGTCGTTCCGGATCCCGTTCCTTGCAGGCAATTGCCGTTTCAGCAAAGACCCGCTCGCGGCCGGTCGTTCCACTCCCGTCGAGATCCCGAGTCATCTCGGCCTGTCCCCTGGCGAGAAGCCGCTCTCGCAACTGCGGGTAAGGGAGTTGATGGACCGGAACGCTGCGCTGGGCGGCCTGCGCCGCCGCGATCCCCGCCGCCTGTCCGATCACCATCCATGTGGCCTCGATCCGCAGCGACGCGATCGCGACGTGTGTGCAGGAAAGTGCCACGGGGACGAGCAGGTTCACGCACTGCTCCGGCTTCGGCAGGATGGCACGGTACGGGACGTGGTAGGCGCTCCTGAATACCGATCGTTGGATAATGGCCGGAAAGACACCTCGTGGTCGTCGCAACATCGTGGTTCCGCTGCGCCGCACACCGAAGTACGAGGTGGTGCTGCCGCAGATCGTGGAGATGGCGGAGGCTGGGCCGGGCATCGACCTGATCTCACGAGCGCTCGGCATCGGGGCGGAGGTCGTGCGGGACGCCCTCTATCTGCACCGCACGGGAAAGCGGCCGCCGGGTCGGATCGACGGACGTCGTCGTCGGCCGCGTAAGCCGGGGCAGCCGTTCGTGCCGAGGTACAAGCGGCTTGCGGCGGAGGTGGATCGCCGTAGGAAAGCCGGGGAGGGGTTCGATCGGCTGGCTCGCGAGATGAAGGTCAGCCGCGGCACGGTCTTGCGGGCCTACGATTTTGCGAACCGCGAGGAGGCCGCCGCCGCGGCCCGCGAAGGGCGCAAGCCGTCCCGGCCGGCTTACAAGTGGAGCGATGAATCCCGGGCCGCAAAACGCAAGCCGTGGGCTGCGTGACTGCAGTTGGAGCCTGTGGCGCCCGCAGCTGCGTGCGCCACAGGCCTCCTGAACCGAGACGTCGCGTGGATTGAGGCAGCAGTTGAGCAGGGGGCTCTGGTGAGAGTCGCTCGCGTCGGCCTTGTCGCCGCACGAGTGCACCGGCGCACACTTTACTCGTCCATGCCCCGGTGCGTTCATGGTCGCCGTCCTGACTGCGTCGCCGACGCGGTCCAAAGTCCGCCCGCACGTCGGCACTGCGAGTTCCCGCCGCTACCAGCGACGCCGACCGGAGAAGACGATCGACATCCACAGCCTCTGACGGCATTCCATGCCACGATGCCGACGGCCCGCGAGAAGAGCGGTTTCAAGGCCGGTCTGCGCCGACGAGACACATCCGGCCTTGAGCGTGGACAGGAAGCACCGCGGCACCTCCACGATCCGGCCGCATCCAGCCCGATCGGTTCCGGCTGTTGCTCCTCGTGATCCGCCCCGCTCGGCCGTCGCTTGCCGAAGTGCCATTGGCCGACCTATCCTTCGGCCCTTCGTTTCGGGAAGCCGGGTGAGCGACGCCGGCAACGGCTCAGGGCCCGGGCAGCGGGCCGCTCGTGGTGAGCCGGACGCGGCAGAGGTGGGAGTCGGCCGTCATGTAGAGCGTGCGGCCGTCGCCGCCGAAGGCGCAGTTGGCCGTCGCCTGCCCGGTGAGAAACGTGCCCAGGTGCGTGCCGTCGGCCGCGATCACGAGCACGCCGCCGGGGCCCGTGGCGAACACGTTGCCGGCGAGATCCACCTTGAGCCCGTCGGGCAGGCCCTTCTTCCGCTCCTTGAAGAGCCTGGTGCCGTCGAAGAACGTGCGGCCCGCGTCGAGCGTGCCATCCGGCTGCACGGCAAACACCTTCCAGAGCGGCGCCGCCGGGTCGGACTGGGCCACGTAGAGCCGCTTCTCGTCGGGGGAGAAGCAGATGCCGTTGGGCCGCGTCATCGTGTCGCAGAGGAGCGTGACGACGCCGTCGGGCGCGACGCGATACACGCCGCAGAAGTCGAGCTCGCGGCGCTCGTCGTCCGAGCCCTCGGGCAGCCCGTAGGGCGGATCGGTGAAATAGATCGCCCCCGAGGAGTGCACGGCGCAGTCGTTGGGGCTGTTGAACCGCTTGCCGCGGAAGTTGTCGGCCACGGTGCGCTTGCCTCCGCCGGGCGTGAGCCGGCTCACGCGGCGGTCGCCATGCTCGCACGAGATCAGGTGGCCCTGCCGGTCGAGCGTGAGCCCGTTGCTGCCGCGATCGCCGCCATATCCCGCCGGCCCGGTGAACCCGGCCGGCTCGAGAAACACGCTCAGGCCCTCGCCATCCTTGAACCGCATCACGCGATTTCGCGGGATGTCGCTGAACAGGATCGCCTGCTCCCGTTTGAGCCACACGGGCCCCTCGGCCCACACAAACCCGCTCGCGAGCACCTCGATCGCCGCGTCGCGGGGCACGAGCGCGTCGAACCGCGGGTCGAGCCGCTTGATCGAGCCCACCGTTGGCAGGAGGTCGGGGGGGGCTCCTTCTTCGGCGCGGGCGGTGAGCGCCGCGGCAACGAGCATCAAGCAGAAGAAAGGGACCGTCTTGCCGTGGGGCAACCGTCCCGGTTGCCGTGGGGCTCCAACTCTCGGCAAGCGAGACGCTCGCCCCGCGGGTTGCGACTGGGGTCTCTGGTGCAGGTAGGTGTCGTGCTGCATAGAGTGCTCCTTTGCTCAGACCTGTAATCCGGCGAGGGTGATCACTCCCAGTCGCGGGCCGCTTCCGGGATGCCCCGGAATGTCGCATACTCGTGTTGATTCGGAAAGCGGGCGTCTATGGCAGTCACCATTCGACATATCGCCACAGTGACAGGGGTTTCTCCCGGCACGGTCAGCCGTGCGCTCCGCGGACATCCGCAGGTGAGCGTGGAATGCATGGCAAGGGTGCGGGCCGCGGCGGACCGGCTCGGATACCAGAAGCTCCGCGATCGCTCCGGCCGTTCGCGGCCACAGCCGTTGGCCGGCAAGCGCATCGCCATCGTGCTGTTTGGCATCGATCGGGCGCTTGCGAGTCTGCCCGTCGTGGCGGAGGCGATCCACGGGGCCGAGGAGGCGCTCGCCGAAGCGGGAGCCCACCCCGTGCTGATCGACGTTCCCGATCCTGCCGAGCCACCGCGATCGCTGCGTCGCGTGATGTTTGACGGCATCGTCGCCAAGGCCGCCCTGCAGGGGAGGATCATGGACGCCATGGCTCCCAAGCTGCGGAGCGCGCTCCGCATGACGCCGCTGGTGTGGATGCTCGGCCGACCGGCCGGCGCTCCCGGCGACACGGCCGACCCCGACGACGCGATCATTGGCCGGCTCGCGGCGGCGGCGCTCGTGGAGCACGGGCACCGGCGGGTGGTCGTCGTCAACCCGAAAGCCGACCACGCCGCGTTTGCCGCCCGCACCGGTGCCTTCCGCAGGGCGATGGAGGAGCACGCAGGCACCGTGGTCGACGATCTCTCCCCGCCGGGTCGCCGCGTGTCGTTTCCGCTGCAGCCCGTGATCGATGTGACGCACGTGCAGCCGCTGGTCGCCCGCATCGCCGCGGGGCTTCGTGGCCGCCATGCCCTGGCGCACGAGCGCCCGACCGCGATCTTCTGCCCTGCCGACAGCATCGCGGCGATGGTGTATCGCGCGCTCGCGACCGTGGGGCTCGTGCCGGGCCGCGACATCTCGCTCGTCTCCTGCAATCACGAGCGGGCCCTCGTGGCCGGCCTGTGGCCCGCGCTGGCCACGGTCGAGGTGCATCCGCAACGGGTGGGCAGGCTTGCCGTCGAGCAACTCTCGCGGCGGATCACGGGGCAATTCGCCGGCGCAGCCGTGGAGATCCGCGTGGAGCCCGCATTCATTCCGGGCGGTTCGATCACCCGCCCCCGCGGCGAAGGCGGCAAAAAGCCACCGCGCCGTCCCCGGTAGACGGCCGGACTTGTTGCGCATTGTTGCGCAAGATTTGCGGCATCCGCGGCCGATCCTGGTGTATGGTGGCCCCAGTCGACGAGAGTCGACGGCACTCGGAGACCACACGATGACCGCTTCGCCAGCCAATGGCCACGCCGCCCGCCCCTCGCTCGCCGCCCATGCCTCTCCCTGGCGCACCCGGCCCTGGAGCGGCGTCTATCCGGCCACGCTCTGCCCGTTTCACGCCGACGAGTCGATCGACGAGGAAGGGCTCGTGGCCTCGATCGCAGACGTGGCAAGCGTGCCGGGGATCGAGGGCGTGGTCTGCAACGGCCACACCGGCGAGATCATGTCGCTCTCTCCCGCCGAGCGCGCCCAAGTGACGCGCTGCGTGGCCGCGGGCGTCGCGCAGGCCAATGCGAAGACGGGCCGGCGGGTGAAGGTGATCAGCGGCGTGTCGGCGGAGGGCAGCCAGGAGGCGATCGACCATGCGATCGAGGCCCGGGAGGCGGGCGCCGAGGCGATCCTGCTCATGCCGCCGCACCACTGGCTGCGATTCGGCCGATCGAGCGCGACGGCCGTCGGCTTCATCGAAGACGTGGCCGCCGGGGGCGGCGTGTCGATCATCATCCACCAGTATCCCGCGTGGACGAAGGCGGGCTACACGCTCGCCGAGATGCAGGAGATGGTGCGGCTGCCCGAGGTGGTGATGGTGAAGATGGGCACGCGCGACATGGCCCGCTGGCGCTACGACTACGAGCAGCTCAAGGCGGTGGCCCCGCACGTGTCGATCACCACCTGCCACGACGAGTTTCTGCTCGCCTCGCTTCTCGAAGGAGCCGATGGCGCGCTCATCGGCTTCGCCGGCTTCGTGCCGGAGTTGATGGTGGAGCTCGTGCACGCGGCCCTCGACGGCGACCTCGCCCGGGCGCGGAAGGCGGGCGACGTCGTGGCGCCGCTGGCGCGGATCGTGTATGCCTTCGGCGAGCCGGGCTGCGGTGCCCACCAGCGGATGAAGGCGGCGAAGTGGCTCCTGGGAAGGTTTCCAAGCCCGGTGTTCCGCCGGCCGATGCGGCCGCTCACCACCGAGCAGCTCGCGGCCATCAAGCAGGGCCTCGAGGCGATCGGGTTCACCTGCCCGGTCGATCCGGCAGGAGCGCCGCTCACGCTCCTCGAACGGCGGCGGCCATTGGGCGAGCGGACAGCGATCGCATGACGCGCGGCCTGGACCGCGGAGACACGGTGATGACGGCCGGCGGGAAGGGGAGCGTGCACCAGGCCGAGTCGCGATCGTTCGTCGATCCGGCGACGGGCGCGGCCGTCCGGCAGGTGACGAGCCATCCCTCGATCCACCACCATCCTTTCTATTATCTGCCGGCCTACGACGACGCCATGCAGTGGCTCGTGTTCGTGTCGCATCGCACGGGCGCGCCGCAGATCTTCGCCGAGGAGCGGGCGAGCCGGCGGCTCGTGCAGCTCACCGCCCGCGATGATGTCAACGAGTGGAGCGTGCATCCCTCGGCCGACGGCCGGTTCGTCTATTTCACCGCCGGCTGCGGCGCCTGGCGCGTGGCGACGGCCGGCGGCTTTCCCGAGGAGTGCCTCGCCGACTTCGGCGACGTGCCGATGATCCCGCCCGGGATGGTGGGCGACGCGATGGGCACCACGTCGCTGTCGGCCGACGGGCGCTGGTGGGCGGTGCCGGTGAAGTTCGGACCGGACAAAGGCAACGTCGCCCGGCTGCACGTGATCGACACGGCCTCGGGCACGGTTTCGGTCGCCTGCGAGCACGACTCGATCGGCCATCCGCAGTTCCATCCCGACGATCCGGGCCTGCTCCGCTTCGGCGGCCGCTACACGGACAGGATCCACGTCGTGAACCGCGACGGCACGAACCACCGGCTCGCCTACGCCCGCGACGTCGCGAAGAAGGAGTGGGTGGTGCACGAGATGTGGATGCCGCGGAGCGCCGTCGGCGGCCGCAACGAGATCGTGACGGTGGTCTGGCCGCACGGCATGATCGGGATCGACGTCGACTCGGGCGCCGTGCGGCGGGTGACCGACTTTCCCTGCTGGCATCCCTGCGTGGGCCGCGACGGTCGCTCGTGCGTCACCGACACGAAGCATCCCGACCGGGGCCTGTTCACATTCGACCCCTCGGCCGGCCCCGAGTCTCCGGTCGTGCCGCTCGCCGAGAGCCGGTCGAGCAACGCGGGCGACCACTGGAACGGAGACCACTGCCCCTACGACGACGGCCCGGTGAAGGTGTTCGCCCCGCAGCACACGCACCCCCATCCGACGTTCTCTGCCGATGGATCGCGGGTCGTGTTCACGAGCGACTCGAGCGGCGTTGCGCAGCTCTACGAGGTGACGCTGCGATGACGGCCGCGCACCCTGCCACGGAGCCGGACGCGAACGGCCTCACGGGCTTTTCCCGCGTGGCCGTGCTCGTCGCGGCGTTCCTCGGGCTCGTGTTCGACGGCTTCGAACTGGGGCTGATGCCCGTGGCGTCGCTTTCCGTGACCAAGAGCCTGATGGGCGAGGCCTTCACGCCAGCCGCCGGCGGCGATTGGTTCGCCCGCTACACCGCGGCCCTGATGCTCGGAGCCGCGATCGGCGGGGTGGTGCTCGGCCGGTTCGGCGACCGCTTCGGCCGCAGCCGGGGCCTGGGCGTGAGCATCCTCTTTTATTCGCTGTGCGCCGCCGCGGGCGCCTTCGTGACGTCGCAGGAGCAGATGCTCGTGCTGCGGTTTCTCGTGGGCCTGGGGATCGGGGGCGTGTGGCCCAACGGCATCGCGCTCGTCGCCGAGAGTTGGCCGGCGGCGACGAAGGCGACCGTTTCGGGAGTGATGGCGGCGGGTATCAACATGGGCGTGATCATCCTCTCGCAGTGCGGCCGGATCTGGCCGATCACGGTCGATTCGTGGCGCTGGCTGTTTCAGATCGCGGGGATGCCGGCATTGCTCGGCGTGGTCGTGCTCGCGGCCCTGCCCGAATCGCCCCAGTGGCTGGCCAGCCGGCTCAAGGCCGCGGGCCGGGCCACTCCACGGCCCGCGCTCTTCGGGCGCGACCTGCGGCGCACCACGCTCGTCGCCATCCTGATCGCGAGCATCCCCATGGTCGGCGCGTGGTCGGCAAGCAAGTGGATGATCCCCTGGGCCGACGCCGTCGCTGGCCCGACCGACTCGGCCTACAAGGCCGTCACGCAGGGCTGGTGGGCCGCGGGATCGTTTGTGGGCAGTTTTGTGGGAGCCCTGCTCGCCGGCTGGTTTGGCCGCCGGGCGAGCTACCTCCTGATCAGCGTGGGTGCCACGGCGACCACGCTCGCCATGTTCGGCCTCACGAAGCCGCTCGACGTGTCGTTTCACCCGATCGTGTGCCTGCAGGGCTTCGTGTCGACCCTGTTCTTCGGCTGGCTCGCGGTCTACCTGCCGTCGGTGTTTCCCCTCGAGGTGCGGGCTGCCGGCAGCGGCCTGGCCTACAACGCCGGCCGATTCGTGACGGCGGCGGGTGTGCTCGCCGCGGGCTCGCTCTTTGCGGAGCTCGGGGCCGACTACCCGCGTGTCGGCATGCTCTGCGGCCTCGTCTACGTGCTCGGCATCGTGGCGATCTGGCTCGCGCCCGATCGTCCGCCGTCCATCGATCAAGGCTCGGCCCGCAGCCGGTAGACTGGGGCCCTCCCCTCGGGAACAGGCCATGTCGGAAGAACGCACCGAGCCCTCCGCCTCGTCGGCTCCCGCCGGCGAGATCGACGTGCCGCCGACTGTCGTCGCCACCACCACCATCGCCGTCAATCGCCGGCTCGGCCGGTCTGCCACGACGAATCCCGTGCGGCACGTCATGCAGCCCGCGCGGGCGAAGCCGAAGCAGAGCAGCCCGCACTCGAGATAGCCGCGGAACTCCTCCTCGACGTATCCCGGCACGGGCCGCTCGCCGCGGTCGCGCCACTCGAGCCAGCTCTCGAGGTTCTCGGAGATGATTGGGCGAGGAGTTTCCTGTTGCGTGCCCGGGGTGTGGTGGCGACATCCGGCTCAT
>JBBAVS010000119.1:0-11367 GCA_040397585.1 Pirellulales bacterium
TGAAGGCCTTCCCGCGCGGCGGGGCCACACGGCGAAGAACCGCAGGTTGAAAACCTGCGGCCACTTCCGAAAACACAGGTTGAAAACCTGTGCCACGTGACGGGGCACGGGCAGCCCCGGGCCCACCGCGTCACCCGGTCGCTGTCGCCGGCGGCGGAAACAGCATCCGCATCGGTTCGGTGGTGAGCGGCATCCGGCTCGAGGCGAGCACCTCGCCCGCGGCACAGCCGGCCATCAGGCCCACGGTCTCGGCCAGCGATCGCACCCGCGAATAGACGTGGGCCTTCTCGGGTGGAAACTGCGACGGGTAGCAGGCGATCGCCGCGAGCTTGGTCTCCAGATGCCCGGCGATGTCCACCACCAGCGGCCAGTGGCCGTGCGGCACCTCCGCCACGCCCGCGAACAGGAAGTAGGTGAGCAACTGCGGCACCGTGTGCACCGGCAGGCCGGCGAACGTGTCGTCCCACTTCGTGAGCCGCGAATAGAAGACGGCTGCCTCCGTGATCGCCACGGTCTGGGCGTGGTCGGGCGACGCGAGGGGCGTCTTGTCGCCGAGGCCGAGCACGAGCCGCGGCCGCCAGCGGCGAAAGATCGTCGCCAGCGCCACGCGGACCTCGAAGTGGTCGAACAGCCGGCGGTTGGTGAAGGGCAGCGTCTCGCGGTGGACCACGCCGAGCGCTTTCGCCGCGGCGGCCGCCTCGCGGAGCCGCTCCTCGGGGCCGCTCGACCGCGGCGTTGGTTCGCCATCGGTGAGATCCACGATCCCCACACGATGCCCCTGGGCGGCCAGCAGCGCCAGCGTGCCGCCGCAGCCGATCTCGACGTCGTCGGGGTGGGCCCCCACCGCGATCACGTCGAGTGGCTTTGGCAGATCGACCATCGGTGGGTCACGCCGGCTTGGTGGCGGCGATCAAAAAGGTGGGATTGATCGCCTCGAACCGGATCCGGTCGAGCTGCTCGATGCCGCGGGCGATGTTCACCATCCAGTAGGCGGCGTCGAGCGACCGCGACCGGAGGAGCGAGTGCATGGCGGCGAGGTTCTCGATGCTGTTGCAGGCGGTCACGAGCCGGCCACCGGACTTGAGCCGGATCCAGGCCTGCTCCACGAGCATCGCCACGTCGCGGCCGCTGCCGCCCACGTAGATCGCATCGGGATCGGGCAGCGACGCCCAGGCCTCGGGAGCCCGGCCGAGCACCGGGTTGAGGTTCATCACGCCGAACCGGGCGGCGTTCTCGCGAATCAGCGCCTGGTCGTCGGGATCCATCTCGATCGCGTGCACCCGGCCGTCGCGGGCAATCCGCGCCGCCTCGAGGCCCACCGACCCGCTCCCGGCGCCGACGTCCCAGACCTCGCTCGTCGGCCGCAGCTGCAGCTCCGCGAGGGCCAGCGACCGCACCTCGGCGGGCGTGAGCAGGCCCCGCTTCGGCCGCGACTGCAGGAAGCACTCGTCCGGATTCCCGAACAGCCGTGTGCCCACCTGCCCCGGCTTGTCGGCCACGCGGGCCTTGCGGACGAGGATCATCACGTTCGGCGTCGCGAACGAATCCTTGGCGATATCGGCGAGGCTTCCCTGGGTGACCCGCTCGTCGGGCGAGCCGAGGTTTTCGCAGACGTAGGCCTGGAAGTAGTCGATCCCCTCGTCGAGCAGGGCGCGGGCCACGGCCGGGGCCGGCCACTGGTCGCTGGTGAACAGGCCGACCGTCTCGCTCGACCGCACGCGGTCCACCACCCGTTCGATCGATTGGCCCGAGAGGTTCGCGAGGAAGGCATCCTCCCACGACTCCTTCACGCGGGCGAACGCCAGCTGCATGCTGCTGACGTGCGGCACCACCTCGAACCGATCCTTGCCGAGCTTGGAGCAGACGTAGCGGGCCGTGCCGTAGAACAGCGGATCACCCGACGCGAGCACCACCACCCGCTTCGCGCCGGCCGCCTCGATCCGCTCGACGAGCTCCTCGAGGTTGGCGGCCGCCACGAGCCGGTCGCGGATCGCCGCCGGCACGAGCGTGGCGCACGACTCGGGGCCCACGAGCACATCGGCCGCCTCGACCAGCCGCCGCGCCTGCGCTGTCATTCCCTCGACGCCGTCGTCGCCGATGCCGACGATATGGACCTTCTCCGCAGCCACGTCGATGGGGTGTCCTGGGGGGTTCGGGCAGCCGTCGGGCCGCGGGTCGCGTCAGGCCTGGAACGAGCTGCCGCAGCCGCAGGTCTTCTTCGCGTTCGGGTTGTTGAACGTGAAGCCCCGCTTGTCGATCGCGTCGTGGAAATCGAGCATGGTGCCGTCGAGGAACAGGTCGCTCTTCTTGTCCACCACCACGGCGATGCCGTGCTGTTCGGTCTTGGTGTCGGCCTTGGGGTCGTAGGCGGTGTCGAAGCCGAGCGAATAGCTAAACCCGCTGCAGCCACCCCCCGCCACGCCCACGCGGAGCACGGTCTCGGGAGCGAGCTTCTGCTCCGTGATGATCTTCTTGACCTCGGTGGCGGCCTTCTCGGTGAGCGTGATCGACATCGGATGACTCCTGGGAGTGGCTGGCGGGGACGGGACTTCTCGCATCCCGCCGTTGCGAAATTGTAGCCCGCTCCCCCGCGGGCGGAAAGCCCGCCGTTCAGTGGTCGCAGGTTTTCAACCTGCGGAGTCGCCCCGCTCGCTTCCTCAGGAAGCCCAATCGCGTAAGTGATGGGGACCTCGTGGTCGCCCCGCTCGCTTCCTCAGGAAGCCCAATCGCGTAAGCGATGGGGACCTCGTGGTCGCCCCGCTCGCTTCCTCAGGAAGCCCAATCGCGTAAGCGATGGGGATGACGGCCTGCCGCACGATCAGGCTACTCGCTCCTGCGCAACGCTCGGGACTGCCCGTGCCCGTCGCCGGACGCTCGCGGATGCCATCGTGGCATCCGCTCGCTCGGTGCTTTCCCCTCTTCGCCGGGCACCGATCCGCCGCAGGCGGATTGGTCGGGCTGCGCGGAGAAAGCAAACGCCGGCTCCCGGGCACGGGCAGCCCCGAGCTGAACCTCGCTGAACCTCGCTGAACCTCGCTGAACCTCGCTGAACCTCGCTGAACCCTGCTACCTGCACGCTTCGCCGTCAATCCGTCAGCGCCCGCAGGCGGGAGACGCCCGCGGCGATTCGCCGGGCCGCTTCGTCGATCTCGTCCTCGGTGGTGAATCGCGACAGCCCGAAGCGGAGACTGGCCCGGGCCTCGTCGTCGCCGAGGCCGAGTGCCAGGAGCACGTGGCTCGGCCGCGGGCTCTCCGACGAGCAGGCGCTTCCCGAACTCACCGCCAGCCCGTCGCCGGCGAGCATGGCCAGCAGCGACTGCCCGTCCACGCCGGGGACCCGCACGTTGAGGTTGTTCACGAGCCGCAGCGACTCGCCACGGTCGTCGACCGCGTCGAGCGGCGGGCCGTTGAGGGCGACCCCGGGCACGCCGGCTTCGAGCGCCGCCCAGAGCCGGTCGCGGAGCCGCCGCATCCGCGGGGGTTCTTCGGCGAGCCCCTCGGTCGCGAGCCGCGCCGCCTCGGCGAACCCCACGATCCCCGGCACATCGAGCGTGCCGCTCCGCATGCCGCGCTCCTGGCCGCCCCCGAACACGAGCGGCTCCACGCGGACCGCGCGGCCGCGCCGCCGGACGTAGACCGCTCCCGTCCCCTTCGGACCGTGGAACTTGTGGCCGGAGAAGCTGGCGAGGTCGGCGCCGATTGCGTCCATGTCCACGGGCATGCGGCCGATCGCCTGCGCACAGTCAACGTGCAGAATCGCGCCGGCGGCATGCACCAGCTCGGCGATCGTGCCCACGTCCTGCACCACACCGATCTCGTTGCTTGCCAGCAGCACCGAGACGAGAAACGTGTCGGGCCGCAGGGCGGCCTCGAGCTCGGCGAGCCTGATCCGGCCCGGCACGCCCGCCGCGTCGTGCTGCGGCACCACCGGCAGCCGGCTCACTTTGAAGCCTTCGCGCTCGAGGTGCTCCACCGGATCGAGCACCGCGTGATGCTCGGTCGCGACCGTGACCACGTGCCCGGGGAAGCCCGCGGCCGCCTCCCGCCGCCGATGCCGCGCGGCGGTGCCGAGGATGGCGAGGTTCGTGCTCTCGGTGGCGCCGCCCGTGAACACGATCTCGCGGGGATCGGCGGCGATCGCGTCGGCGAACGCGCCGCGGGCGGCCTCGACCGCTTCGCGCGCCTCACGGCCCAGCTCGTGCGTGACGCTGCCGGCGTTGCCGTAGCGGTCGGTGAGCCACGGCAGCATGGCCGCCAGCACCCGCGGGTCGAGCCGCGTCGTGGCGTGGTTGTCGAGGTAGATGGTGGAAGCGTGCTCGGCCATGGCCTCAGTCGAGTTTACCCTCGCGGATCGCGTCGAGCGTGATCTGCGACCAGGTCTCGAACCGGTCGCGGTCGGCGAGCAACGCCTCGAGCGTGGCGAACCCGCAGTCCACCAGTTCGCTCTCCCGCGACGCCACGGCCGGCCTCTCCAGCTCCAAGACGTGCACGATGCCGAGGTGCACGCTCCCCACCCCGTTGGAATCGTCGTTGATCAGGCCGACGCAGCGGGCCGTCCAGCGGCCGTCGATGGCGATCTCCTCGGCGAGCTCCCGGCGCATGCCGGCGTCGTAGGAGGTGTCGTCGCCGTGCGCGCCGTCGATGCTCGAGATGTGGCCGCCGATGCCGAGCGACCGCTTGGCCCGCAGCCGGGCCTCGCTCTGGCCGCCGCCGCGGGTGTAGGCGAAGTAGTGCGGCGTGCCGGCCGCGTCGCGCCACGAGAGCACGCAGTAGGGGATCAGCTGCTTGAGCGACGGATCGTCCTCCACCGTGGCTCGCGGCCGCCACGAGGTGTGCGCGGGGTCGAGGAGCGCGGCGAGGTAGGCGGCGGTGTCGCTGCAGAAGCCCTGAAACGCCCCCACGCGATCGAACAGCGACCGCGGCACCACGAGCACGTCTTCCTGCGGCAGGTCACCCATCGGTCCGTCTCCTTCAGAGGATCAGCATCGCGTCGCCGTAGCTCAGCATCCGGTAGCGTTCGCGGATCGCCTCGGCGTAGGCCCGCATCACGAGGTCGCGCGAGGCGAGCGCCGACACGAGCACCATGAGCGTTGTCCGCGGCATGTGGAAGTTCGTCAACAGGGCGTCCACGGCGCGGAACGGAAACCCCGGCGTGATGAACAGATCGGTCGTGCCCTGCCAGGCCGAGAGCGTGCCGCCACGGGCCGCGGTCTCGAGCGTCCGCACGGCGGTCGTGCCCACCGCCACCACGCGGCCGCCCCGCTCCCGCGTCCGCCGCACCGCCGCCACCGTCTCCGCCGGACAGGTGCACCACTCCGAGTGCATCGTGTGGCCGTCGAGCGTGTCGGCCGTGATCGGCCGGAAGGTGCCCAGGCCCACGTGGAGCGTGACGGCGGCCCGCTCCACGCCACGGGCCTCGACGGCCGCGAAGACTTCGGGCGTGAAGTGCAGCCCCGCGGTGGGCGCCGCGGCCGAACCGGCCGCGCGGGCGAACACCGTCTGGTAGCGGTCGAGATCGCCCTCGTGCTCGACACCGCCGCGGATGTAGCCCGGCAGCGGCACGCGTCCGACGCGGGCAAGCACCTCCTCCGGCGGCTCGGCCGCCGCGGCGCCGAGCGGCCGGGCGAGCCAGGTGCCCCCTTCGCCCCGGCCGACGAGTTCGAGCGACTCCGTGTCGGTCCCGTCGCGGCTGATGAGCACGATCCGCTCGCCGAGTTCGGGCCGCCCGCGGGTCTGGGCGAGCACGACCCAGGGTTCGCCATGCGATCCATCGCCGTCGCGCCTCAGAAACAGTCCCTCCCACCGGCCTCCGGTTTTTGCCCGCCGGCCCACGAGCCGCGCCGGCACGACCTTCGTGTCGTTGACGACCACGAGGTCGCCCGCCGCCAGCAGGCCGGGAAGGTCGCGGATCGTGCGGTGGGAGAGTGAGCCTTCCGCTCGGTTGACCACGAGCAGTCGCGCCGCCGCCCGGTCGGCGAGCGGATCCTGGGCGATCAACTCTGCGGGCAGGTCGTAGGCGAAAGAGTCGGCGGCGTGCGGATCGGGATCGGTCATGCCCGCGATGCTACCGCCGGCGGCGTGCGGACGGAAAACGAAGGACCCCTGCCTGCGGCGTCCCGCGGGCAGGGGTCGAGCGGCGGGCGGCGGCGAGGGGACCGCGACCCGCCTGATGACGGTTCAGCCTTCCCGACTCAGGCGGCCGCCGGCCGTCGCGCGGTCATCGGCGAGATAGGCGAGGTCGAGCGTCGAATCGTTGTTTGTGTCGAACATCCCGAATCCGTGGGTTTGCGCCCCTGTGTCGACATTGATCTGAAGACTGGTGAGTTGGCTAGCCCTGGTCGGCAGGTCCGAACCGACCTCGCTCCCACCGAGGATCGCACCGCTCGCCGAGAGCCGCAGGAACCGGCGGGATGACGGCCAAGCGATCGGTTGGAACTCGCCTCGAATGGCCGAAATCATGCCCTGCGATTGTGAGCGTTTGTGGAGCGCCGTAGGAGAATCGCGTGAGCCCAGCGCAGACCGCGGCTTTCCGGGCGCACACGGGAGAAATCGTAGGAGAACACCGCGGAAGAACTGTCGACGATGCCGTCTCGCCGATCACGCCGACGAGAATCGATGGCGCCACCTGGACACCATGCAAGTCACGACGGAGTTGGTCGCCCGACTCCCACGAGGCCGATGCCCGGAGCATGCCGTAGAAAAGATCGTGCTGCCATGGGAAGGCAAGCACTCCAGGTTCACCCTCCTAGCCGAAGCCTTTGCCATCGACGTCCTGCAGGCCTGCCGTCCCGTGAATGCCGCGGCCGACCTGCTCGGCCTCTCCTGGGATGCCGCGCAAATGGATCGGGCAGTCGCAAGTGGCTTGGAGCACGCACATCGACCACCTGGGCATCGACGAGAAGAGTTCCGGGAAGGGTCATGACTACACCGCCGCCCTCGCCGATATCGATGATTCCTGGGTTCTTGACGTGGTTCCTGAACGTAACGAGGCGGCTGCCGAGGCCGACCTCCAGCCGCTGACGGCTGAGCAGCGGCAGGAGGTCCGGGCGGTCGCCGCCGACCTGCTTCCGGCCTATGCCGACGCGGTGGCACATCAGCTTCCGAACGCCGAGTTGGTGCACGACAAGTTCCACGTCGCCAAGCGACTCGGAGGGGCGGTCGATCAGGTCCGGCGGGCCGAGAACAAGGCCCTGCAAGCCGAGGACGACGACCGAGGCCAAAATCACCGCCAGCCAGAGGCCGAGGCTGTGGGGGCCAGTTCGTGGCCACATGCCGACAGAACCCCGCCCTCGGCCAAACTGGCCGAGGGCGGGGGGGTGCACGATGTCGTGCTCTTAAGGTGCGGCTGAAGTCGCCTCTAGGGAGAGGGACTTCGTTGGCGGAGATCGCGAGGCCGCCGCCGGGCTCAGCCCACCTGCACCACCGATCCGGTCCGCCGCCGCTTCCAAACGCCGAGCCCGGCGAGGGCAACGCCGAAACCAGCCAAGCCAAGCGTCGAGGGCTCGGGGACGGCGGAGATCGTAACGTTGTCAAGACGCCACGTGCCAGTTCCTGCATAGGCGGAACTGCCGTTATTTCGGGCGACTTCGTACGCTGCATCGGCGGCAAAGTTCACGTTGCCGCTCACCTGAGTAAAGGCATTGGGGTTAAAGACACTCAGAATGCGGACGCCGAAGTTCGCATTATTCAACGCTGCGGGATCGGCAATCGTGATTGGGGTCGGCGTGTGCCAGGTATCGCCGGCATTGTTCCCACTCCCAAGGAGCGTCGCGGTGCCCGCCTGCCAGTTGGTTCCGTCGGTCGTATAGTCGAGCCGAAACCATCTGCTCGCCGTGTTGCTTGTGCGAAGATCGAGGGCTACTAGCAGACTCGTCGTGCCTCCCGGCGCACCCGTCGTTGGCACATCGAACTCGGCTCCTTCCGTACCGCTCCCGGAACTCTGATTTGGAAAGCCGGTGAGGTTCCAACCGAACGTCCCTGCGCCCCCGATGCCGGTAGCAAAGGTCGCGGTTGTGCCAAGCAAAGAGGCCGCGCCGGAACCAGTCGAAGGGGTGGTGTTTTGGGCATCGAAGTTCCACTGGGTAATGATCGTCGCCAAGGCCGGGGTGCAGAGCGAGTTGCCAATCAACAACGCGGTCGCGGTGCACTTCAGAAATGACGTCAAAGAACGATTCATGAGCAAACTCCTTACTGAGATGGAAACCGACGGGAGGTTCAGAAAGAAAGCAATGGACTGATTCGTGAGCTGGATCGCAGCACCAGAGCGCGGTGAGCGGTGTGGTGATCGCGGCCGCATTGAAGCCTCCGAGCATGAGCGTTCAACCCCCGAAACCATGAGGATTTCATGAGTGGGACGAACCGGGCGGCGGCAGGGACGAATCGGGCAGCGATGTGACGAATCGGGCATCAGCAGGGACGAATCGGCGGCGTCGGCCGCCGCGTCCCGCGTCGCGTAGGATGGCGTCCATGTCCGCCAGCATTCACACCGCCGTTCTCCCCGCAGAGGTGATGTCGTTTCTGGCGGTCGAGCCGGGGATGACCGTCGTCGATGGCACGCTCGGCGGCGGCGGCCACACGCGGCTCCTCGTCGACGCCGTCGGCCCTACGGGCCGCGTGATCGCGCTCGACCGCGACCCCGCCACGATCGAGCGGGGCGCCAGCGAACTCGCCGGCAAGCCCGTGCGGTTCGCCCAGGCCAACTTCTGCGACATCCCCGAGGTGCTCGACGCCCTCGCGATCGATCGCGTGGATCGCGTGCTCCTCGACATCGGCCTCTCGAGCGACCAGCTCGCCGACGACACCCGCGGCTTCTCGTTCGACTCCGACGGGCCGCTCGATCTCCGCTTCGACCCCACCGAAGGTGAGCCGGCATGGCGGATGATCAACCGTCTCCGCCCCGAGACACTCGCCGACATCATCTACGAGTTTGGCGAGGAGCGGTTCAGCCGGCGGATCGCCCGGCGGATCGCCGACGCGCGAGGGAAAGACCCGATCAAGACGTCCCGCGACCTCGCCCGTGTCGTGACCGCCGCCGTGCCGCGGACGAAGCCGCCGCAGCGGATCCATCCCGCCACGCGGACCTTCCAGGCCCTGAGGATCGCCGTCAACCAGGAACTCAAGAGCCTGCGGATCGCGCTCGAGCGGATTCCCACGCGGCTCGCCGCCGACGGCCGGCTCGTGGTGATCTCCTTTCACTCCCTCGAGGATCGCCTCGTCAAGGAGGCGTTTCGCAATCGGCAGGTCTGGGAGAACCTCACGCGTTCCCCCGTCGAGGCCTCCGACGAGGAACTCGCCCGCAACCCCCGCAGCCGCTCGGCGAAGCTCCGTGCCGCGCGACTGCTCGCTCCGGGGGCTGCGGCAAGCTAGGCAACCTCGGCAAGGCCGCGCCGCCTTCGGCGGTCTGGCGACGCGGCATGGTTTTCACGACACTCCCGCCGCTCTTCATCGGGGCGGCCGGCCGCCCATGGTCGCGGACTGCGCATGGGACGAGAAACCAAACTGCTGCTCGGCCTCCTGGCCACGCTGCTCGGCGTGTTCGTCGGCGTGTTGTCGATGAAACTGCTCGTGCCGCGGCCGCCGGCAGGCGCCGGTCCCGACATCCAGGCCGACATCGCCGCGGCGGAACCGCAGGATCTGGTCGAGCCGCCTCGGTTCGCCGCCGATCCGCTGCCGCCCCCCGCGACACCGCCGGCTGACGCGGGGTCCGTCCAGAGTCGGTTTGCCGGAGCCGGGCACCGCGGTGACGTCACTCCCCCCGCACGGGATCCGTTCGTCGCGCGGGCCTCGTTCGAAGAGCCCGCCGCGTTGCCGCCCCCGCGGTTCCCGTCCGCCCCCTCCCAGCCCGGGACGGCGGGCTTCGCTGAGCCCCCGACCGCGTTCGAGCCGCCGCCCACGCCCGGCTCCGCCTACATCGCCCGCCCCGGCGACTCGTGGTGGTCGCTGGCCGAGAAGGTCTACGGCGACGGCCGTCTCTACCGCGCCGTGTTCGCGTGGAACCGCGCACTCGACCCGCGGGTATCGTTGGTGGCGGGCACCGCGATCGAACTGCCCCCGCGCGACCGCCTCGAAGCCGCCTGGCCGGCCCTCATGCCCACCCCCTGATCGCCCCGCAGGCCACGCCGTGAAAGACAAATCGGAAATCGTCCGCGACTGGCTGCCCCGCTACACCGGCCGCAGCCTCGACGACTTCGGCTCCTACGTGCTGCTCGTCAACTTCTCGCACTACGTCGAAGCGTTCGCCGAACGCTTCGGGGTGCCGGTGCATGGCGACGGCTTCCCGATCCAGTCGGCCACGTTCGAAGAGGTGACCATCCTCAACTTCGGCATGGGCAGCGCGATGGCGGCCACGGTGATGGACCTGCTTTCGGCAGTGGCCCCGCAGGCCGTCCTCTTCCTGGGCAAGTGCGGCGGGCTCAAGAAGACCAAGATCGGCGACTTCATCCTGCCGATCGCGGCGATCCGCGGCGAGGGCACGAGCAACGAATACTTCCCGCCGGAGATTCCGGCACTACCGTCGTTCCGGCTGCAGGCCGCGGTCTCCGCCGCGATCGCCCGCCATGGCCTCGACTACTGGACGGGCACGGTCTACACCACCAACCGCCGCGTCTGGGAGCACGACGAGGACTTCAAGACCTACCTCCTCAAGACGCGAGCCATCGGCATCGACATGGAGACGGCCACGCTGTTCGTGGTGGGCTTCGCCAACCACATCCCCAAGGGCGCCCTGCTGCTCGTCTCCGACAACCCCATGAGCCCGGAGGGGGTAAAGACCTCGGCCAGCGACCGCGACGTCAGCCGGCGATTCGTGGAGAAGCATCTGGCGATCGCCATCGACGCCCTGCTCGAGCTCCGCGACTCGGGTGAGTCGGTCAAGCACATGCGGTTCGAAGACCGGCCGCGGGCCTGAGGCGGCCCACGTGGGTGCGGGTGTTCAACCTGCGCCGGATGAGTGCAGGTTTCCAACCTGCGCCGGATGAGTGCAGGTTTCCAACCTGCAAAAGGATCGAACCCGCCGCAGGGATTCCGCAGGTTGAAAACCTGCGGCCACTTCAAGCCATGCGGCCACTTCAGAACCTGCGGCCACTTCAAGCCATGCGGCCACACTCCGTGGCGGGGAGCGAGGGGCTGCCCGTGCCCGAGAGCCGGCGTTTGATTCCTCGGCACAGCCAGGATGGCGGAGCCGAGGAATCACCGAGCGAGCGGAGGGCTGGAGGCCCGCAGCGAGCGTCCGGCGACGGGCACGGGCAGTCCCGAGCGGCGACGCTGACGCCATCCCCATCGCTTACGCGATTGGGCTTCCTGATGGAGCGAGTGTCCGGCGACGGGAAACACCCCGTGCCCGGTGTCACTTCGCGCCGAACTTGTAGG
>JBBAVS010000120.1:0-1697 GCA_040397585.1 Pirellulales bacterium
ATCCCTCACGCGCCGGGGGGCTGGTCCGGCGGGTCCGTCCGTACTCGTCCCGTTGCTGATCCCTCACGCGCCGGGGGGCTTGGCCTCGCACCTGCCTCACCGTGGCGAGCGAGGGCCTGCCCGTGCCCCGGGAGCCGGCGTTGCTTTCTTCGCGGAGCCAGGGATGGCGGAGCGAAGAAAGCATCGAGCGAGCGGAGCCCAGGATGGGCGGAGGGAGCGTCCGGCGACGGGGCATGGGCAGGCCGGAGCGGGGCGCAGGAACCCGCAGGTTGAAAACCTGCGGCCACTTCAAAGAACCCACAGGTTGAAAACCTGTGCCACGTTGAAAACCTGCGGCCACTTCAAAGAACCCACAGGTTGAAAACCTGTGCCACGTTGAAAACCTGCGGCCACGTGCGGGGCGGATCCGCTTGTGGAAGACCGGAGCCCCCGCTCGGCACGCCAATCAGCTAAAAAACCCGGAGCGAGGTCACCACCGCCACGCCCACCGGCCCAACACCGCCTTGAGGTAGAACGTCGTCCCATGACGGTGCCGATTCATCGCGTGCTCCTCATCGACGATCAGGCCATGATCGGCGAGGCCGTCCGCCGGCTGCTCGCCGACCAGACCGACGTGGCCTTCGACTTCTGCCGCGATTGGACGCAGGCCGTCGCGGCTGCAACCGCCTTCCAGCCGACCGTGATCCTCCAGGATCTGATCATGCCCGGGATCGACGGGCTGGAGATGGTCGGCCACTTCCGCCGCAACCCCGCCACGGCCGACGTGCCGATCATCGTGCTCTCGGCCCGCGAAGAGCCGGTGGTCAAGGCCAGGCTGCTCGACGCCGGGGCCAGCGACTACCTCGTGAAGCTGCCCGACCAGGTGGAACTGATCGCCCGCATCCGCGTCCACTCCGACGGCTATCGCCGGCTCCTCGAGCGGAACGCCGCCTTTACCCAGCTGGAGCAGTCGCTCGCCGAACTCGGCCGGGAACGGGAGAAGTCGGAGCGGCTCCTCCGCACCATCCTCCCCGCGGCCATCGCCGAGCGGCTCAAGAACGGCGAAGCCACCATCGCCGAGAGCTTCGCAGACGTCACCGTGCTGTTTGCCGACCTCTGCGGGTTCACGGAGTTTTCCGAGCGGGTCGATCCGCAGCACGTGGTTGCCCTGCTCGACGAGATCTTCTCCTCGTTCGACCACCTCGCCAACGCGCACGGGGTGGAGAAGATCAAGACCATCGGCGACGCCTACATGGCCGTCTCGGGACTGCCGGTGCCAAGGCCCGACCATGCCGAGGCCATGGCCGTGATGGCGATCGGCATGCAGGAGGCCTTCCGCGGCGTGATGCGAAACCGCGGCCTCGCGCTCGAGCTCCGCATCGGCATCCACTCGGGCCCGGTGGCGGCCGGGGTGATCGGCCGCCAGAAGTTCACCTACGATCTCTGGGGCGACACCGTGAACATCGCCAGCCGGATGGAATCGCATGGCGAACCGTCGCGAATCCACGTGTCGCCGGCCACGCGGGCCCTGCTGGGCGACGCCTTCCGGTTCGCCGACCGCGGCGAGGTGAACGTGAAGGGCCGCGGCACGCTGCACACGTTCTTTCTGCTCGGGCGTGCCTGAGACGCGGGTTTGAGGCCCTGCGCACCGGGCATCCGCAGGTTGAAAACCTGCGGCCACTTCAACGAACCCACAGGTTGAAAACCTGTGCCACGTT
>JBBAVS010000120.1:1797-10971 GCA_040397585.1 Pirellulales bacterium
TTGAAAACCTGCGGCCACTTCAACGAACCCACAGGTTGAAAACCTGTGCCACGTTGAAAACCTGCGGCCACTTTCCCGGCACCAGGGCTTGACGACTTACCTGTCGAGGAGCGAGGGGCTGCCCGTGCCCGAGAGCCGGCGTTTGCTGACCAGCGCAGGCAGGATGCCGAAGCGCAGTCAGCACCGAGCGAGCGCAGCCCAGGATGGGCGCAGCGAGCGTCCGGCGACGGGTATGGGAAGCCCCTCGCGGGGTGGCACGCGAAGCCATCCCCAGCGCTCACGCGCTTGGGCTTCCCGATGGCGCCTCGCGCGGGTCAGTGCCAGCGTTTCAGCCAGCCGCGGCGCCAGAAAAACACCACCATGCCCACGGTCGTCAGCAGCATCATGGCCACCGCCACGAGGCCGCCGTAGTGGTAGTTGAGCAGCGGCATGTTCCAGGGCGACTCGGTGTTGAAGTTCATGCCGTAGTAGCCGGTGATGAACGTCAGCGGCATGAAGATGGTGGCGATCACCGTCAGCACCTTCATCACATCGTTCATCCGGTTGTTGATGCTCGCGAGATAGATGTCGCGAAGGTCGCTGCCGATCTCGCGATAGCCCTCGGTGAGATCGAGGAGCTCCATCGTGTGGTCGTAGGAATCGCGAAAGTGCTGCCGGGCATGCTCCCCTACGAAGGCGGTCGGCTCGCGGCCGAGGGCGTGGAGCACGTCGCGGGTCGGCCAGAGGGCGCGGCGGAGCGTCATCAGGTCGTTGCGGACATCGTGGATTTTGCCGAGCAGTTCGCGGGAGGGATTGTCGAGGGCCTGCTCCTCGATCGTCTCGAGCGAGTCGCCGAACCGCTCCAGCACGGGAAAGTAGCCGTCGATCACGGCGTCGAGCAGCAGCGCGCAGAGGTGGTCGGCCCCGAGCTGGCCGAGCCGGGTGCGGCCATGCCGGATCCGCTCGCGGACGCTGGCGAAGCCGTCGGGCACGGTGCGATCGTGAAACGTGATCACGTAGCGCTCGCCGAGGAAGATCGCCATCGGGTCGGTGACGATCGATTCCCCGTCGGTCCGGACCATCCGCACCGCGATCAGCAGTTGGTGGCCGAAGACCTCGACCTTGGGCCGCTCGTCGGGCGTGATCGCATCTTCGAGCGCGAGGTCGCCGATCTCGAAGATCTGTCCCACGGCGCGGATGATCGAGAGATCCTCGAACCCATCCACATCGAGCCAGACAACCGGCCACTTCTCCCGCGCGATGGTGAGCTCCTGCGGGGCCAGGACGGTCGATTCGTGCGTGGTGCTGCCGTCGCAGGCGGTCAGGCGGAGGATCGTGGGCTGCCCGGCATCGGACACGAGCGGGGCGGCCGGCGCCGGCACCACGGCGTCGGTCGCGGCCCAGGCGTCGTGCGGGAGCAGACGGCGGCGACGACGGCGGTGCTTGCGGGATGCCACGGAACGTTCCTTGGGACACCCCGAAACGATACCCGACGCCACGCTGGTCTTGGTATTCTGCCGGGATGGGCCGCGATTCCGACGTCTCCCCGGTCGGCGAAGCGATGGTGTGGGTGTCCCGCATCATGGCGATCGGCCTGTCGATGTTCCTGCCCGGCGTGGCGGGCGGCTGGCTCGATGCCCGGCTGGGCACCCGCTTTCTCGGGCCACTGGGCTTCGTGCTGGGCCTCGCCACGGCGTTCCTGTCGCTCAGCCGCCTGACATCCCGCCGGGGGCCGATGTGATGCGTTCGCGGCCCCACCTGCTCGCCGCCGCGACCCCTGCGGGGTTCGCCATCCAGGCCGTCGTGCTCGCGGCCGCGGCGGCGGTCGCCTGGGCCCTGGGCGGCGACCGCCCCGGCCGGCACGAGGCCGTCGGGTTTGCGGTGGCGGCCTGTCTCGTGGGGCTCCTCGGAGGCTGGGCGGCGGCTCAGTGGCGCGGGGGCACCCCGGCGGCCCGGGTCTCCGCGACCCTGGCGGTGGTCGGCCTGCGGCTCTTCCCGGCGTTGGCGGCGCTTGGCTGGCTCCAGACGCCCGGCGGATCGCGGCTGCGGGAGGGGGGAGCGGGGGAAATGCTGCTGGCTTTCTACCTGGCCGTCCTTGCAGCCGACGTGATTCTGAACATCATGGGATCTGGCGGAGGCGGCTCGGCTGCGGGCCCGACGACCGCGAATTGACGCCGTCGGGCCGGGTGCAGCACACTCTCGGCCCCGGGTGCCGATTCGCGGCCGCCCGCTTCGCCTGGATCGCTCAGGAATCACCGGCCACCATGTCCGACCACAATCCGATCTACCACCTCAAAGACGCCTACTTCTTCGAGGTTCCCAAGGCCTTCTGGCCGCGGACCTGGCAGACGCTCGACGAGGTGCCCGAGTTCCTGCGTGCCCCGTATGAGCGCGACCACCTGCCGATGCCCTCGGTCACCGAGTTCAACGAGGCGCTCTCGGGCAAGGTCCTGATCCCGCAGCCGTTCGGCACGCTCGACAGCCTGTATGAAAAGAAGTCGGGCTTCTGCATCTCGAAGTACATGGTGCTGGAGCTGCTGCTCGCGGGCATCATGCTGCTGCTCTTCTCGCGGCTCGCCAAGCGGCTGCATTCGGGGGAGCCCGCCAAGGGACCGTTCGCCAACCTCTTCGAGGCGATGATCCTCTTCGTCCGCGACCAGATCGCCCGGCCGGCGATCGATAGCCACGATCACGGCCATGACAGCCATGACGATCACGGCGACCACCATGGCCACGACGCCCACGATCACGGTGGCCATGGCTCCCCGGCCCTCGCCGGCGCCGGCGGCCCGGCGGTCACGGTGCATCGCGAAGTCCACGAGGGCGATCGGTTCGTGCCGCTCCTGCTCACGCTGTTCTTCTTCGTCCTCGGCTGCAACCTCCTGGGCATGGTGCCCTGGGCAGGATCGCCGACGGCGTCGTTCTCGGTGACACTCGCCCTGGCGGGCGTCACGATGCTCACGGTCATCGTGGCGGGGATGCTGAAGTTCGGCTTCCTGGGCTTCTTCGCCAATCAGGTGCCCTCGATGGATCTGCCGCTGCCGCTGGCGATCCTCCTCAAGCCGATGATCTTCGCGATCGAGATCCTCGGCCTGTGCATCAAGCACCTGATCCTCGCCGTGCGGCTCCTGGCCAACATGGTCGCCGGCCATCTCGTGCTGCTCGGCATCATGGGCCTGATCTCCGCGGCCGCGACCTATTCGATGGGCATGTGGGCCACGGTCACCGGCATCAGCGTGGTGAGCTGCACGCTGTTCAGCCTGCTCGAACTCTTCGTAGCATTCCTGCAGGCCTACATTTTCACCTTCCTCTCGGCCCTGTTCATCGGGGCCTCCGTCCACCAGCACTGAGCACCCAGCCACGACAAAAACCGCGATCCCTGGAAACCGCCCTACACAGCCGCCGCGAATTCCCTAGAACATGGGCTCCGCGGCTGCCCCCCGGCACGGCTTTCGCGATTCGCACACCCAACCTGTTCGTTCTTCCTTCACCCGTATCCGGGCACCCGCTCGGTCCCTTTTTCCAAGGAGCCTGATTGATGATCCGTTCGCTGTTCTCGACCCGCACGATTGCCGCCGTCGCCGCCCTGGCCGTCACGTTTCTCTGTGCCGACATGGCCAGCGCCCAGGAAGCGGCCGGCCGCTCGCTGATCGACCTCACGTCGGCGTTCAGCGTCGGCCTCGTCGTCATCGGCGCGGCCTACGGCATCAGCAAGCTCGCCTCGGCCGCCTACGAGGGCATGTCGCGTCAGCCCGAGGTGTCGGGCAGCATCCAGACCGCGATGATCATCGCCGCGGCCCTCATCGAAGGCTTCACCTTCTACGCGCTGTTCATCTGCTCGCAGAAGGCCTGAGCCAGTGTGTCCGCACGCCGCGGTCCCGCAGGGGACGCGTGCTGCGGACGAACCCGTCCGAGTGGACGGGGCGGGCGCCCCCCCGGCGCCTCGTCCCGTCCGCTCGGGCCGGTGTGCGATTCCGCGGTGCGGACTGGCGACCACGCCACCCGACCGCGCGGCATCGCCGACCGCATCGCCGATCACACCTGCCTGCCCGGAGTCTTCACCGTGACCATCTCCTCGATCATCCGCACTGCCTGCCTCGCGGTGGCCGTCACCGTCGGGGTTGCTGCTCCGCTGCCGTCGGTCCGGGCGGCAGCCCCGACCGCGGAACACACGGGCGGCGACCACAGCCACGCTCATGGCCACGCGCCGGAAATCGGCCACAACCCTCCCGTCGGCGTGGCGCAGAAGGATTTCGAGAGCCCCGCCTGGTTCCAGAAGGATCTCGCCGTCTGGTCGTTCGCCGTGTTCCTCGGCCTGCTCGGCCTGCTGACCAAGTTCGCCTGGAAGCCGATCATGCAGGGGCTCGAGAAGCGGGAGGAGGGCATCGCCCGGCAGATCGCCGAGACGAAGGCCTCCAACGAGGAGGCCAAGCGGATGCTGGCGTCGTACGAGCGGCGGCTTGCCGAGGCCTCCGACGAGGTCCGGAGCATGCTCGAAGAGGCGCGCCGCGACGCCGACGTCACCCGGCAGTCGATCGTGGCCGAGGCGCGCAAGGCGGCCGAAGACGAGCGGAACCGGGCCAAGCACGAGATCAACCTCGCCAAGGACGACGCCCTCTCGCAGATCGCCGAGAAGGCCGGGAGCCTCGCCGTCGAGGTGGCCGGGAAGTTCCTCCGCGACAAGCTCGGAGCCGAGGATCAGGCCCGACTGGTCCGTGAATCGGTGGCCGGCCTCTCCAGCCGGCCGAGCGTCAACTGACCCCGCGACAGCCACGCCCCTCCGTGACCCGACCATGAGCACCGCGACCACCCCGAACACCGCAACGAAGCACGTCGACATCGCGTCCGACCGCGTGGCAAAGATCTACGCGCAGGCCGTCGTCGAGGCTGCCGACGCGGCGGGCTGCCGCCGCGAGGTGCTCGCGGAGCTCGGCACCCTCGCCCGGGGCGTGCTCCCGCAGGTTCCCGAGGCGGCCGCGGTGTTTGCGTCGCCCAAGGTTCCGGCCGAGGAGAAGGCGCGGATCATCGACCGGCTCACCGCCGGCCGGATGACCGCCACCACGGTCAACGCCCTCCACGTGCTCGCCCGGCATGGCCGGCTCGGCCTCCTCGGCGCCGTCGTCGAAGCCGCCGAGCGGCTGGCCGACGAGCGCGACGGCCGCAAGCAGGCCACGTTCACCACCGCGGTGCCGCTCGACCCCGCCGAGCAGGCCCGGATCGTCGCCGAGACCGAGCAGGCGCTGTCGGCGTCGCTCACGCCGGCATTCGTCGTCGACCCGACGATCATCGGCGGTCTCGTCGTCCGCGTTGGCGACACCATCTACGACCAATCGGTCGCCACGGGCCTGGCCCGCATCGGCGGCCGGATCCAGCAGCGAAACATCCACGCCATCCAGAACGGGGAGTATTCATGGCACAGCTGACCGACGAAATCGCATCCGTCCTCCGCGAAGAGATCTCGAAGTACAAGTCGGGCATCGACGTCCGCGAGGTGGGCCGCGTCCTCGAAGTGGGCGACGGCATTGCCCGCGTCTGGGGCCTGTCCGGCGTCATGGCCGGCGAAATGGTCGAGTTCCCGGGGGGCATCACCGGCCTGGCGTTCAACCTCGAAGAGAACTCGGTCGGCGTGATCATTCTCGGCGACTACCTCAAGGTGACCGAGGGCGACGAGGTGAAGAGCACCGGCCGCCTGCTCTCGGTGCCGGTGGGCGACGCGGTGATCGGTCGCGTGCTCGACCCGCTGGGCAACCCGCTCGACGGCAAGGGGCCGGTGGTGACGGACCTCCGCCGCCCGGTCGAGACGCTCGCACCCGGCGTGGCCGAGCGGTCGCCGGTTCGCGAGCCGATGCAGACCGGCATCAAGGCGGTGGACGCGATGACGCCGATCGGCCGCGGCCAGCGCGAGCTGATCATCGGCGACCGCAAGACGGGCAAGACCGCGATCGGCATCGATGCGATCATCAATCAGAAGAACAGCGGCGTGAAGTGCTTCTACGTCGCCGTCGGCCAGAAGGATTCGTCGGTCGCCGTGGCCATCGACACGCTCCGCAAGGAGGGGGCGATGGACTACACGACCGTGATCGTCTCAGGTGCCAGCACCGCCGCCCCGCTGCAATACATCGCCCCCTACTCGGGCACGGCGATGGCCGAGCACTTCATGTACAACGGCCAGCACGCCCTGATCGTGTATGACGATCTCTCGAAGCAGGCCACGGCCTACCGCCAGCTCTCGCTGCTCATGCGACGGCCGCCAGGACGCGAGGCCTACCCGGGCGACGTGTTCTACGCCCACAGCCGCCTGCTCGAGCGGTCGGCCAAGCTCTCCAAGGAACTCGGCGGCGGCTCGCTCACCTCGCTGCCGATCATCGAAACCCTCGAGGGCGAGGTCTCGGCCTACATCCCCACCAACGTGATCTCCATCACCGACGGCCAGATCTACCTCCAGCCCGACCTGTTCTTCGCCGGTCAGCGGCCCGCCATGAACGCCGGCATCTCGGTGTCGCGCGTGGGTGGTGCCGCCCAAACGAAGTCGATGAAGAAGGTGTCCGGCGGTCTGCGTCTCGACCTCGCGTCGTTCCGCGAGCTCGAGGCCTTCGCCCAGCTCGGCACCGACCTCGACGCGGCCACCCAGCAGCGGCTCGACCGTGGCTACCGGATGGTGGAGCTGCTCAAGCAGGGCCAGTTCGCCCCGATGGACGTGGTGGATCAGGTGATGAGCATCTACGCCGGCACCCGTGGCCACCTCGACGACGTGAAGCGCGATGAGGTCGCCGACTGGGAGAAGGGCTTTCTGACCTTCGTCCGCGACCAGGTGCCGGAGCTGCGGAAGCGGATCGACGACTCGAAGGAGCTCGACGCCGAGAGCGAGCGGCAGCTCGAGGCCGCGATCGCCGAGTTCAAGCGGCAGCGGGCTGCGAAGGCCGGCGGCGGGGCCAAGCAGCTCGCCGGGGCACGCTAGAAAACTGGTCACGCAGCCGCACGCTGAAAGTCGCACACCATGGCAAAAGCCCGAGCACTCGATCGCCGCCGCAAGTCGGTGAAGAACATCCGCAAGATCACGCGGACGATGGAACTCATCGCCACCGCGCGGTTCAAGAAGGCGATGGACCGCTCGGTCGCGGCCCGCGACTACACCAAGCACCTGGCGAAGATCCTCGAGAACATCGCCAGCGTGGGGGCCGATGTGGTGCATCCGCTGCTGGAAATCCGCCCCACGCGGAAGACGGCGGTGCTCGTGCTCACGGGCAACCGCGGCCTGTGCGGCGGCTACAACTCCAACATCGTGCGGCAGTCGGTGGCCCTCCTCGGCCAGTGGAAGAGCGAGCAGGTTCCGGCCCACGTGCGGGTGTCGGGAAAGCGGGGCATCTCGGCGTTGAAGTTCCGCGGCGTCGACATCGCCGAGCGCACCACGCAGTTCGAGGACAAGCCCGAGTTCGCCGCCGTCGCCCCGATCGGGCGGGCCTACCTCGAGGCCTACTCCAGCGGCGAGATCGATCGCCTCGACGTGGTCTACACCAGGTTTCACTCGATCGCGAAGCAGGAGGCGGTGACGGAGACGCTGCTCCCGCTGGCTCCGCCGCAGGCCTCGGGCGCCGCGACGGCGGCGAAGCTCGCCTCCGACGAGTACGACTTCTACCCGTCGGCCGCGAGCATCCTCGAGGAGATCCTTCCGGCGAGCTTCCTGTCGCGGCTCTTCAAGTGCTTCCTCGACGCGGCCGTCAGCGAGCAGGTGGCCCGGATGGTGGCGATGAAGGCGGCCACCGAGAACGCGGGCGGTCTGATCAAGAACCTGTCGCGGCAGTACAACCGGGCGCGTCAGTCGCAGATCACGGGCGAGATCATGGAGATCCTCGGGGGCGTGGAGGCGCTCAAAAAGTAAGGGACGCCGGTCCCGATGCCATCCGCATTCCCGTCGATCCAGCAGACCTTCGGCCGCTGATCGCCGACACCGAAGACGACAACACACCGACCGATTCGCGAACCAATCCTGATTCACACTTTCCCTCTCGAGACAGGCTGAAACAGCAATGGCACTTGGCAAGATCACGCAGGTCATCGGCTCCACGTTCGACGTCGAGTTTCCGGAGAACTCGATCCCGGCGATCTACAACGCCGTCCGCATCGACAGCATGAACAAGGGGATCGACCTCCACCTCGTGGGCGAGGTGCAGCAGCATCTCGGCGGCGGCAAGGTCCGCTGCGTGGCCCTGGGCTCGACCGACGGCCTGACCCGCGGCGCTGAGGTCGCCGACACGGGGGCTCCGGTCTCCGTGCCGGTGGGCAAGGCGACGCTGGGCCGCGTGTTCAACCTGCTCGGCGAGCCGATCGACGGCCGGGGCGTCGTCGAGACCCAGGAGCGGTGGCCGATCCACCGCGATCCGCCCGCGATCAAGGAACTCACCACCAAGACCGAACTCTTCGAGACGGGCATCAAGGTGATCGACCTGCTCACGCCGTTCGTCCGCGGCGGCAAGGCTGGGCTCTTCGGCGGTGCCGGCCTGGGCAAGACGGTCATCCTCACGGAGCTCATCGCCCGCATCGCCTCGGCGCACGGCGGCTACTCGGTGTTCGCCGGCGTCGGCGAGCGGACGCGTGAGGGCACCGACCTCTGGCTCGAGATGCAGGAGGCCAAGATCGGCGACACCGGCCGCAGCGTCATCGAGCAGACCTGCATGGTGTTCGGCCAGATGAACGAGCCGCCGGGAGCCCGTCTCCGCGTGGCCCTCTCGGCCCTCACCATGGCCGAATACTTCCGCGACACGACCGGCGCCGACACGCTGCTGTTCGTGGACAACATCTTCCGCTTCTCGCAGGCCGGCAGCGAGGTGAGCGCCCTCCTGGGCCGCATGCCGAGCGCCGTGGGCTACCAGCCGACGCTGGCCACGGAGATGGGCGCGCTGCAGGAGCGGATCACGAGCACCTCGAAGGGGGCCATCACCTCCGTGCAGGCGGTGTACGTGCCGGCCGACGACCCGACCGACCCGGCCCCGGCCACGGCGTTCGGCAATCTCGACGCCTTCCTCTACCTGGAGCGGTCGATCTCGGAGAAGGGCATCTACCCAGCCGTCGATCCGCTCGCCTCGTCGAGCCGCATCCTCGACCCGCAGTACGTGGGCGAACGGCACTACAAGATCGCCCGCCGCGTGCAGCGGACGCTGCAGCGGTACCGCGAGCTCCAGGACATCATCGCGATCC
>JBBAVS010000121.1:0-10949 GCA_040397585.1 Pirellulales bacterium
CTCACCGCAGGTTGAAAACCTGCGGCCACTTCAAAACCTGCGGCCACTTCAAAACCTGTGGCCACTTTTTTGTGGTTACTAGCGGGCCGGTTCGAGCGTTGCCAGGTCCATGCCGAGCCGCTTGAGCTTCTTGTAGAGCGTGGTGCGGTTGATGCCGAGCGTGCGGGCGGCCACGTCGCGCCGCCAGCCCGCCTGCTCGAGGGCCGCCACGATCAGCCGCCGCTCCGGCGTGGCCAGAGCCTGCTTCAGCGGCGGAGCCGTCTCCGCCCGCGCCGCGATTCCCGCGCCGCTGCCGCCGAGCACCGCGGCCGGCAGATCGCCCGCCTCCACCCAGGCCCCGCGGCCCAGAAACACACCCCGCTCCACCGCGTGCTGGAGTTCGCGGACGTTGCCCGGCCAGTCGTGGGCCACGAGCGCATCCAGCGCGGCCGGCGTGAACCCCTCCACCGCCCGGCCCGCCCGCGCGGCCGACGCCCGGAGAAACGCCGCCGCCAAGAGCGGGATGTCGCTCGCCCGCGTCTGCAACGGCGGCATCTCCACCGCCACCACGTTGATCCGCCAGAAGAGGTCGGCCCGAAACCGCCCCGCCGCCACGAGGGCCTCGAGGTTCTCGTTCGTGGCCAACACCACGCGGGCATCCACCCGGTGGGTCTGCGAGCCGCCCACGGGCTCGAACTGCATGTCTTGGAGCACCCGCAGCAGCTTCACCTGCATCGCCGGCGAGGCGGTGGCGATCTCGTCGAGGAAGATCGTGCCGCCGTCGGCCAGGAGAAACTTCCCCTCGCGATCGCCCGTGGCCCCCGTGAACGAGCCCGCCACATGGCCGAAGAGCTCGCTCTCCAGAAGCGATTCGCTCAGGCTCCCGCAGGCCACCTCCACGAACCGACCCGGGCGGCCGCTCCGCCGGTGAATCTCCCGCGCGAGCAGCGACTTGCCCGTGCCGCTCTCGCCGGTCACGAGCACCGTGGCCGGCGTGGCCGCCACCCGATCCACGATATCGAGAATCCGGGCGATCGCCGGATGACTGCCGAGCACCGGCGACTCCACCGGCACGGCGGCCCGTCGCACTCCCGCCTCGAGCGCACGGTCGAGCGCCGCCACGAGCGCTTGATCGCTCGCGGGAAGCGCGACGGCGGCATCGCTCCAGGCCGGCGGCGGCGCGAGGTCGTCGGCCGGCATCATCGCCACCACGCCCACGGCGGGCGCCACCGCGCGGGCCGCAGCGGCCACCACCGCCGCCCCGCCGTGTGGCAAGCCGGCGTCGATCAGGCAGCCCCCGAGGCCGCCGCGGGCGGCGAGCCGCACCGCCTCGGCCACCGTCCCCACGGCCACGGCATGCCAGCCGCACGAACAGAGCCACTGGGCCGTCGCCGAGGCCGACCGCCGATCGTCATCCACCACGAGGATGCGGGCAGGGCGCGGCGACGAATCGGGGCGAAGCGACATGGGGCCTTCCTGAGCGGTGGGCGCGGGAGATCCGCACAGGATTCTTTAGGTCGCAAAATGGCGACGGCAAAGTCGCCCCAGGGCGACATCTCTACCCGATCGTCACCCACGGGCCGGCGCGATCGATACGATCGGTGCCACCGTGCCTCGGCCGCTCGCCGCGAGGCGCCGAAGGCCGCCCTCACGCCGCCTCAGAGCGACTCCGCCGGCCGCTGGCGACACGCGGCACAGGCGGCTTCGCCCTCGATCTGGATCGTGGCATGGGCCACCCGAAACCGCTCGCGGACCACCGCCTCGGCGGCGGCGAGCGCGTCGTCACGGGCCAGGGCGTCGGGCACCACGAGGTGGGCCGTGAGCGAGATCTCGGAGGTGCTCGCCCCCCAGACATGCAGGTCGTGCACCTCGCGCACACCCGGCACGGCGGCCAGCGCCGCCGTGATCGCCTCCGGATCCACGCCGCGGGGCACGGCGTCGAGCGCGAGGTCCACGCTCTCCCGAAACAGCCCCCACGTGCCCGCCACGATCACGGCCGCCACGAGCAGGCTGGCCACCGGGTCGATCCACGGGGCGCCAGTGAGGGCGATCGCCACCCCCGCCACCACCACGCCGAGCGACACCGCCGCATCGGCCGCCATGTGCAGGAAGGCGCCGCGGACGTTGGCGTCCTCCTGGCCGCGGAGAAAGAGCAGGGCCGTGAGCGTGTTGATCACCACGCCGATGGCCGCCACCGCGATCACCGTTGGCCCCGCCACCGGCTCCGGTTCCCGCAGCCGATGCACGGCCTCCCAGACGATCCCTCCGCAGGCGAGCAGCAGGAGCACGGCATTGGCGAGGGCCGCATAGATCGTGGCCCGCCGCAGCCCCCACGTGTAGCGGCGCGACGGCGGCCGCCGGGCGAGCCAGCTCGCGCCCCAGGCCAGGAGGAGGCCGAGCACGTCGCCGGCGTTGTGGCCCGCGTCGGCCAGGAGCGCGAGCGAATCGGCTGCCACGCCCGCCACCACCTCGGCCACCACGAAGAGCGTGTTGAGGGCCACGCCCGCCGCCATCGCCCGGTCGAGCGCGGCCGGCGCGAGGCCGTGGCCATGCGAGCAGCCGGAGCCATGGGAATGGGAGTGGCCGTGTGCCATGCGGGACCGCCGCACTGGGCGGCCAGACGGGTACGATAAGCGAAGTGCAGCATCTCAGGCGACGATCCTCAAGGGAAGGGAACTCAGATGGAACCTCTCCGGGTGGCGGTGATCGGGCGGACGGGCCGCGGGGACTGGGGACACGCGATCGACGAACTCTGGCGCGACGTCGAGGCGGCCGAACTCGTGGCCGTGGCCGACGAAGACGAGGCGGGCCTCGGCCAGGCGGTGGCGCGGCTGAAGCTCGACGCCACCAAGCCGGGCACGGCCCACCGCGACTGGCGGGCGATGCTCGCCGCGGTGAAGCCCGACGTGGTCGCGATCTGCATGCGGCACATCGACTGCCACGCCGAGATGGCGATCGCCGCCGCCGAGGGGGGCGCCAAGGGGATCTTCCTGGAGAAGCCGTTCGTGCGGTCGCCCGCCGAGGCCGATGCCGTGATCGCCGCCTGCACGAAGGCCAACACCAAGCTCGCCCTGGCCTTCGTCAACCGCCACGCGCCGTCGTATGCGGCGGCGAAAGACCTGGTCGAAGACGGCCGCATCGGCAAGGTGCTCGAGATCCGGGCCCGTGGCAAGGAAGACAAGCGCGGCGGCGGCGAAGACCTCGCGGTGCTCGGCTGCCACGTGCTCGACATGATGGCCGACCTCGGCGGCGCGCCACAGTGGTGCATGGCCACGGTCACCCAGGGGGGCCGGCCGATCACGAAGGCCGATGCGGTGGCCGGGCCCGAGGGCCTCGGCCCGATCGCCGGCGACGCGCTCGCGGCGATGTTCGGCCTCGCCGACGGGCCGATCGGCCACTTCGCGAGCGTCCGCGACGCGGGGCTCAAGCAGCCCTCCTTCGGGCTCACGATCGTGGGCAGCGCCGGGGCGATCCACATCCGGCCCGACTTCGTGCCCCACGCCTACTTCCGCGCCGCCCCGCTCTGGCGGATGGAGAAAGACTATCCGTGGCAGCTGATCGGCCCCGAGGGACTCGGCTCACCGCTCCCGGAGCAAGACGTGGACCGCGCCGCCGAACGGGCCAGCTGGGGCCGCCGCGCGGCGCTCGACCTGCTCGACGCGATCGCCGAAGACCGCGAGCCGGAGACGGGGATGTATGCCGGCCGCACCACCGTCGAGATGACTGCGGCGGTCTATGCCTCGGCGCTCACCGGCCGCCGCGTGGAGCTGCCGCTCGGCGACCGCCCCCATCCGCTCGCGTAGGGCCCGCGTCGCGGCTGCTATCGAAAGGCCATGCCCGGAGGAGGTCCCGCGGCAGCATCCGTGCTGTGGGGCCCCGTTCCGTGGTTGAGTTTCCTGACCGGATGGAACCGACAGTGAAAAACCTACTCCTCCATCCGGGCATGGCCGAGTGTCGTCGTGTGATTCGTCAGGCGGTGAGGTCGTCGATCCGCTGCCGGAAGCCCGGCATCTCGCTGGTCACGTAGGCGGTCCACGCGGCGGGCTGCCAGAGCTCCACGCACACCGCAGCCCCCACCACCATCAGGCTGCCGCCGGGCTCCACGCCCAAGAAGTCGCGAAACCCCTCGGGCACCACCAGCCGCGAGCGGCCCGCCAGCGAGAGCGTCTGCTGCCGGGTGGAGAGGAGCCGGCCGAGTTCCTGCACCTGGCCCATCCGCTGGGCGAGCAGGCCGGCCTGCAGCTTGCTGCGGACAACGTCTACGGCGGCATCGAGCCGCGGCTTCCAGAGGGCCGACGACCAGAGCGACAGGCAGCCGGCCCGCTCCTTGGCGAGCACGAGCTTCGGCCCGGCAGCAAGGAGCGGATCGATCAGCTCCGGCGGGATCGCCAGCCGGAACCGCTCGTCGAGCGTCCGGACGAACTCGCCGATCAGCAGGTCGGCCGCCGTGGCCATGGTCGGTTGCTCGCGCCAACTGCCCGCCTCCGCGGGGATCCCGGCAGGCCGTCCAAGTGGCCGCCAGAGGTCATTTGGGCTTCAAACCCACGAGAACGCTGGAAAACGTCTCGATTTGGGTCTTCATCCCACGACGCAGCAGTTTAGCGATCCCGATGGGGGCTGCAAGGGGCCGGCCCGCGGCGGTCGACCAAGGGGAAAAAGGCCATGGAGGGCTTTTTCCACGCGCCGCTAGTGGCCGCAGCTGCCGCAGGTGCCGCCGCAGTTACCGCCGCAGCCGTCGGCCCCGATTTCCTTCTTGTAGGCCTTCTGGGCCGCCGCTTCCTTCGAGAGCTTGAACTCGGGTCCGGCGGGGAAGTACTGGATGTCGTCTTGGAGGTAGTAGGCACTCGGGAGCGTCTGCCCGCCCACGTCCACCTGGCAGCCCGTGAGCGACAGGCCGGCCAGGCCACTGACCGCCAGCAGGATCCGCGGAGCAACACCGAGGCGGGCGGCGAAGTTGGTCGTCGTGTTCATGGCGGATGGTCCGTCGTGGGCCGGGCGTGGCGGCCCGGCAGGATGCGAGCCTTCTCGGTCTTGTCTATCGGCCGCTACGACCCGCAAACTTTGAACGACCCGCACGACCGCGCCCCCGAACCACCCAGGTTTCCAGGTCGGCAGCCGAGCTCCCCCACCCTGCCACCTGTGGGGCCGAGGCCGCGATGGCCCCCCACCGTGTACAACGACGGCATGCGTCGTCTCGCCGCGGCCATCGTCATCGCGCTCGTCTCCGCCTCGACCGCCCCTGCTCAGGTGGTGCTGCCGCCGAACATGGGCGTGCCCGGTGCGGCGGCCACCGTGCCATCTCCGACGCACGACCTCGCGCTCGACGCCCTCGCGGCCGGCGACTACGCGGCAGCCGCCGACCTGGCGACCAAGGACTATCAGGGCGGCGCCCGCGTGGGGGGCCAGCGCTGGATCGACTCGATCGCGTCGGCCGCCCTGCTCGGCGAGTGCCGCTACGAGCTCGGCACCTTCGGCGAGGCCGTCGCCCGCTACGACGAGGCGCTGCTGTCGTTCGCCACGCACGGCGAGTGGCTGCTTGCCGTGCAGTTTCCCGCGCCGCCGCTGCGGCCGCTCGGGGGCGGCCGCGTGGCCAGCTGGGGCCGCAGCGAACGCAACGCGGCGCCCGCGGCCATCCCCGAGACCGCGGCGATGCGGCAGAAGGCCGCCGACGCACAGCAGGTGCTGCAGCGCGGCGGCGTGCTCGCGGCCGACTACGACCGGATGGTGCGGCCGCAGGAGATCATGCGGCTGCTCGTGATCGCCATCTACCGCCAGCGGGTGCTGCTCGGCGACCTGGCCTCTCAGAGTGCCGGGCTCGACGCCGCGACGAAGGCGCTCGCCCGCCGGCCCGCGCCTCCGAATCACTGGTCGCAGTCGTGGATCGACGTGGCGCTCGGCGCCGCCCACTGGGCCCAAGGCAAGCACGATCTCGCCGCACCGCTGCTCACCCGCGGGCTGCTCGTGGGCAACGGCCTCGACCACGGACTGACCAGCTGGGGCCTGATCATCCTCGGCCGCATGGCGCTCGACGCCGACCAGCCGCAGCGGGCCGCCAAGCTCTTCGAGGAGGCCACCTACACCGCCGCCGACTTCGGCGACGCCCGGGCCCTCGAGGAGGCGTTTGCCCTCACCGCCACGGCCTATGCGATGGCCGGCAGCCGGGGTGTGCCGGCCTCGATCAAGGACGGCTGCACGTGGGCGCGGGGCACGCTGCCTGTGCTGCGGGCGCGGCTCCTGGCAACGCAGGCCGAACTGCTCGCGGCGGCGGGCAACCCGCGGGTGGCGACCGCGGCCCTCAAGGACATCGACGGCCGGCTGCTGCGTGGCGACGCGGGCCGTGGCACGCTCGGCGCCGAGGTGGCCTACGCGGGGGCGCTGGCCACCTATGCCGTCGGCGACGTGCCCGACGGCGACGCGCGGCTCGAGGCGGCGCTCGAGATTGCCCGAGGGCGGTCGCCCCGGCTCTTTCAGACCAACCGGCTCGTCGAGCTGATCGCCGCCGGCTCGACCGCACTTTCCGAACGCCAGGCCGACGCCCTATTTGCCACGCTCCTGGCCGACCCGAGCCCGCGCGACTTCGCCGCCGATCCGCTCGGCTCCCTCGCCGTGCTCACGGCGCCGCGTCCCGACGCCTTCGATACCTGGGTGGCCGTGGCGGCCCGCCGCAGCACCGACGCGGCGATCGAGGCGGCGGAGGCCACGACCCGCCGCCGCTGGCTGGCCGCGCAGCCGCTCGGCGGCCGGCGGACCGCGGTGGAGCGGCTGCTCGCTGCCGATCCGCGGGGGCTCGAGCCCGCCTCAGCCGCGCGGCGGGCGGCGCTCCTGGGCGCGCGGCCCGACCTCGCTGCCGCACTCGAACGCATGGCGCAGCTCCGCGGCACGTTCACCGCGGCGCTCGCCGCCGGACCCGGCGGCGAGCAGGCGGGCAACGCGGCCCTCGCGAAGCCCGATTGGGAAACGTATCTCGCGCTCGCCGCCGCCCGCAGCCAGGCGGTCGCCGCGCTCGCCGCGGGCCGCGAGGGCGTGCCGCTCGACTTCCCGCCGCTCACACCCGCGGCCGAGATCCGCCGCCGGCTCGAACCGCGGCAGTTGGTGCTCTCGTTTCACTGGACCGCCTCGGGTCTGTTCGCGGTGCTCGAATCCCGCGACCGGCAGGCCGTCTGGCAGGTGCGGCAGGCGGCCGGCCTGCCCGCGGAGATCAAGGTGCTCGCCAAGGATCTCTGCCTCTTCGATCCCACCGCGCCGGTGCCGACGGGGCGGCTGGCGGAGGGCGACTGGCGCGGCTCCGCGGAACGCATCGAACGGATGCTCTTCGAGAACTCGCGGGTCACGCTCGCGGAGGGCATCGACGAGCTCGTGATCGTGCCCGACGGCTGGCTGTGGTATGTGCCCTTCGAGCTCCTGCCGATCGCCTCGAGCCGGCCCGGCGCCGACGAAGCGGGCCGGGGCCTGCTGCTCCGCGACGTCTGCCGCATTCGCTACGCGCCGTCGCGGAGCCTGGCAGTGATGCGGTTCGAGCCGCAGGCGGCCGGTCCCGTGGGCGTGCACGCGGGGCGAATGGCCCGCAGCGACAAGCCGGCCGATGCCGACGCCCTGCTCGCGCACCTCACCGCGACGGTGGACCGCGTGATCCCGCTCTCGCCCGCCGGGCCGCTGCCGATCCCCGTCGCCGCCTCGGCCTGCGACACCCTCGCGATCTTCGAAGAACTCGGCGGCGAAGGCCCGGTGGCCGGGTGGCCGCTCGTGCCGCTCGGCTCCGGCAAGGGAGCCCTCCACTTCCGTGACTGGGTGGGGCCACCGCAAAAGCGGCCGCAGCAGGTGCTCCTGCCCGGCCTGCAGACGGCGCTGGCCGGCGGCCTGGAGAACGTGCCCACGCGGCCGGGCGAAGACGTGTTCCTCGCCGCCACCGACCTGCTCGCGGCCGGCGCCCGCACGGTGGTGATCAGCCGCTGGCGGACGGGCGGGAAGTCGTGCGTCGATCTGATGACCGAGTATCTCCGCGAGGCCACGCTGGCCGATCCGCCCCCCGCCTCGGCCTCGTGGCAGCGGGCCGTGGACGTGGTGCGAGCCGAGGAGCCCGACGCGGCGCAAGAGCCGCGGGTGAAGCCCGCGCCCGACGCGCCGCTCACCGCGCCCTTGCATCCGTTTCTCTGGGCGGGCTACATGCTCATCGATTGCGGTGGCGGCCGGTTTGCGGCGGAGCCGGCGGCCAAGGCCCCGGGGGCGCCCTGATGGCTGGCGATGGCAGTCTCGCCGGCTTCGCGGTCTTGGCCGCGGCCTCGCTGCTCGCCGGCGCGGTCAACGCGATCGCCGGCGGCGGCACGATCCTCACCTTTCCGGTGCTCGGCGCGATCCTCCCCCCCGACCCCGGCCGGCTCGTCACCGCCAACGCCACGAGCACCATCGGCCTCTGGCCCGCCGCCGCGGTGGCCACCTGGGCCTCGCGGGGCAAGCGGGCCGACCTGCCGCCGTGGGCGCGGTGGCTCGTGGTGCCGAGCTTCATCGGCGGCGCCATCGGCACGCTGCTCGTGCTCCGGCTGCCCCCCGCGTGGTTCGACGGCCTCGTGCCCTGGCTGATTCTTCTGGCGGCGGTACTGTTTGCGATCCAGCCGAAGGTGACGGCCTGGGCGCACGGCGGCGGCGACGCCGCGCCCGGCCGGATCGCCGCGGCCTGCGGGCTGCAGCTGCTCGTGGGCCTCTACGGCGGCTACTTCGGCGCCGGCATCGGCATCCTGATGATCGCGATGCTTGGCCTGCTCGGACTCGGCGACATCCACCGCCTCAACGCGGTGAAGAACTCGCTGGCCACGATCATCAACGGCATCGCCACCGCGGTGTTCGTGGCCGGCTCCTTTCTCGGCAGCCATGACGTGGCCTGGCCGCATGCGGCGGTGATGGCCGTGGCGGGCATGGCCGGCAGCCTCGCGGCCTCGCGGCTGGCTGGAAAACTCCCCGCCGCCACGCTCCGGAGGATCGTGGCCATCATCGGCTTCGCCCTGGCCGGCTATTATTTCGTGCGGCAGTGGCAGGCGTGAAGTTCACGCGGCCGCCCGTGCCGCCGGTCGCCCGCGTTGCCACCCCGCCCTTCCCCCTCCCCATGCCGAGCCAGCGATGATCGTCCGCACCGCGGCCCTCACCAAGCGGTACGGCGACTTCGCGGCCCTCGATGGCTGCACGCTGGAGGTCCGCGAGGGCACCATCTTCGGGCTCCTTGGCCCCAACGGCGCCGGCAAGACCACGCTCCTGCGGACGCTGCTCGGGTTTCTCGCCGCCACGTCGGGCTCGAGCACCGTCGCCGGGTTCGACTCGGCGACGCAGTCGCTCGAGGTGCGGGCCCGCACCGCCTACCTGCCGGGCGAGGCCCGGCTCTTCCGGCGGATGGACGGCCACGGCGTGCTCGACTTCTTTGCCGGACTGAGGCGGGAGTGCCGCCGCGACGCGGCCACCCGCGTGGCCGAGCGGCTCGGCCTCGACTGTTCGCGGCAGGTGGCGCGGATGAGCACCGGCATGCGGCAGAAGCTCGCCCTCGCCGTCGTGCTGGCCACCGACGTGCCGCTGGTGATCCTCGACGAGCCCACCGCCAACCTCGACCCCACCGCGCGGTCGATCGTGCTCGAACTGGCGCGGGAGGCCCGGGCCGCCGGCCGCACGGTGATCTTCTCGTCGCACGTGCTCTCCGAGGTGGAGGAGACCTGCGACGACGTCGCGATCCTCCGCGCCGGCCGCGTGGTGCACGAGCAGTCGATCGAAGACCTGCGCCGCGGCCATCGCATCCGCGCCGAGCTTCACGGGCCATTTCCGGGCGTGCCCGCGGAGTTCGCCGGCCGGCTCGCCGCCACGCTGCTCGGCGACCGCCGCGTGGTGCTCGAGACGGAGGAGCCCCTCGCCCCGCTACTCGGCTGGCTGTCCACGCTGCCGATCGCCGAGGTCCGCGTCGAGCCCGTCGGGCTGCAGGCCGTGTACGACCGTTTTCACAAGTCTGCCTGAGGCCGGGACCATGACGACCGCTGCCCGCGATGCCCTGCCGCCCCCCGCCGGCGGCTGGCTCTGGAACACCGCCATCTGGCGAAAGACGTGGGGCGACCAGCGGGCACTCGTGCTCGCGCTGGCCGCGCTCTGGGCCGCGTTCCCCTGGCTCTACCTCTCGCTCTCCGCGCAGATCGACATGCCGGCGTTTCAGAACGTGCTCCTCAAGGTGATCCCCGAGAACTGGCAGAAGCTCTCGGGCGTGCCCTTCTCCGAGGTCGCCACCTACGCCGGCCGCGTGGCCCTGGCGTTCGTCGATCCGGTGGTGGTGCTGACGGCGACCGTGTGGGGCATCACGCGGGGCAGCGATGCGGTGTCGGGGCCATTGGAGCGGGGCACGATGGAGATGGTGCTGGCCGCGCCGGTGCGGCGGTCGGCCGTGTTCGTCACGCAGGCCCTGGCGACCACCGCGGCGGCGGCGGTGCTCTGCGGTGTGCTGCTCGCCTCGGTGTGGTCGGTGGTGACGCTCGGCCCTTGGGCGGGCAAGGTGGAGCCCGAGCGGTTCGTGCCGGCCGTGGTCAACGTGTTCGGCCTGATGGTCTGCATGGCGGGCCTCACCGCCTGCGTGTCGGCGGCCGACAGCCACCGCTGGCGGACGATCGGGATCATGTGCGGGTTTTACGTGACGGCGATCCTCACCAAGCTCGTCGGCCGGCTCAGCGGCGTGCTCGGCTGGGTGGGCTACCTCTCGGTGTTCAACGCCTACGAGCCGCAGCGGCTCGTGGGGGGCGACGCCGAGGCCTGGCAGCTGCTCCTCCGCTACGACGCCATCCTCCTGGGCATCGGCCTGGCGGCATATGCCCTCGGCACGTGGATCTTCAGCCGCCGCGACCTGCCCGCCCCACTCTGACGTGGCCGGAGGTTTTGAAAGTGGCCGCAGGTCCTCAAAGTGGCCGCAGGTTTGTAACCTGCGGTGAGTCCGAGTCCGGGATCGTTCTTGTGCA
>JBBAVS010000122.1:0-10780 GCA_040397585.1 Pirellulales bacterium
GCCGCGCGACGCCACAAAGCCCAAGATCCGCAGGTTGAAAACCTGCGGCCACTTTCCGCCATGGCAACGTCGAGCGAGGGGCAGCCCCGAGCCGGGGCCGACGAATCGGCTAGAATCTCGACGCTACAGTCCGTGCTCCCCCAGCCAAGGTAATCCCGCATGCACCTGCCAGCCTGGCGTTTCGGCAAGCCCTACGAGTCGCTGGAGCGCGACACGCTCGTCCACTTCCTCACCGGCGAGCCTGTGGCCGAGGTGAGCCAGGTGGGTGGCGCCATCGTGGGCCGCGACCTGCAGAAGGCGGCGCAGGCCCGCAAGGCCCTGCTGGCGATCGATCCGGAGGAGATCGTCGAGCGGTTGCAGACGGCGGGCAACCTCTACGCCAACGGGACGGTCACCGTGGGCGACACGAAGCAGTCGCCCGATGACTTCGTGAAGTGCCAGTCGGCCACGACCGGGCTGCCGGAGAGCCTCTGCCGGGCCAACATGCAGAAAAACATGTTCGTGCTCTCGAACATGGACCGGATTCTCGACGCCCTCTCCCGCGGGCTCGACACCCACGTCCTCTGGAATGGCTACGGCGTCGAGCACCGCGGCGTGACCGTGAGCTACCAGGCCCAGTCGTCGGTGCTCGGGCTCGTGCTCCCCTCGAACTCGCCCGGCGTGCACACGCTCTGGCTGCCCGTGATCGCCCTGGGGTTGGGGCTGGTGATGAAGCCCGGCAGCCAGGAGCCCTGGACGCCCTATCGCATGGCCGCCGCGATGGTGGAGGCCGGCATCCCCGCGGAGGCGATCGGCCTCTATCCCGGAGCCACCGACGTGGGCGCCGGGATCCTCACCGGCTGCCGCCGCAGCATGATCTTCGGGAGCGCCAAGACCGTGGAGCAATACCGCGGCAATCCCGGCGTGCAGGTGCACGGGCCCGGGTTCTCCAAGATCATCCTCGGCGACGACTGCGTGGACGACTGGGCGACGTATCTCGACACGATGTGCGAGAGCGTGGCGATCAACAGCGGTCGCGGCTGCATCAACGCCTCGGCGATCTACGCCAGCCGCCACACGCAGGCGATCGCCGCGGCGATCGCGGAACGGCTGGGGCCGATCGAGGTCAAGCCGCCCGACGATCCCGAGGCGAAACTCGCCGCGTTCACGATTCCCGGAGCCGCGAAGGCGATCTGGGCCCAGATCGAGGGCGGCCTGAAAGCCGCCGGCGTCACGCACATGACGGCCGCCTACGGCGATCGGTTCGTGGAAGGGCAGCGCTGCGGCTGGCTGCGGCCCACGGTGGTGCACTGCGCCACCCCGGAGCCGGAGCTGGCCAAGGCCGAATACATGTTCCCGTTCGTGAGCGTGGTGGAGTGCCCGCAGGAGCGGGTGCTCGAGTCGATCGGGCCCACGCTCGTCTGCTCCGCGATCACGAACGACGCGGCCTTCCGCGCCCGCCTCATCGACTGCACCCACATCGACCGGCTGAACTTCGGGCCGATCCCGACCACGAAACTCGACTGGCTCCAGCCCCACGAGGGCAACATCATCGACTTCCTCTATCGGTCGCGGGCCCTGCAGGTGCCGGCGGCGGCGGGGTGAACGTCTCCGTGACGCCCTTCGATCCCCTGACGTTCGGCTTCACCGCCGCCACGCGGCTCGTGGTCGGCCCGGGCTCCATCGACCGGCTCGGCGCCGTCGCCCGCGAGTTTGGCGCGACGCGGGCGCTGGTGGCGAGCGACACCGGCATCGTCGCCTGCGGCCACACCGCGGCCGGCATCGAATCGCTCCGCGCGGCGGGCGTCGCCACCGAGGTCTTCTCGGCGTTCACGGAGAACCCCTCCGCGGCGGAGATCGAGGCGGGCACCGCGGTGGCGCGGGCGTTTCGGCCCGACCTGCTCGTGGGCCTCGGCGGCGGGAGCTCGATGGACTGCGCGAAGGGGATCAACTTCCTCCACTCCTGCGGCGGCCGGATGCGCGACTACCGCGGACGCGGCACGGCGACCGGGCCGATGCTGCCGTCGATCGCGGTGCCGACCACCGCGGGCACCGGCAGCGAGACGCAGTCGTTCGCCCTGATCACCGACGACGAAACCGGCATGAAGATGGCCTGCGGCGACCCGCGGGCCGCCTTTCGGGTCGCGATCCTCGACGTCAACCTTACGCTCACGCAGCCGCTCTCGCTCGCCGCCCTGACGGGCGTCGACGCCCTGGCGCACGCCGTCGAGAGCCACGTGAGCACGGCGGCCACGCCCGCCTCGCGGACCTTCTCCCGCGAGGCCTGGCGGCTGCTCGCGACCAACCTGCCGCACGTGGTCAGCGGCGGTGGCAGCATCGATGCGCGGTCGGCGGTGCAGTTCGGCGCGGCACTGGCCGGCTTCGCCATCGAGAACGCCATGCTCGGCGCGGCCCACGCCCTCGCCAATCCGCTCACCGCCGCGCATGGCGTCGTCCACGGGCAGGCGGTCGGCGTGATGCTGCCGCACGTGGTCCGCTTCAACGGCCCGGCCTGCGGCGCCGCCTACGCCCCCCTGCTCGCCGACGTGGGCATCGCGACCACTCCGGCCGACGCCGCCGGCACGCTCGGCGACTGGCTGACCGGACTCCTCGCCACGGCGCGGCTGAAGACGTCGCTTCATGGATGCGGCATCGACGCCCCGGACATCTCCGCCCTCGCCACCGCCGCTGCCACTCAGTGGACCGGTGGCTTCAATCCGCGGCCGGTGGCGGCGGCCGACCTGGCGGCGCTCTACGAGGCGGCGCGATGAAAACGCTCGCGAGCCTGCTCGGCGGCCTCGTGCTCGCCGCGGCTGCCCTCGGCGCCGACGAGACCGCGGCCCCCATCGACGCCTGGCCGATGGCCCGGGGCTGCCTCGCGGGCACGGGCGCGTCGGCGGCCACGCTCGTGCTGCCGCTGGCCGAAGCCTGGCACCGCGAGTTCGACGGGACGGCGTTCGGCGCGGTGCCCGTGATCGGCGACGGCGTGGTCTTCGTGGGGGACCTCGACGGCACGTTCCGAGCCGTCGCGCTCGCCGACGGCGCCGACCGCTGGTCGTTCGTGGCGAAGGACGCCGGGTTTCCATCGGCGGCGGCCCTCGGCACGGCGGGCGACGTGCGGCTCGTCGTGGTGGGGGACGACGGCGGGATGGTGCGGGCGTTCGATGCCGCCACGGGTGCCATCCGCTGGACGTACGAGACGCAGGGGGAGATCTCGGGCGGGCCGACGATCCTGGTGACGGCCGCCGGCCCGCGCGTGCTCGTCGGCTCCCAGGATGCCTCGCTCGCCTGCCTCGCGCTCGGCGACGGCGCGGTCATCTGGAAGCATGCGATCGCCGACCAGATCCGCTGCTCGCCGACGGTCGCACGGACCTCCGCGGGCGACCGGGTGTTCCTCGCCGGCTGCGACGGCAAGCTGCACGTGATCGACGCCGCCACGGGCGTGGAGCAGACGGCCGTTCCGATCGACGGGCCGACGGGCACCACGCCGGCGGTGCTCGACGACCGCGTGTTCTTCGGCACGGAAGGGGGCGTGTTCTTCGGGATCGACGTCGTGGCCGGCACCGAGGCCTGGCGGGCGGCTGCGACCACGTCGGGACAGTCGTATCGGTCGAGCGCGGCGATCGCCGACCGCCTGGCGATCGTGGGCTACCGCGGCAAGGCGATCGAGGCCTTCGCCGCGGCCGACGGCACGCGGGCCTGGCGGCGGCCGATGCGCGGCCGCGTCGAGGCGTCGCCCGCGGTCGTCACGGCCACGGGCCCGGACGGCGCTCCCGCCCGGCTCGTCGCGATCGTCGCCGACGCCGCCGGCCACATCGCGGCCCTCGACGCCGCGAGCGGCGCTCCCGCCTGGGAGTTCGACGCCGGCGGCGGGTTCGGCGCCGGCCCCGCGATCGCCGCCGGCCGCGTCGTGCTCGCCTCCGACGACGGCATCCTCTGGTGCTTCCGGAGCGGCGACTGATGGCCTGGTTCCAGACCGAGCTTCGCCTGGCCCCGCGCCGCCGCGGCTTCCACCTGATCACGCCCGAGATCGAGGCGGCCCTCCGCGACATGCCCGAGTTTCACGTGGGCCTGCTCCACGTCTTCATCCAGCACACCTCGGCGAGCCTCTCGATCAACGAGAACGCCGACCCCGACGTGCCCCCCGACCTGGAGATGGCCTTTCAGACGCTCGCGCCCGAGAGCCTCCCCTACCGGCACACCTGCGAGGGCCCGGACGACATGCCGGCCCACGTCAAGTGCTCGCTGCTCGGCGCCGCCGTCACGATCCCGATCACCGCCGGCCGGCTGCGGCTCGGGACCTGGCAGGGGATCTACCTGTGCGAGCACCGCACGCACGGCGGCCCGCGGCGGCTCGTGCTCACCGCTCAGGGGGAGTCGTGAACGACGACTCGCCTCCGTCGCCCGCTGCATTCGACCCCGAGCGGTTCCGCCGCGAGGGCCGCGCGGTGATCGACTGGATCGCCGACTACTGGGCCACGCTCCCGGGGCGGCCGATCATGCCCAGCGTCGCGCCGGGGGACGTGCGCGCGCGGCTGCCGGCCCGAGCTCCGGAGGCGGCCGAAGGGCTCGCCGCCGTGCTCGCCGACCTCGAGCGGATCATCGTGCCGGGCCTCACCCACTGGCAGCACCCCTCGTTCTTCGGCTTCTTTCCCGCGAGCACGAGCGGCCCGTCGATCCTCGGCGAGCTGCTCTCCGCGGGGCTCGGCGTGCAGGGGATGCAGTGGGCCACATCCCCCGCCTGCACCGAACTCGAGACGCACGTGCTCGACTGGCTCCGCGACCTGCTCGGACTGCCCGACCGGTTCGCGAGCCACGGGCCCGGCGGCGGCGTGATCCAAGACTCCGCGTCGAGCGGCACGCTCGTGGCCCTGCTGGCCGCCCGCGAGCGGGCGACGGCGGCGCGCCGCCTGGCCTCGGGCCTCGCGGCCGACGACCGACCCCTCGTGGCCTATGCCAGCAGCGACGCCCATTCGAGCGTCGAGAAAGCGGCCGGGATCGCCGGCCTCGGCCGCGCCGGGCTGCGGCGGATTCCCCTCGATGCCGCGGGGCGAATGGACACCGCCGCCCTCGCAGCCGCGATGGACGCGGACCGCGCCGCGGGCAGGGTGCCGTGCTTCGTGGTCGCCACCGTCGGCACGACCGCGTGCGGCGCGATCGACGCGGTGCCCGCGATCGCGGCGCTCGCGGCGCGGCACGACGCCTGGCTCCACGTCGATGCCGCGTGGGCGGGAGCGGCCGCCATCTGCCCCGAGTTCCGCGGGCCGCTCGTGGCCGGCGCCGAGGGCGCCGACAGCTGGGGCTTCAATCCGCACAAGTGGCTCCTGGTCAACTTCGACTGCCACGCGCTCTGGGTCGCCGACCGCGGTCCGCTCGTGGCCGCCCTGTCGATGAAGCCGGAGTACCTCCGCAATCGGGCGAGCGAGTCGGGCGCGGTGATCGACTACTGCGACTGGCAGATTCCGCTCGGCCGCCGGTTCCGGGCCCTCAAGCTCTGGATGACGCTGCGGATGCTCGGGGCCGAGGCCCTCCGCGACCACATCCGGCGGCACGTCGCCTGGGCGGCGGAGTTCGCCGACCTCGTGGCCGCCGATTCCCGCTTCGACCTCCTCCTCCCGCCGAACCTGGCGCTCGTCTGCTTCGCCCGCGCGGCCGGAGATGCCGCCACGCAGGGCCTGCTCGACCGCGTCAACGCCACCGGTGCGGCGTTCCTGACGCACGCCCGCGTTGGCGGCCGCCTCGCGATCCGCCTGGCGATCGGCGGGGCCACGACCACTCGCGACGACGTGCTCGCGACATGGCGGCGGCTCGCCGCCGACCAGGGCTGACCGGGAGCGGCGCCGGATGCGGGTTGGCGATCGGCGCGGCCGCCGGTCTATGATGCAGCCAACAGGAGTCTTGCCATGCGAATCGCGATTGCCCTCGCTGCACTCCCCCTGGGCCTCGCCTCGATCGCCATCGCGGAGGACGCCGTGCGCAGGCCGATGATGATCTCCGAGGCGAAGCTTCCCGCCGGCTTTCCGGGACCGGGCCCCGTCGGCGAGGTGGTCGTCAAAACCTATCCCGCCCACCGGCTTGCCCGCGTCCGTTCCGGCGGCGATGACCGGGGCAACGACGGCTCGTTCATGAAGCTCTTTCGCCACATCGAGCGACACGAGATCGCCATGACGGCGCCGGTGGAGATGGAAATGGCCGTGGCCGACGGCGGCGGGGCGGCTCCCCGGACGGCCTCGATGGCCTTTCTCTACGGCTCGGCCGAGACGGGCACCCCCGGCCCCGACCCCGCCGACCCGACCGTGGTGGTGGAGGACGTCCCCGAGACCACCGTCGTCTCGCTGGGCGTGCGCGGCTCCTACCGCGAGGCGCGATTCGCCGAGTTCACGGCCAAACTGCAGGACTGGCTCGAAAAGCACCCCGAGTGGGTCGCCGCCGGTCCGCCCCGAACCCTGGCCTACAACAGCCCTTTCGTGCCGGGGCTGCTGAAATACGCCGAGGTCCAGCTGCCAATCGCCCCGGCGGCCCCGGCACGCCAGCCCTAAAACTTTCCCCCGCCCCCGCGAGGTGTCAGAGCCACGTTTCCCTGCATTCGCCCTCCCAGTCGGGCCGATTTCCCCAGCGTGAACCATCCTCTCCCGGGCCCCGTAGTATTGGCTGCGGCCGGGGGGATTCCGGCCGGTTCGGCAACGCCCCGCTGGGGCAAGGGACGGCAACCATGGCACGCAAAGACTCGCTTCTCGACCTGCGGGCAATCCTCGTCAAGCGGCGCGACGCCCTCCGCAGCGCGCTGGCCGGCGACCTCTCGCTGCTCAAGGAACTCCGCAGCGAATCGCCGGGCGACGTGATCGACGCCGCTTACGACTCCGCCCAGGACGAGATCAGTTCCCAGCTTGCCGAGGTGGAGAGCCGCGAACTCGCCAACATCGAGAACGCGCTGGAGCGGATGAAGATCGGCAAGTATGGCCAGTGCGAGGTGTGTGGCGGCCGGATCCCCATGGCCCGGCTCCACGCGCTGCCCTACGCGACGATGTGCATCGACTGCCAGCGGGATCTCGAGCGGTCGGGTGGTTCGGCCTCCTCCCACCGGGGCTACGGCGAGGAGCAGGCCGGCGAGGAGACGGTGAGCGGCGAACTGGAAAACTGAAACCACACCGGGATATGCTGCGGAAGCCCACGGGCCTCCTGCCTCCTGCGGTGGATTCATGATCGTTCGTCGTTCGCTCGTCTTCCTGCTGCCGGCCGCCGCGCTGGCCCTGGCCCTGGCCCCTGTCGCGGCGGCCGACGAGCCGCCCCTCACCCCGGTCGGGCCGGCCGTCGTCCGCGGCGACGGCCGCGTCGATCCGATGCGGGCGGTGAGGATGTCGGCCGCGGAGCGGGAGCGGCTCTACGAGCAGGCGGCCCGCGACGCCGAGGTGCTCGAGACGCAGGGGCGGCAGCTCCGCCGGCTCACGGAGCTGCTCAGGCCGGCCGTCGTGCACATCGACGCCACCAAGCCGCTGGCCCGGCCGCGGAGCGGAAAGACCACCGAGAACGAGGCCGGCTCCGGTGTGATCGCCCAGCTGGCGGGATTGACCGTGGTGATCACCAACCGCCACGTCGTGCACCGCTCGGCCCTCGAAGACATCGCGGTCCGGCTCGACGACGGCCGCGAGCTCACGCCCACGCGGCTCTGGTCCGATCCGGGCACCGACATCGCCGTGCTGGAGATCGAGGCCGACGAGCTCCTGCCCGCGCGGCTCGCCGAGGGCGACACCGTGCGGATCGGCGACACCGTGCTCGCCATCGGCAGCCCCTTCGGCCTCTCGCATTCCGTCACCCTCGGCATCGTCTCGGCCAAGGGCCGCCGCGACCTCGAGCTCGGGGAGGGCAACGTCAAGTTCCAGGACTTCATCCAGACCGATGCGGCGATCAACCCCGGCAACAGCGGCGGGCCGCTGGTCAATCTCCGCGGCGAGGTGGTGGGCCTCAACACCTGCATCGCCAGCAACTCCGGCGGCAGCGAGGGGATCGGGTTCGCCATCCCGATTCCGATGGTGATCTTCGTGGCCGGGCAGCTGATCGAGCACGGCACCGTGCCCCGGGCCTATCTCGGCGTGGCCCTCGACAAAAAGTTCGAGCAGCACGAAGCCGACCGCCTCGGCATGGTGCGGCCGGTGGGCACCCGCGTGGAGACGATCACGCAGGGCGCCCCGGCCGACCTGGCGGGCATCCGGCCCGACGACGTGATCCTCGAATACGAGGGCCGGCCGGTCGAGGACGACGACCACCTGATGAGCATGGTGGGCATGACGCCGCTCGGCAGCGTCGTGGAGCTCGTGATCTTCCGCAACCGCGAGCGGATGCCGGTGCGGATGAAGGTGGCGAGCCGCAAAGACTTCGAGTGATCGGCGGTCTCCACGTGCCCGCAGGTTTGAAAGTGGCACAGGTTTTCAACCTGTGTTTCCGAAATAGCCTCCGGTTCGAAAGTGGCCGCAGGTTTTCAACCTGCGGAAACCCAGGTCCAGCGTCTCCCTGTGCAGGTTGAAAACCTGCACCCACATCCGGTCACGTGGCGTCGGCCGCGGTGGCGAAGCTGCGGAGGATGCAGTCGGTGACGGCCGCCGCGTCGCAGCCGACGAGCAGGTCGCAGTTCGCCCGCGCGAGGCTCGTCTGCCGCCGATCGACGACCAGCATGCCGGCGGTGAGTTCCCCCGCGGTTTCCACGTCGGCGGCAACGGCCGTCCTCTCGAAGAGCTCCGGATTGGTCAGGGCCACCAGGCTGACCACGTCGTGCAGCCAGATCCCCTCGCTGCCGAGAAGCTGGCGATGGGCCCGGAAGGCGTGCGGCAGAATCCGCCGCAGCAACTGGCCCGCCCGGGAGAACTCGCGGGGCAGCTGGTCGAGAAACTCGAAGCCGAGCATCACCTGGGACGTCGTCTCCAACGGCACGAGCGTCTTCTTCAGCGGTTCGCGGATCACGAGCCGGGCCGCCGCCGGATCGGTGAGGAAGTTGAAGTCGGCCACGGCCGAGGCGTTGCCCGCGGCATGCACCGTGCCGCCGGAGATCACGATGCCGGCCACGAGCTCGACGATCGACGGATCCCGCTGGAACACGCGAGCCACGTTGGTGAGCGGACCGAGGGCGAGGATCGTGATCTCACGCGGGTGCGCCTTGAGACACTCCCAGATCACCTTCTCCGAGGGATGTCCGCCGTGGAGCTGCACGCGGGGGAGTTCGGCTCCACCGAGGCCGTCGGCACCGTGAAACCCGGGAGACGTCGCCACGCTGGCCGCGTCTCCGGGGGCGACGCCGAGGCGGGCCAGTCGCGGCGGGTCGAGGAACGAGACCAACGACTGCACGTTGGCCGTCGCCCGCTCGGATCCCACGCTCCCGCCGACCGCCGTGACCGCCACCACCTCGAGCCGCGGGTCGAACAGCGCCATGGCGAGAGCCGTGGCGTCGTCGATCCCGGGATCACAGTCGATGATCACCTTGCGGGGCGTGGAGGGGGGCACGGCAGCGGAGCTCCTCGGTCGTCGGGTAGGCTTTGAAACGGGCGGCGGCCGGCGGTTGGCCTGCCTTCCGCAATCGTATCCCAAACCGCGTTCCCCAAGGCCTGGCAGCCCACGTTTCCCATGAGCGACGCCCCCGCCACCCCGTCGAGTCCGTCCGCCATCGATGTCGCGACCTGGACGGACGACCTGCGGCGGGCCGCACGGCGGCCGGCAGGGGACGTCCGCGACCTGATCGAGGGGGTGCTCGCCGGCACGATCGATCTCGACGTCTTCGGCCACTGGCTCGTGGCCCTGGCGGACCTCGGTGAATCGGCCACCGAGATCGCCGGTGTCGCGGCGGCGCTCCGCGGCCGGATGCTGGCGGTCGCCCACGGCGCGACGACCGTGGCCGACACCTGCGGCACCGGCGGCGATGGGTCGGGCTCGTTCAACATCTCGACCGCGGCCGGCATCGTCGTCGCCGCCGCGGGCCAGCCGGTCGCCAAGCACGGCAACCGCGCCGTCTCCAGCCGCACCGGGTCGGCCGACGTACTCGAGCGACTTGGAGTGAGGGTCGATGCGCCGCCCGCCGTGAGCGGCCACTGCCTCGCGGAACTCGGGCTCTGCTTCTGCCTCGCCCCGGTGCACCATCCGGCGATGGCCCGTGTCGGCCCGCTCCGCCGCAGCCTCGGACGCCCCACCGTCTTCAACCTCGTGGGCCCGCTGTGCAATCCCGCCGGTGCGGCGGTGCAGGTGATCGGGGTGGGCCGGCCAGCCGCCCGCGAGCCGATGGCCGAGGCGGCCCGGCTCCTCGGCGCCACCCGCGCGGTCGTCGTCTCGGGCCACGTGGGCCACGATCCCGCGGCTGGCACGGCCTTCGACGAGGTGAGCCTGTTCGGGCCGACCGACGTGATCGACGTGACGCCAACCGGCACGGTCCGCAGCCGGTGGACACCCGAGGACTTCGGCCTCGCCACGGCGCCGCCGGCGGCCCTCGCCGACCTCGAGGTGGCGGGGCCCGAGGAGAGCGCCGCGGCGATCCGCGACGTGCTCAGCGGTGGCCGAGGCCCGCGGCGCGACGTCGTCGTCCTCAACGCGGCCGCAGTGCTCTGGGCCGCCGGCCGCGCCCCCGACAAGCCGGCGGCCCGCCACCTCGCCGAGCAGGCGATCGACAGCGGAGAGGCCGCGAGTCTGCTCGCGCGCTTCGCCGCCCTGTCCCACGAGCCCGCCCGTGAGACAGATCACGCATGAGTCTGGCACGTTCACCAGGCTCGGGACTACCCATGCCCGTCGCCACGTGGCCGCAGCTCTCCGAAAGTGGCCGCAGGTT
>JBBAVS010000123.1:0-4367 GCA_040397585.1 Pirellulales bacterium
CTTCAACCCGCTCGACTGAAGGCAGCCCTCCGGCTTCCTGAGTGGCCGCAGGTTTTCAAAGTGGCCGCAGGTTTTCAAAGTGGCCGCAGGTTTTCAACCTGCGGTGCCCCGGGCCCCGGGCCAGTGCTTGTGCAGGTTGAAAACCTGCACCCACTTTTCCGGAGAGTGGCCGCAGGTTTTTTAAGTGGCCGCAGGTTTTCAACCTGCGGTGCCCCGCGCCCCAGGCCAGTGCTTGTGCAGGTTGCAAACCTGCACCCACTCTCGCCCGCCGCCGTTTCATGTGAAACGTGGAGCTCCGCACAGGCTGCGGGCCCTGCGAAGCCTGCGCAAACCTGGCGGTTTCACGTGAAACCAGCCCCGGTGACCTTGCGCTCGGGGACGGTTCTCGGATGCTCCGTGCGCGATGTGACGATTGTGCCTGAAGTGGCCGATACCGGGATGGTGCCCGACGTGCGTCGGGAAGCGGCGGCAAGGATTCTGCGCGTGGGAAGGATTCTCTGCGTGGCCAACCAGAAGGGCGGCGTCGGCAAGACGACGACCGCCGCGAACCTCGCGGCGGCGCTCGCCCATGGCGGCCAGCGGACCCTGCTGGTGGACCTCGACCCACAGTGCAACGCGACCACCGGCCTCGGCGTGGTGCCCGCGGCCACGCACCCGCTGGTGCTCGAGACGCCGCTGGCCGACTCGATCGTGGCCACGTCGCTCGCCAACCTGTTCGTGCTCCCGGGCAGCCGGAGCGTTCGCGACGTCGAGCGGATCGCGACCCAGGCTCGGGCGGGCGCGGCGGTGCTCGAACAGCACCTCGGCCTCGGCCTGGCGGCGTGGGACTACTGCCTGATCGACTGCCCGCCCAGCATCGGCGACCTGACGCGGACCGCGCTCGCCGGCAGCACCGAGGTGCTGATGCCGATCCAATGCGAATACTTCGCGCTCGAAGGACTCACCCAGATGATCGAGGTGATCCGCGACGTGATGCAGGAGAAGCCCGGCCGGCTCTCCTTCAGCGGCATCGTGCTCACCATGCACGATGCGTCGCTGGAACTCACCACCGAGGTGGAAGCCGAGGTCCGCGACTTCTTCGGGGAGATCGTCTTCGAGACGGTGATCCCTCGCGACGTCGCCGTCTCGGAGGCCCCGAGCCACGCGGTGAGCGTGCTCGACTACGCGCCGCGCTCGCCGGGAGCGCGGGCTTACACGGAACTCTGCATGGAGGTACGCGACTGTGAGTAGGGAACGCCGTCTGGGCCGTGGGCTCGAAGCACTCCTGGGACGGGCGGGGCTCGACCAGGCCCCCGCCACGCAGGGCACCGCGGCGCTCGCCGCCCAGCCGGTGCGGCCGGTCCCGCCGGCCGGCCTCGGCTCGGGGGCGGCGCGGCTCATCCTGCATGCTCCCGAGGAGGTCGAGCAGGCGGCCGCAACGCTCCCGACCAGCGACGTGTCGCCCGCCGCCATCGATCCGAATCCCTGGCAGCCGCGGACCGTGGTGGACGACGCCGACCTGGCGGAACTCGCCGACAGCCTCCGCGCCCACGGGCTCGTGCAGCCGATCGTGGTCCGGGCTCGGGGCGATCGTTACCAGCTGATCGCCGGCCAGCGACGGCTCGCGGCCGCCCGCCTCCTGAGCTGGGCGAAGGTGCCGGTCCGGGTGCTCGACGTGGACGACCGGCAGATGTCGGAGATCGCGATCGTCGAGAACCTCCAGCGGCGCGACCTCGACGCGCTGGAGAAGGCGGCCAGCTTCAAGCAGTATCTCGCCACCTGGAACTGCACCCAGGACGAGCTCGCCAAGCGGCTCGCCGTGGACCGCTCCACGGTGGCCAACCTGATCCGGCTCCTCGAGCTCCCCGCGAGCGTGCAGCAGAAGCTCCGCGCGGGCACGATCTCGATGGGCCACGCCCGGGCGCTCCTGCCCCTCGGCGACGAGGCGGAGCAGGTGCGGCTTGCCGATCGCGTGGCCGCCGAGGGGCTCTCGGTGCGGGCGGTCGAGTCGGAGATCCAGGAGATCATCCGCCGCGAGGAGGCCGGCGACTCCGACGCCGACGCCGGCGGCGAGGCACCGGCCCCCGAGCCGGGAGTTGCCGGCGTGCCGTCGGCCCCGAAGCGGAAGCCGGGGCGTCCGGCGACGCGGCGGTCGAGCCAGGTGGCGGCGGTCGAGAGCCAACTCCGGCAGGCGCTCGGCGTGAAGGTGGTGGTGCACGCCAACGGCAAGGGGGCGGGGCGGATCGTGATCCCGTTCACCGACCTCGACGAGTTTCAGCGGATCCTCGACCACATTTGCGAGTGACCGCCGGGCCGCAGGCCATCAGCCGGCGGGCGTGATACACTGCGGCGGCTTCGGAGCGTAGCGCAGTTGGTAGCGCGCTTGGTTTGGGACCAAGAGGTCGAGAGTTCGAATCTCTCCGCTCCGATTCCGCGTGACGAAGCGGAGCCACCAGCGGCGTGGCGGATGTGCCCGACGACCTTCCGCGAAGGCGACCGACGATGACCCGACGACTTCGGACCGAGCATGCAGCGATTCTGGCCCTCCTCCTCTGGCCCGCCGTCGCCGTCGGCCAGGTGTCGCTCACCGAACTGGGCGCGGCGAATGCCGCCCGCAACCAGATGATGGCCAACGGGGCCGAGGCCACCGCTGCCGCCGCCCCGCAGGTTCAGGCGACGGCACAGCCGGCGGCGCCGTCGGTTGGGTTCGGCGGCATGAAGTACGTGCTGTCGTACGCGCTCACGGGCATGCTGATGGCGCTCGGGATGTATCTCACCTGTCGCCCCGCAAACCGGCACGAAGCGGATTGAGCGTGGCCGTGATGGCGGCTGCGATCGCCAAGGCCACGACCATGACACCCGAGGGTTCCGGCACCGCTACGGGCGGCAGGCCACCGCTCACCGGAACCACGGCTGCCAGGCCTGGCGAGAGGGTCGAGCCACGGCCAAAGACGACTGATCCGGCGATGACACCGTTGCCGGCGATGACCTGGCCGGCCGGCACCTGATAGCCGCCGGCAATGCTGGTGACGTCAAGCGAGGCTCCAGCCGCGACCGCGATTCCCGACATCGCCGCCACGGCGTCCGCGGTGGTTATCTGCAGGCCACCGGCGGCGATTGTGAGCGGTCCGGCCACGCTGTTGGTGCGATCGAGGACGAGCAAGCCGCTGCCAGACTTCGTCAGCGATGACCATTCCGGCCCCATCCAACCGCGGCCCGCCTGACCCTGCGTTTTGACCCCGGAGGCGACGTCGATGACGAGGTCGAGCGGGGCTGCCGGTGTCGCAAGTGGTTTGAACCAAACGGCGTCGGCGGAGAGTGTCCCCGCCGGTCCGCTGAGGGTGACAATCGCCGGTTGGCCGGGGGCGAACGAGTAACTGCCCAGGGACACCCACTCGCCACCGCGAGAACGCTGATCGACCGTGACCACGTGTGGCCCGTCGGCGGCCTGAATGGTGTACGTGGCGCTGGCGGCACGATCGCTCGACGCCGACCAGCGGGCCTGAACGTTCATCGTCCCGGCGTCGGGAAGGTGGGCCGCCCAACGGACGCTGGAGGCCGATCCACCGGTGCCGACGAGACTTCTTCCCTGATAGGAGGAGGAACTGCTCAGCGCCGTCCAACCCGCCCCCCGGGGAAGAGCGGCTGGATCGGCGTCATCGAGAATCCATCCCGGCCCGGGGGGCGACGGCGGGAGCGTGCCCAGGCCCGAATCCGCCAGAAAGGTCGTCAGATTCTTGCCATCACCGCCCCACCGTTGAAGTTCGAACAGCGGGGTGGTTCTCGTGTTCAGCCCCGGCTTCGTCGTCATTCCAGTCTTGAAACCAGCCGCCTGAAGTTCCGCGATCACCGTGGCGTTGTAGCTACCGTACGGATAGGCGAAGTGGTTGCTCACCTTGCCGCCCGCATTGGCCGCGATGTCCTGTCGCGCCCCGACCACCTCCTGCCGTACCTGGGTGGTCGTGATGGTGGTGAGCCGAGGGTGGGTCTGCGTATGCGCTTCGACGAGAAACACGCCCGCCGTGTCCATTTCCGTCACCTGCTGCCACGACGCCTTTGGCAACCCGATGCCGATGCCCCGGGTGTGGGTGTAGTTCGTGGCGACCATGCCGCGGGCGGCGAGCAGCGGATACATCTCGGTGTAGCCGAGGATGTAGTTGTCGTCCACCGTGAGCATGATTGGCCGATAGGGCAGAATCCCGTCGTTGACCCGCCACTCGTAAAACTGGTCGAGCGTGATCGTCGAGAATGAGTTGGCAGCCAGATAGTCGAGGTGGGCCGTGAAGTTCTCGCGCACGTAGCCCAAGTTGGCGTGGGCGTGGTACATGACAGCCGGCACCTGGGCCACCGCCGGCGCACCTCCGCCGAGCGCCACCGCGAGCAGCACC
>JBBAVS010000123.1:4467-10747 GCA_040397585.1 Pirellulales bacterium
CACCGCGAGCAGCACCCCGATTCTCGCACCCGAGATTCGTCGTCCCGACATCATCCAGTCACCCTACGACGGCATGCGCCGCCCCGCAAGGCTGAACCGAGGGCTACGCCGCAACTTTCGTCCGCAGCGGCATCCGGCCGCGGCCACGGCCAGGACGCCACCCGATATACTGCCGCCCGCGCTCCGGCGAACATTCTCGGCGGAACTGCGTATCAGTGAATCGGCCGGCGGTTTCGGTCCAGCCATTTCCAGAAGGTAGGCACCACGCGTGAATCAAAAGTCTCTCCTCGAACTCGTCAAGCAGCACGGCACGCCCCTGTTCGTCGTCGACCACGCCGAACTGCGGAAGAACTACGCGCTGTTCCGCAAGCACTTCCCCCGCGTGCAGGTCTACTACGCGGTGAAGGTCAACAGCGATCCGGCGATCGTCAAGACCTTCTACGAGCTCGGTGGCAGCTTCGACGTGGCGAGCATCCAGGAGTTTCGCACCGTCTACCACTACATCGCCAAGCTCCCGGCGAAGCAGCGGCAGGACTTCATCTGGGACAAGATCATCTACGCCAATCCGATCAAGCCCGTCGAGACGCTCGAGGAGCTCGACCGCTACAAGCCGCTGGTGACCTACGACAACCACGAGGAGGTCAAGAAGATCGCCAAGCACGCCCCGCATGCGGGGCTGGCACTGCGGCTGCGCGTGCCCAACACCGGCTCGATGGTCGAGCTGTCCAGCAAGTTTGGCGCACTGCCGGGCGAGGCGGTGGACCTGATCAAGTATGCCCACGAGCACGACCTCGTGGTCGAGGGGCTCTCGTTCCACGTGGGCAGCCAGTGCACCAATCCGCAGAACTACATCCAGGCGATCCACCTCTGCGCCAACATCTTCGCCGAGGCGAAGTCGCGGGGTTTCAACCTCAAGCTGCTCGACATCGGGGGCGGGTTTCCCGCGGCCTACGACGCCACGGTGCCGAAGTTCTCGGCCCTCGCCAAGACGATCAACCACGAGCTCGACCGGCTGTTTCCCAAGGAGATCGAGATTCTCGCGGAGCCAGGCCGGTTCCTCGTGGCCTCGGCCGGCACGGCGGTCTGCAAGATCATCGGCAAGGCGTTCCGCAACGAGAAGCTCGGCTACTACGTGGACGACGGCGTGTACCACACCTACTCCGGCGTGATCTTCGACCACTGCACCTACCACCTCAAGAGCTTCAAGAAGGGCGCGCCGCAGCTCTGTGCCGTGTTCGGGCCGACGTGCGACGCCCTCGACACGATCAGCCTCTCGGAGCAGCTGCCCGAGCTCGAGATCGGCGACTACCTCTACAGCGAGAACATCGGGGCCTATTCCGCCGCGAGCAGCACGCACTTCAACGGCTTTCCGCCGGCGACCGTGGTGCACGTGAACCGCTAGCCGGCCGCGTCAGGAAGCGTAACCGCGTCAGCGGTACGATCGCCCCTCGCCTCGCGACACGATCCCCATCGCTGACGCGATTGGGCTTCCTGGAGGCGCAGCCCCTCGCATCACGCAGGAGCCAGCAGCCTGCTCGTGCAGCAGGCCGTCATCCCCATCGCCGACGCGATTGGGCTTGCTGGGGCGACAGCCTTCACGGCCGGACCGCCTCGATCAGGTGATAGCCCTTCACGTCCTCGCGGGCCACGCTCGACCACATCCGCGGCAGATGCTCGACGTACCACGTCGGCTGCTTCGTGACCACCAAGAGCGTGGCTCCGGGGGCGAGGGCCAGCCGGGCCGCCTCGACGAACAGCTCCGCGAGCCGGAAGTCGGAGTAGTAGGGAGGGTTCGCCAGGGCGAGATCCCACGAGCCGGGCTCGGGCACTCGGCCCTCCGCCTCGAGCGCGACCGTGACGTTCGTCAGGCCATTGGCGGCCACGCCCCGCAGCGTGCAATCGACCGCCCGGGCCGAGGAGTCGAGGGCGTGCACGTGCACGCTCTCATCGCGGGCCGCGATGCCGAGGGCCACACAGCCCGACCCGCACCCGATATCGAGCACCCGTGATTCCGCGGCGACGTCCACCGCGCCGAGCAGGTGCCGGGCGCCCGGGTCGATCCGCCGGTGGGCGAACACGCCCGGCCGCGTGAACGCGGTGAGCAGCCGCTCGCGATCGCGAAACACGATCTCGCAGGTGAAGTCGCGAACCTTCGCCAGCTCCCGCGTCTTCTCGACCACGTAGGCGATAGTGCCCGACTTCGCCTTGCGATCGGCCCCCTCCACCGGCCGCACGCGGATCGTCTCGCCCGTCTCGGCGAGCTGCTCGCGGAGCCACTTGTCGCGGGGATTGTCGATGGCTGCGACGAGGTGGCCGCCGATCGCGAGGTTCTGGAGGGCGGCCTGGAGGACGTCGCGGGAGAACTCGGCCTCGCCGGCCTTCGCGAGCGGCACGACGGCGAGGTCGTAGGGCCCGGCCGGCATGTCGGCTACGCACTCGGCGGCCAGGTTCGCCGCTGCCGGCGCCCACGAGGCCCGGGCCGCGGTGCAGGGATGGAGGTCGTGAAACCAGGCCACCACCGTGGCCTCCGGCCGTTCGGCCGCGAGGGCATGCGCCGCCTGACCGCGACCGGCCGTCGTGCAGACGATCCGGCGACCGGGCAGCGTGCGGGCGATCGCGAGCGCGTGGGCTTCGGCGGGACGGGCGGGGAGCAGCTCGGCGGGATGGTTCATGTCCCGCCGAGCATACCCTGCCTCACTCCGGGCGACGCGGCCGCTCCGGCCGCTCGCCACCTTCGCCCGCCTCCGGCCGGCGCCGCGGGCCGTCCGCCGGGCGGAATCCTTCGCCGCGCTCGGCCGCCGGGCCCATGCCGCGAGCCGCCATGCCGCTGCGGAGCCGCTGCACGGCCTCGACGGCAAACTTCTCCATCTCGGCGCGGTCGAGCTTGCCGTCGCCGTCGGCGTCGAAGGTCATCGCCCGCTCCACGAACCGCTCCGGGCTCGGGCCGCCCTCGGCCGGGGGCCTGGCCTCGCCGCGGACCGCGCCGTCGCGCAGCGGCCGCCCCTCACGGGCCCGGCGCGGCTCCCCGCCCGCCTCGCGCGGCGGCCCGCCTTCGGACTCGCGATCCGGAGGCGGCGGTCCACGGAATCCACCTTCGCCGCGCGGGATGGGGGGCAGCGGCGGGCGAAACTCTTCGTGATCGATCTTTCCGTTGCCGTTGCGATCGGCCTTGGCGAGGCTTTCGGCGGCGTTCTTGATCTCCTCGGCGTCGAGTTCGTGGTCGCCGTTGGTGTCGAGGGCGTCGCGGAGGCCGTCACGCCGCTCGGGCGGCGGCCCGTCGCGCCGCTCCGGGGGCTGGGCGGTGACGAACTGGCCGCACGCGGCGGTCATGGCGAGGATACCGAGTGTCGGGAAGATTCTCATGGGGTTCTCCTTGGAATCGTGGTCGTGAGGAACCGTGGGCGTGAAATCGACGGCGCTGCCCTGTCGAGGCCTTCAACGGCGGGGCGGGAAAAAGGTTACGGCCGAGCCGCGCCGACGCAGTAGAGAAAGCGGCCGGATCGGAGGTAGAGCCGACCGTCGGCGATCGCGGGCGTGCCGCTGAAGTCGCTCTCGTCGCCGGCGAAGCGGTTGCAGGCGAGCACGGCGTAGTCGGGCTTGGCGGGCAGGACGAGCGTGCCGCCCCAGCGGGTGGCCACGATCAGCCGGCCGTCGGACAGCACCGGCGACGCATAGACCGGCCGGCCGCCGCCGGTGATCTCGGCCACGCGGCTGCGGTAGACCTGCGCGCCGGTCGCAGCGCTCGAGCAGAAGGCCTGGCCGCGGTCGTCGATCCAGTAGAGATGGCCGTCGTGGAGGAGCGGCGTGGCCACGTAGGAACTCGCCTTGCTCGTCCAGAGCACGTGAGATTTCGTGACGTCGCCGCTGCCGCCCGCCCGCACGGCAAGCGACCCCGCCGAGCGGAATCCGCCGAACACGTAGACCACGTCGCCATCGACGATCACGCTCGGCGAGATGTTGCCGGTGAGCGCGTGGCTGGCATACCAGCGGATCTTGCCGGTCGCCGGATCGAGGCCCCAGACCTCCGAGGGCACCGCCACGACGATCTCCTCACGGCCGTCGGCGAGCCTGGCGATCGCGGGCGTGCCGTAGGCGAGTTCGAGCGCCGCCGCCTCCGCCTTCCAGACCTCACGGCCGGTGCGCCGGTCGAGCCCGCGGATCGACTGGCTCTCCTCGGCGGCATTGACGATCACGAGGTCGCCATGGCGGATCAGGCTCGCCGCCGAGCCCCAGCGGCGGTTGCTCGACTCCTTGCCCACGCCGACCCGCCAGAGCTCCTTGCCGGCCCGGTCGAAGGCGATCACGCCGCTCTTGCCGAAGAACGCGTAGACCGCGTCGGCATCCACGACGGGCGTGCTGCTCGCGTAGCCGTGCTCGGTGAGGAAGCCCTCGTAGGTGTCCTCCGGGAGCGCGCCCGGCACGTCGCGCCGCCACTTCTCCGCCCCCGTCTGCCGGTCGATGCAGAGCAGGTGACGCGCGAGCTGCGCCGGCTCACCGCCGCGGTCAGCCGGCACGCCGTAGCCCGAGTAGCAGGTCACGAACACGTCGTCGCCGTGGATCACCGGGCTCGACGAGCCGGGACCGGGGAGCGGCGCCTTCCAGAGCAGGTTTTTCTCGTCGCTCCACTCCAGCGGCACTGCCGACTCGCCCAGCCCGAGGCCGCCGGGACCCCGGAACCGCGGCCAGTCGGCGGCGGACGCGGCGGCCGTGGTCAGGAGGATGGCCGCGGCGACGGATGCAAGACGGTTCATTCCACGATCCTCAGGACGTCGTTCTTCTTCACGGCCCGCACGCGCGGGCCGACTTCGAACTCGAGGTGGCAGTCGAGCAGCATGCCGAGCGAGGCGTCGGCGGGCACGTCGAGCGCCGCGGTGATCGTGTTGCCCTCGCGGGTGATCGCCACGGCCTCGTAGGGGCCGAACTGCACCCAGGTGGGCTTCTCGTCGGAAATCGGGCCGCGGGTCGCTCGGGCAGGGTCGAGCACGAGCGTGACCTCGCGGCGACCGCCGCGGGGCAGTGTGCCGGGCCGCACCTCCGCGATCACCGCCTCCATGCGGCTCTCCCCCTCGGCGTTGTCGGCGATCGCCCCCGTGCCCATCCGGCGCATGCCGCGGTTGTTGGACGGCTCGGGCACGCCGCGGTAGCCGCCGATCACGTAGGGAAACCGCCCCGGCGTGACGTGGTAGTGGTAGCCCCGCTCGGGATCCTCGTGGCCGTTGCAGGCGTCGAGCGCGCGGTCGCCCTCGAGATCCTTGGCCATCAGGCCGTCGGCCTCGTAGGGCCCGTGGATCGGGAAGCCGTCGAAGGCGAAGCCGATCACGGGTGAATGCCGCGTGCCATCGTCGGGGAACGGGCTTTTCACGCACGTCGGATACTTGTGGTAGTGATACACGCCGGTCTGCTGCGGATGGCCGCAGCAGCTGTCGAGCCAGACCTCCGAGTAGCCTTCCACCGCGTTCATCCCCCCCTGCTCGAACGGGTTGAAGAACACGACGCCGTTGAGGGCCACGCCGATCGGCCCCATCGGCAGCCGCGTGATCTCGGCCGCCGTGCGGGGCTCGAGCGGCAGCCGGAACGTGAACTCCTGCACGCGGATGGTGTTGGGGTTGCCGCTGTTGGGGAACGTGGCCGTGGGATGGTTGGGCCAGCCCTGGCTCTCGATCACGAGAAACCCTGGCTCGTGGCGGAGACGGACCTCGTCGGTGCCGTCTTGATTCGAGTCACTCTGGTGGTAGGAGAAGAGGTCGACCGTGCGGTCCGCATCGCGAAACAGATACCGAGGCTGCGGGTGGCCGGGTTCGAGCGACCAGCGGCCACCGACCGGCTCGGCGGCATGGACGGGGGTCGCGAGCAGGGCGAGGGCGAGCAAGAGCGGGTGGCGGCTGGGCATGGGAGTTCCTCCAGAAGCATTTGAACGGATCGGGAGGGCAAAGGTCGCATCGCCCGCAAAGGGGCCGTAGGTCTTCAACCTGCGGATGCTTGAGAGTGGCCGCAGGTTTTCAACCTGCGGTTCCCTGCCTTGTGTGCCCGCCCCGCTCGGGGCTGCCCATGCCCATCGCCGGACGCTCACTGCGGGCATCCTGCCCTCCGCTCGCTCGGCGTTTCCTCCGCTTCGCCATCCTGGCTCCGCGGAGGAAACACACGCCGGCTCCCGGGCACGGACAGCCCCTCGCTGCGTGGAGCTCTCAGGAAGCCCAATCGCGTGAGCGATGGGGATCGCGGCCAGGAATGACGCCGGGGCTCGGCGTTGCGCGATCGTACCGCTGACGCGGTTACGCTT
>JBBAVS010000124.1:0-1115 GCA_040397585.1 Pirellulales bacterium
AGTTCCAGGCGGTGGCCATTGAGCAGCACATTACCAGTGACGTCGATTTCATCATATTGCCCCCGCCGGCCGATGATGACGTCCTCTGTCGCCGGGTAATTGCCCAGAAGTACCCGATTCGGAACCCGCGTGATCCCACCCGGCCGGGACGGGTCGACGTCGATCGTCAGGCTGTCAGACGGATCGAGGATGAGGGCATCCCCGTTGGCGTCGTGGATCTTGATTCGTCCCGTGACGTCGTCCCGCTGCACCGTGACGTCGCCGTCGGTCGTGGTGTGGGTGAGATCCCGCACGGAGGCGTTGCTCGAGATATGCTCGACCGCATAGCCGAGGGTCTGGAAGCTGCCGGAGGGAATCGTCAGCGTGTCGTCGCCCAGTTGCCCGTCGATGAAGAGCGCCGGCGCGAACGACGCCAGGTCCACGACGACCGAATCGTCGCCGCCGCCGGCGTCGATCTCGAGGCCGCCGAGCGGAGTGCGAATCGTCAGTGGTGAAAAGGTTGCATTGAGGCTTTCGATCCGGATCGTGCCAGGCGCCGGGCTCGTGAGCCGGATGGAGTCGTCTCCGGTCGTCGCCTGGAACGACAACGTGTCGATCGTCGCGGTGCTCACCACCGTTTCGTTGTCAGCCGTCAGCGTGACCGCGCCGAGAATGCCTGCCAGCGACACGGCATCGGTGTCGGCGCCGCCGTCGAGAGTTAACGGGGCGAGAAGCGAGAGCCCGGCCGCCACTTCGATCGAGTCGTTGCCTCCGAGCCCGCGGATTGCCAGCGATCCAGACGGCCTGTCAAACGTGATCGACTGGCCGTTGACGTCGAGCCGGAGCCGGGAGCCCGCAGCCGCGAGCTGCAGTGAATCGTCGCCGGCGGTGCCTTCGAGGATGAGGTTTTGGCTGTCCTCGATGCCGGAATAGGAGATCGACGCGTCGCCCACGCCGATCGAGCCCGCGCCCGCGGTTGCGGCCGCCAGCGTGAGCGACAGCGGCGCCAGGCTGCCGGGCACCACGACGGTGAGCGCGTCGGTGCCGTCCTCGTCGGAAACCGAAATGGCGGTCGGCAGCGACGCGGCGTTCACCGTCACCCGGTCGTCGCCGCGGCCTGGTGCCAGCACGAGCGA
>JBBAVS010000124.1:1215-10712 GCA_040397585.1 Pirellulales bacterium
TCCGCGGTCTGCCCCGTCAGGGTGCCGGTCAGGCGTCCGCCGACGCCGAACGTGAACACGTCGGCGGTGCCGGCGGTGCCCGTCAGGTTTTCAATGCCATCGAACCGGATCTGCTCGTTGAACCAGCCGGAATCGGCGCCGTCGATCAGCCAGTCATTGGCGGCGGGAGCCGCGGGAGCCACCGCCGGGCCGAGGATCGTGTCGATGCCGTCGCCGCCATCGACCGCCACGACCAGCGGGACGGGCAGGCCTCCCGCGGCAAACGCGAGCCGGTCGTTACCGCCCGCGAGATCGATTGCGGCCAGGCCCAGGGGCTGCTTGAAGGTGACCGGCTGGAAGGAGCCATTGGCGCTCGACAGCACGAGCGTGGCGAACCCCGAGGCCGCGGCCAGCACCGCCTGGTCGTCGCCGGAGGTGGTCGTGATGACGATGTTTTCGGCATCGACCACATCGGTGTAGCGATACACGGTCTGGCCATCGACGCTGGCGGCGTCGTCGTCGAAGGAGATGGTATGCGGAATCGCCTCCGCCGTCACGCTCAGCGCGATCCTGTCAACGTCGCCCACCTGTCCGGTGATCATGCCGGCCAGGCTGCCGCCGGGCTGGAACTCGAACACGTCGTCGTGACCCGCGGCACCGGTGAGATCCTCGATGCCGGTGAAGGACACGAAGGCGGCGGCAGGCGCTCCCCAGGAGCCGGCACCCGCGCCGGTGATCGACCAGTTGCTCGGAGCCGTCGAGTCCGCTGCCATGAGACCCACGATGCCGTCGCTGCCTGCGCCGCCATCGATCGAGACCGCGATGCCGCTGACGGCGGCCGCTGCCACGTCGAACCGGTCGCCGCCGCCTCCCGCGAGGATTGTCAGGCTCGACAGTCCGGCCGTGCCCAGCGGAGCCTCACCGCGGATCTCGACGACTGTGCCGAGGAGTCCCGCGACGTCGTTGGTCGTGGTGTCGATGATCACCCGCGAGAAGTTCGTGAACGTCTCGGTGAACTCGGCCGCCGACGCCCCGCCCGAGCGGTTGGCGGTGATCAGGCCCACCGTGGAGTCCCAGGGGGCGGCCTGGATCACCACGCGGTTGACGCCCAGCGGCGCCGCGAACGTGTAGGCCGCATCCGGCCCCAGGCCGGTGCCGTCGTGGGCGGCAAGCATCAGCCGCATCTCGAGCGGCTCCATCCGCCGCAGCCCGGATGCAGCCGCGGGCCGCGGTCTACCGCGAGACGCCTGCAGATCGCCGGGAGCCGCGGTCGATGTGCTGCGCGATCGCCGCGCTGCCCGTCGCGCGCGGGAAGCCGTGCGCCACACCGGCCTGAGCCCGCGCTCGGCCAGTTCGTTCATCCACCGCATCTTGAAATAGATGCTGCGATAGGCGGTGGTCAGGACCAGATGAGCATGGGACTGGCGGCTGTTCATGGTTTCCCTCCGAGAAGGCCACACCGATCGAGGCCATCACGGATGGCGGGAAACACAGATTTATCGGGCACTGCCCGAGCAAACCCGAGGAGAATACCTCAGAAGTTCGGGGCGCGATAGGAGCGGGTGTGTGCACCTTCGATCACTGTGGCCGCACCTTGAAAACCCCCGGCCACCTCGGGCAGGCCGTCTCACTGTCCCGGCAGCTGCCCCTGCCAGTGGAGCCAAGAGAGCCCCGCCACGATCACCACGTCCATGATCATCGACTGCCGGGCGTACGAACGGATGGGCTTCGTGCACACATAGACAGGGCCCGAGTCGGTCTTCACATGGCCGCGGACGATGTTGTAGAGGCCCACGAGCGGCATCAACGCCAGCACCGCGAACAGCAGATCGACCCGCACCTGGAACGCGGGCTCGCTGTTGACGTAGGCCAAGAGCGCCACCGTCAGGGTCACGAACATCGCCTGGAGCGACACGACCTCGCGAAACGAGTTCGACTGGGAGACACAGGGGGTGACGTCGTCGGGCGGGGTGGCGAAGACGACGTCGATCAGATCCCGAACACTGACCATGATGACGATCGATACCCCACGGGAATCAGAAACGTTCGCCTGGGCACGCCTGGTGGCCAGGGCCTGTCGCCGGAGCCAGCCACGCCTCGAACCGCCAGGCAGCCGCGTCGATCATACTGTGGCTGCACCGGACGCGAATGCCCCGCCTCCCGCGAGTACCATGCCGGCGATGCACCACGTCGTCTCGACCCGCGAACTGGAGAAGCACTACGGACCGCTCCGGGCGCTCGGCGGCGTGAGCCTCGACGTGGAGCGGGCGACCGTCTTCGGCCTGCTCGGCCAGAACGGTGCCGGCAAGACCACGCTCATCAAGATCCTGCTCGGCATGCTCGCCCCCACGTCGGGATCGGCGCACCTGCTGGGCCGGCCGGTAGGGAGTGTCGCGGCCCGCCGCGACGTGGGCTACCTGCCGGAGGATCACCGGCTGCCGGAGTATCACACCGGCCCGAGCCTGCTCGACGTCTACGGCGGCCTGCAGGGACTGCCGCGGCAGGAGCGGCGGCGCCGGGCGGCCGAGCTGCTCGACCGGCTCGGTCTCGCCGGCCGAGAGAAGCTCCGCATCCGCGGCTACTCCAAGGGGATGAAGCAGCGGCTCGGGCTCGCGCAGGCGCTGCTGCACCGGCCCAGCGTGCTGTTTCTCGACGAGCCGACCGACGGCGTCGATCCGGTGGGCCGCAAGCAGATTCGCGATCTCCTGCTCGCGGAACGGGCCCGCGGCGTCACCATCTTCATCAACAGCCATCTGCTCGGTGAGATCGAGCAGCTCTGCGATCGCGTCGCCATTCTCAGAAAGGGTCAGCTGGCGATCGTCGGCACCGTGGCGGAGGTGGTGGGGGCGAAGACGACGTGGCTCGTCGCCTTCGATCGCCCGCTGACCGCTGACCAACGTTGGAGTTCGGCGCGGCTCGCCCCCGCAGGCTCGTCGGGCCTGTGGCGGCTACAGCTCGAAGCCGCCGACATCGACCGGTTCCTCGACGAGGCCCGCGGCCACGGGCTGCACCTCCGGCATCTCGAGCAGGAGCGTGGCACGCTGGAGGAGATCTACCTGCAGCTGGCCGACGCCGGTGGAGCCTCGTCATGACAGCGCCCGCTTTGTCTCGCGGCGGCGAACCGGCCGGCCGGCCGGGCCCCCTGCGGTCGTTCGCCGCCATCCTCCGCGATGCGTGGCTGGCCTTTCTCGACGCCCGGATCCTCTGGCTGTTGGTGGCGGCGATCGCGGCACTCTTCGTCGTGGCCCTCTCCGCCCGGGTCGAGCCGCTGCCGAGCGGCCGCCGCTACCTCGACCTCTCCGCGCGGGCGCTCTCGGCCGACATGGCCGGCATCGACCTCACGAAAGACTCCCTGGCCGAGGTCGCGGGCCGGCTCGACGGGTCGCTGTCGTGGATCGTGGCGGCCGAGCCGCTGCCGGCCGACGCGGCGGACGGCCCAGGCACGGCCTGGTCGGTGACCCTCGCCCGGAACGTGGTGCCCGTGGTCGGACGCCTCGCGACGAGCGACGAGATCGTCGATCGGTTCGGGCAGATTCCCGACGGCCGCCTCTGGACGGTCCGCGAGATCCGCGAGACGACCAGCCGCATGGCGGCTACCACGGGCAGCCAGACCTGGGAGCTCACGGTCGATCCCGGCCCCGACCTCCGCATCCTCTGGCCGCATCGATTCTCGCTGTTCGGCGACAGCCTCGAACTCACCCGTCCCGAGGGGGCTCCGCTCGGGCTCGAGGTGTTCATCCTCCAGAAGCTGCTCTCCAACGGCATCGGGGGCACGATCCTCCTGCTCGTGAGCGTGGTGATCACCGCCGCCTTCGTGCCCACCATGATCCGCAAGGGCACGCTCGAACTCCTGCTCGTGCGGCCGCTGCCCCGCTGGCAGCTGATCGTGTTCACCTACGCGGCGGCGCTGCTCTTCGTGGCCGGCCTGCTCGGGCTCCTGATCTTCGCCACGTGGGTGGTGACGGGCCTGCTCACCGGCCTCTGGTCGCCCGGGATCCTGCTGGCGCTCCCCACCCTGCTCCTGTTCTTCGCGCTGCTCTTGAGCGTGAGCGTGTTCACCGGCGTGGTCACGCGGAGCGCCGTCGCGGCCATGCTCGTGACGATCGCCACCTGGGCGGTGCTGTTCGTCGTGGGGCTCATGCACATGCAGGTGGTCGCCAGCCGGATGCGCGCGGAGACCGCCGGCAAGCCGCGGCCGGTGAGCGTGGCCGATGCGCTGCGGCCGCGAGCGGCGTCACCGCCGGGTCGCCCCCAGCAGCCCGCGAACGGCCGCACGCCGTTCCACACCACCACCGTGGCCCGCGTCGTGGAGACGATCTACGCGGTGCTGCCTCACACCGAGGATCTCGACACGATCGTGGACCGGCAGCTGATGCGCGACTTCGCCGTGGGGGGCCGGCTGCGGCAGCTGATGGAAAGCCCCGATTTCCAATGGGCCCGCGGCGTCGGGCTCGCGGTCGTGCACGCGGCCGCCTTTCTGGCAGCGGCCTGCGCGGTGTTTACCCGCCGGGATCCCTGAGCCGCGACGCGTGCGTGCGGGGTCATCGCCCGGACAGGAGAGTCGCTCGATGCAGGCGCCGTCGTCGCCGTGCGGTCGCAAGCTCGAACGCGGACCGCAGTTTGGCCTGCGAGTCGCTCAGGAGCGGCTCGGCCGTCATGCGATCCCCATCGCTTACGCGATTGGGCTTCCTGATCCAGGCGATCCCCATCGCTGACGCGATTGGGCTTCCTGATCCAGGCGATCCCCATCGCTGACGCGATTGGGCTTCCTGATCCAGGCGATCCTCATCGCTTACGCGATTGGGCTTCCTGATCCAGGAAGCGTAACCGCGTGAGCGGTACGACCGCACACCGCTGGACTCCCGTAGGCAGTTACGCCTGAGGATCACGTGTGATTCGTATCAGCCGTCGCGCGGGCAGCTGAGGATGCTCAGGCCCGCATCGCCTTGACGAGATTCGCGTCGATCGCCGCCAGGAACTCCTGCGTGGTGAGGTGCGGCTGATTCGGGCCGATGAGGATCGCGAGGTCCTTCGTCATCTTCCCTTCCTCCACCGTCTCGATGCACACCTTCTCGAGCGTTTCGGCGAACCGCGTCACCTCCGGCGTGCCGTCGAGTTTGCCGCGGTGCGCCAGGCCCCGGGTCCAGGCGAAGATCGAGGCGATCGGGTTGGTGCTCGTGGGCTTGCCTTGCTGGTGCTGGCGGTAGTGCCGGGTGACCGTGCCGTGGGCCGCCTCGGCCTCCACCGTCTTGCCGTCCGGCGTCATCAAGACGCTCGTCATCAGGCCGAGCGAGCCGAAGCCCTGGGCCACGATGTCGCTCTGCACGTCGCCGTCGTAGTTCTTGCAGGCCCAGACGTAGCCCCCGTCCCACTTGAGGGCCGAGGCCACCATGTCGTCGATCAGCCGGTGCTCGTAGGTGAGGCCCTTGGCGGTGAACTCCAACTGGAACTCGGCGTCGAAGATCTCCTGGAAGATGTCCTTGAAGCGGCCGTCGTAGGCCTTGAGGATCGTGTTCTTCGTGGAAAGGTAGACGGGGAAGCCACGGGCCAGGCCGTAGCGGAAACTGGCCCGGGCGAAGTCGCGGATCGAATCGTCGAGGTTGTACATCGCCAGGGCCACGCCCGGCGACGGAAACTCGAAGACCTTCATCTCCATCGGCTGCGAGCCGTCGGCCGGCGTGAAGGTGAGCGTGAGCGAGCCCTTGCCGGGGATCTTCATGTCGGTGGCGCGATACTGGTCGCCGAAGGCGTGGCGGCCCACCACGATCGGCTTCGTCCAGCCCGGCACCAGCCGCGGGATGTTCTTGATGATGATCGGTTCGCGGAAGATCACGCCGCCGAGGATGTTGCGGATCGTGCCGTTGGGGCTCTTCCACATCTGCTTGAGGTTGAACTCCTTGACCCGCGCCTCGTCGGGCGTGATCGTGGCGCACTTCACGCCCACGCCGCACTCCTTGATGGCGTTGGCCGCGTCGATCGTCACCTGGTCGCCGGTGGCGTCGCGATGCTCCATCGAGAGGTCGAAAGAGCGGATCTCGAGATCGAGATAGGGCAGGATCAGCTTGTCCTTGATGAACTGCCAGATGATCCGCGTCATCTCGTCGCCGTCGAGGTCGACGACCGGGCCCTTGACCTTGATCATGCCTGCCATGTTCGCGTTCCTGCGTGCGTGGAAGTTTGGGTGGCGATGTTGTATCAATCAGCCGCCGGCGACCAAGGCCGCGAGAATCTCGGCGGCGGTGCCGACTTGCGCGAGGTCGATCCACTCGTCGGCGGTGTGGGCCTGGGCGATCGACCCGGGGCCGAACACCACACTCGGGACGCCGGCCGCGGTGAACACGCTCGCGTTGGTGCCGTAGCGGGCGGCCGAGCGGACGGCGGCCGCGCCGCGGGCGTGGGCCGCCGCGGCGAGTTTCTCCACCCAGGCCGCGGCCTTGGGATCCCCGGTGGCATCCGCGAGGCCCGCGCTCTCGAGGAACGGCTCGTCGTGCTCGATCCGGGCGTCGCCGCAGGCGGCGGAGATCCGCGTGATCGCCTCCGCGCGAGCCTCCGCCGGCGACTCGCCGGGCAGCACCCGCCGCTCCACTTCGAGCACCGTCAGGTCGGGCACGAGGTTCACGCCGGCGCCGCCGCGGATCGTGCCGAGGTTGAGCGTGGGGGGCCCGCAGGGATGGTCGGCATGCCGCGTGAGCAGGTCGCAGGCGAGCGCCTCGAGCGCGAGGATCACGCGGCCCGCGGGATAGATCGCGTTGCTGCCCTGCTCGGGAAACGCACTGTGACAGGCTCGGCCGTGCACGCGGATCCGCCAGCGGATCGCCCCCTTGTGCTGCATCACCAGATCGAGGCCCGTTGGCTCCGCGACCACCGCGAGCGTCGGGCGGCGGCCGACCACCTTGCGGGCGGCGGCGTCGGAGCCGGGCGCCTCCGGGACCGCGGGCTGCCAGAGGCGGGCGAGGGCCTTGGCTCCGGAGAACCCGAACTCCTCGTTGACCGTGGCGGAGAACACGATCGTGGCCGCACGCTCGCCGCGATGCGTGAGCAGTCGCTCCACCGCCGCGATCATCGCCGCCATGCCCCCCTTCACGTCGCAGGTGCCGCGGCCATACATCCGGCCGTCCCGGATCGCCGGCACGAACGGCTCGATCGTCATGTTCTCCACCGGCACGGTGTCTTGATGGGCGTCCCAGAGGAGCACCGGGGCCCGCGGCACGGTGGCGTCGAGCCGGGCCACCACGTTGTCGCGGCCCGGCGACACCGGCTGCCGGGCCCACGGCAGGCCCAGGGCCGTGAACCGCTGCACGAGAAAGTCCGTCACCCGGCCCTCGAGATACTCGGGGCCCGAGACGTCGCGGCCCATCGGATTGACGCTCGGCCGCCGGACCAGGTCGGCGAGCAGGGGAACATGGCCGGTCATGACGAAAACCCTACCAGACGACCCGGCCGTGTGCTTTCCCTTCGCCGGGCAAGCATGATAAAATCCCGGGCTCGATTCGCCTCGCGTGCTCGTGGCATGCAGGCATCGCCGCCCCTCTCCTCCGTCCGGTGTCGCATGCCGCTGTTCGTCGAATCCCACGCGTCCCGCCGGGCTGTCAGCCTGCGGCACGCCGTTCTCGCCCTCGCCATCGGGGCGGCGCTCCCGGCATCGGGCCGTGCCGATCTCGCCGCCGACACGAAGGCGATCCAAGACGCCGGGCAGGCCTACAAGGTCGCCCTCGAGCGTGGTGACGGCAAGGCGCTCGCCGCCCTCTGGACGCCGGACGGCGACATCATCGACGCGGACGGCAACGTGGTGAAGGGCCGCGACACGGTGTCGGTGCTCGAGCCGGCCGCCGCAGGCGAGGCCAAGGACCGCCGGCCGGAGATCGCGATCCGCGAAACCAAGATCCGGTTCGTCGATGCCGACGTCGCCATCGAAGACGGGACGGTGGCGGTCGTGCCGCCCGGCCACACCACGCCGCTCCACGGCCGCTTCTCGGCAACGTGGGTTCGTCATGAGGGCAGCTGGAAACTCGCCGCCCTTCGCGAGGCGCGGGGCGACGAGGCCTCGGGCGGCGAGTCGCTCGCGGAACTGGCCTGGATGGTGGGTGACTGGACCGTGGTCGATGAGTCGAAGTCTGGCACCGGCGCCGCTGCCCGGCCGAAGATCGAGGTCAGCACCCGCTGGAATCCGACGCGCACGTTCCTCCTCCGCGACATGAAGATCACCCCGCCCGGCGCCGCGGCCGACGCGGCGGTCCAGGTCACGCAGCGGATCGGCTGGGATCCGCTGTCCAAGAGCATCCGCTCCTGGGTGTTCAGTTCCGACGGCGGCCACGGCGAAGCGGCCTGGAGCCGCGACGACGGCTCGTGGGTCGCGCGGACCACGGCCGTGCTCCCCGACGGCTCGCAGACGTCGTCGCTCAACATCTATTCCTACGACGGCAAGGACCGATGCGTGTGGCGATCGCTGCCGACCCACGTGGGTGGCGAACACATGCCGCAGGTCAACCTGACACTCGTCCGCAAGCCCGGCACCGGCATCTCCGAGGGGGCTCGCTAGAGCCTGAATGCATCATGCAATCGTTCATCTCCCAGTCTCCGCGGCGCACGAACCTGCTCGCGGCCGCCGGCGCGGCCCTCGCCGCCGTGGCCTGTCCGATCGTCTCCTTTGGCCAGCAGCCCGCCGCGGCGCCGGCCAAGGCTCCTGCGGCCGCGGCCGCTCCTGCCGCCGCGAAAGACGACGATGACGGCGACCTCGCCCGCAAGGCCGAGATCATGAACAGCCCCCGGTGGCGGCGGGTGATCTTCGAACTGGGCGAGTGGCTCTCCTCGCAGCAGATCTACGCGCCGCAGGAAGTGCACAACATCAAGGCCGACTTCAACAAGCGGGTGGCCGTGATGTCGTCGTACGAGCTGGAGTATCTGCTCGAAGACCTCGACTCCAAGTTCAAGATTCTGGAGACGCCCGAGGCCAAGGACGCCCGGCAGTGGGTCGGCCAGTATCTCTCCGTGATGTCCGACACCAAGCGGGCAGAGGTGCTCAAGGACGTGCCCGACGTGGTCAAGATGTCGAGCGCCCAGCTCCAGCAGGAGATCGACAAGATCGAGCAGAAGAAGGCCGGCCTCCAGCAGCGGCAGGCCGCCTTCGACTCCAGCCGCCAGCAGCTCGTCGAGCGGGCCCAGTCCGCGCGGCAGGCGACCGCGGCGGCGTCGAACGCGGCGGCAGCCCAGATGCAATCGGGCGTCTCGTATTCGCCCTACCGGGGCAGCCAGGGAGGCGGCAAGCCGCCGTTTGCCGACGTGAAGGGCTCCGGCATGAGCGTGGGCGTCGGACCGTTTGGCGCCTACATGAGCATGAACGTCGGGAACTTCTGAGCCGGGCCACATGCTCCGGGGCACCCGCGCCCCCGCGCGTGACCGCTGATTTCAAAGTGGCCGCTGATTTTGAAAGTGGCCGCAGGGATCGAAAGTGGCCGCAGGTTTCCAACCTGCGGTGCCTCGGCGCTGGGGGGGCTTCTCGTGCAGGTTAAAAACCTGCA
>JBBAVS010000125.1:0-10542 GCA_040397585.1 Pirellulales bacterium
GGGTATCGGCCACCCGGCCCATCGGCCATGAATCTTTTTTTCAAGCGTCAATAGGGGTGGTGCTTGTGCAGGTTGAAAACCTGCACCCACTTTTGAAAACCGGCACCCACTTCAGGCAAGTGGCCGCGATCAGCGTTTGCCGAGCCGGAGTTCGGCGGCGAGGAGCGTGTTGGCGATCAGCATGGCTACCGTCATCGGGCCCACGCCACCCGGCACAGGCGAGATCCAGCCCGCCACCTCGCTCACGGGGCCAAAGTCCACGTCGCCCACGAGCTTGCCATCCACGCGGTTGATCCCCACGTCGATCACCGCCGCCCCCGGGCGGACCATGTCGGCCGTGATCAGCCGCGGCTTGCCCACCGCCGCCACCACGATGTCGGCCTGCCGCGTGAAGTGGCCGAGGTCGCCGGAGCGGCTGTGGCAGATCGTGACGGTGGCGTCGCAGCCGCCCGTGCCGTCTGGCGGGCAGCCGAGCGGCGGCCGCTGGGCCAGGAGCAGGGCCAGGGGTTTTCCCACGATGTCGCTGCGGCCGACGATCACCACGTGCCTGCCCGCGGTGGGAATCGCCGCCTCGATCAGCATCCGCTGCACGCCCGCCGCGGTGCAGGGGATGAACCGCGGCCGGCCCTGCGAGAGGAGCCCCGCGTTTTCCGGATGGAAGCCATCCACGTCGCGATCCGGCGGCACGGCATCGAGCACCGCCACCGTATCGACGTGCGGCGGCAGCGGCAGCTGCACGAGGATTCCGTCGGCGTGGCCGTGCTCGTCGCGGGCGATGGCCTGCACGAGCGCCACGAGTTCGGCAGTCGTGGCCGTTGCCGCCACCGGGATCACGGCCGAGTCCATGCCCACGCGGGCGGCGGCCGCCGCCTTGCTCTTCACGTAGGAGCCGCTCGCGGCCAGGTCGCCGACGAGCACCACCACCAGCCGCGGCTTCCGGCCGAACATCCCGGCGAACGTCGCCACCTCCTGGCGGAGCGACACTTCGATGCGGCTCGCCAGCGCCCGGCCGTCGAGGATCCGCGCCGGGGAGCTCGTCATGGGGCCGCCTTGGTGCCGGCCGGCGCGGCGGCTGGCGGCTCCGCGGTTGCCTCGGCCCAGCGCTGCCAGCGGCCCTCGATGCCGGCGGCTTCGGAGTCGCCCTCGTGAAACACGAACAGGTAGCGGAGCGTGAGCGAGCCGCCGGCGGGAATCGTGTGGTCGCCGGAGCCCTGAGGAACGCCGGTGAAGTCGTGGAGGCCGAAGGGATTGGCGGCCACGAGGCCGTAGTCGCGGGCGTGCCAGTGGGTCGGATGCCGGAGGTTCGCCGGATGGTCGAGCACGGCCACGCCCACCGTCGTGCCGTCGATCGGCCCCCAGTAGTCCACCCAGCGTGCCCGCTTGCCCCAGACGTCGGCGTCGCGGAGCCCCTCGGAGTTGGTGCAGTGGCCCGCGGCCCCTGCCGAGCCGTTGAGATCCTTGAGCTGCAGCGCTGTCGGCACCCGTATGCCCATCACCCCCTCCTTCGTGTCGCCAAAGGTCACCGGGCCGTGATCGGCGTGGATCGTGATGGAATGGTCGATCGTTCGCGTGGCGGCATCGCCTCCAAACACAAGCCTGCGGGTGTCGGTGCAGACGACCGTGCCATCATCCTTGACCCACCGGTTTCGCGTCTCGATCACCCCCTCGTCGCCCCCATCGGCCCGCAGGAGTTTGGCGTGTTCGATGCGGTTGTTCGCCTGCCGCTCCGCCTTGCCGGTCTGCGGGTGCGACGTCCAGAAGTCGACGCCGTTGACGATCCCGTGGGTGAACCAGATCGACTCGTGGTGCGGGTGGTCGTGGGCCTCGCCCGCCACGCCCTCGACGAGCGGCCACGACCGCGTCATCGGCACGCCGCCGGGGCCGTGCACGGGAAACAGGATCGGCTTGCGGTGGCCGGCGTGGATGTAGGACGTGAAGGGCTTGCCGTCGACGGCCACGTCGACGCGGTCGGCGTGTCGCTCGACCGTGACCTCCGCCAGTGCCGCCGCCTGAAAACAGACGAACGCCACCAAAAAGCGTAACCGCGTAAGCGGTACGATTCCCCGCTCCCGTAACCGCGTCAGCGGGAGGATTCCCCGCGCCCGTAACCGCGTCAGCGGTCCGACCGCGTTCCGCGTGACGCCGTCCCCACGGCTTACGCCGTTGGGCTTCCTGGTGAACCGCGCGACCGCCCGGATCATGAGCAGGCCTCCACGTAGAGCGAGCGGAGTTGGTGCTGGACCTCCTCGAGGAGCTTCCGCTCGTCGCTCGTGAGGTTGCCCCGCGTCTTCTCCGCGAGCATGTCCACGGTGTCGATGAAGTGCTTGGCCGTGGCGATGTTTTTCAGGGCCTTGTTGGTGATCGGGTTGGGGATTCGCCCGAACGCCATCAGCGCCTGCGTGAAGAGCGTGTGGATCAGAAACTCGAACGTGGCCGGCGGCATCGTGCCCGCCGCCCCGCCGCTGCCGCCGTCGGCGATCTCGGTCTCGTTGCTCATCGTGCCTCCAGGGATCTTCAGGCCTCGGCCACCCACGCGCTGCCGGCATGCCGCTCGACCGCCGCGGCCACGAGGCCGGAAAACAGCGGGTGGGCGGCGGTGGGCTTGCTCTTGAACTCAGGATGAAACTGCACCGCCACGAACCAGGGATGGTCGGCCAGCTCCACGATCTCCACCAGCGACCCGTCGGGGCTCGTGCCGGCGATCACCAGGCCCGCCCGCTCGAGCTGCTCGCGATACCGGCCGTTGAACTCGTAGCGGTGGCGGTGCCGCTCGGAGATCTGCGTGGTGCCGTAGGCGGCGGCCGACTTGGTGCCCTCGGCGAGCACGGCCGGCCGCGCCCCGAGCCGCATCGTGCCCCCCTTGTCCACCACCTTGAACTGCTCGTCCATCAGGCAGATCACCGGGTGGGGCGTGTGGCGGGCGAACTCGGTCGAGTGGGCCCCCTCGAGGCCGGCGGCGTGGCGGGCCACGTCGATCACCGCGCACTGCATGCCCAGGCAGATTCCCAGGAAGGGCAGCTTCCGTTCGCGGGCGAAGCGGATCGCCTCCACCTTCCCCTCGATGCCCCGCTCGCCGAAGCCCCCCGGCACGATCAGGCCGTCGAAGCCGGCGAGGAGCCGCTCCGCCCCCTCGCGCTCGATGTCTTCGCTCTTGATCGGCTGGACGCGAACCTGCGTCTTCTGGGCGATGCCGCCGTGGTCGAGGGCCTCGTAGATGCTCTTATAGGCGTCGCGATGCTCGGCGTATTTGCCGACCAGGGCGATCGAGACCTCGTGCTCGGGGTTCCGCAGCCGGTGGAGGATGTCGTGCCACTCCTCGAGGTCGGCCGGCGCGGCCTGGAGGCCGAAGCGGCGGAGGATGATCTCGTCGATCCGGTTCGACTGCAGCGACAGCGGCACCTCGTAGATCGAGAAGTCCTTGTCGCGCTCCTCGATCACCGACTCCAGCGGCACGTTGCAAAACAGCGCGATCTTCTCCCGGTCCGACACGTCGATGGCCCGCTCGGTGCGGCAGACGAGGATGTCGGGCTGGATGCCGATCTGCCGCAAGAGGCCCACCGAATGCTGCGTGGGCTTGGTCTTCAGCTCGCCGGCCGCCTTGAGGTAGGGGACGAGCGTGAGGTGGATGAAGATGCAGTTCTCGCGGCCCACCTCCAAGGGGATCTGCCGGATCGCCTCCAGGAAGGGGAGGCTCTCGATGTCGCCCACCGTGCCGCCGATCTCGGTGATGGCGATGTCGACGTCGGGGGCGGCGAGGTTCTTCACCACCTCCTTGATCTCGTTGGTGATGTGGGGGATCACCTGCACCGTCTTGCCGAGGAACTCCCCGCGCCGCTCCTTGTTGATGACGGAGAGGTAGATCTGGCCGGTCGTGTAGTTGCACTCGCGGGTGAGCCGGGTGGAGGTGAACCGCTCGTAGTGGCCGAGGTCGAGGTCGGTCTCGCTCCCGTCGTCGAGGACATACACCTCGCCGTGCTGGTAGGGGCTCATCGTGCCCGGGTCGACGTTGATGTAGGGGTCGAGCTTCTGCATCCTCACCCGCAGGCCGCGGGATTCGAGGAGCATGGCGATCGAGGCGCTGGTGAGCCCCTTGCCGAGCGAGCTGACGACGCCGCCGGTCACGAAAACGTGCTTCGTCACGGTGCGAGTTCCTTCCCGTCCGCCGGTGCGCTGCCATCCTGCGGCCGCCGCCCACGGGGGTGGACATCACGGCGGCCGTTCCGGAACCGGATTGAACCAGTGTCCCCGAGGACGGTCAAACCCCGCCGCGAATCGTCGTGTATGGTTGTGGGATGCCCGCGACGAATGCCGCCGCCACCTCGACGTCGAACCTCCGGATCAGGAGCCTCGAGCCGCTCGTGCCGCCGGCCCGGCTCTGCGCGCTCCTGCCGCTCGACGCCGCCGCGCTCCGCACGATCGTTGCCGGCCGCCAGGCGGTGGAGCGGGTGCTCGCCGGCGCCGACCCGCGGCTGTTGGTGGTGGTCGGCCCCTGCTCGATCCACGACCCCGACGCGGCCCGCGACTACGCCGCCCGGCTGCACGCCCTGGCCGGGCGGGTGGCGGACCGGCTGCTGGTGATCATGCGGGTGTATTTCGAGAAGCCGCGGACCACCGTGGGCTGGAAGGGGCTGATCAACGACCCCCACCTCGACGACACCTTCGACGTGGCCGCGGGCCTGCGGCTGGCCCGCTCGCTGCTCATCGAGATCGCCCGGATGGGCCTCCCCACGGCGACGGAGTTTCTCGAGCCGATCACGCCGCAGTACATCGCCGACACGATCGTGCTCGGGGCGATCGGGGCCCGCACCACCGAGAGCCCCACCCACCGCCAGATGGCCAGCGGCCTGTCGATGCCGGTGGGCTTCAAGAACTCCACCGACGGGTCGCTCCAGGCGGCCATCGACGCGATGCTCGCCGCCCAGACGCCGCACAGCTTTCTCGGGATCGACAACGACGGCGGCACCTGCGTGGTCTCCACCACGGGCAACCCCTTCGGCATGCTGATGCTGCGGGGCGGCCGGTCGGGGTCGAACTACGCTCCCGAGGTGATGGTGGAGGCCCGCACGAAGATGGAGAAGGCGGGGCTCCAGCCCCGGATCGTGGTCGATTGCAGCCACGCCAACTCGGGCAAGGATCCGACGCGGCAGTCGCTCGTCTGGCGGGACGTGCTCGCCCAGCGGGCCGCCGGCGATCGGTCGATCGTGGGGATGATGCTCGAGAGCAACATCCATCCCGGCAGCCAGGCGGTGCAGCCCGACCGTTCGAAGCTGGCGTATGGGGTGTCGGTCACCGACGCCTGCATCGGCTGGGAAGAGACGGAGACGCTCCTCCTCGAGGCCCACGCCACCGCAGGAAGCCCAATCGCGTAAGCGATGGGGATGCCCGCCGCCGCGCCGCTCGGGATCAGGAAGCCCAATCGCGTAAGCGATGGGGATGGCCGCGGCCGCGCCGCTCGGGGCTGCCCATGCCCCGTCGCCGGACGCTCGCTGCGGGCATCCTGCCCTCCACTCGCTCGATGCTGCCCTCGCTTCGCCATCGTGGCTTCGCTCGGCCAGCAACGCCGGCTCTCGGGGCACGGGCAGCCCCTCCCTCCGGGGATCAGGAAGCCCAATCGCGTAAGCGATGGGGATCGACGTCGGGCCCGATCGTACCGCTCACGCGGTTACGCTTCCTGAGCCCGATCGTACCGCTTACGCGGTTACGCTTCCTGAGCCCGATCGGACCGCTCACGCGGTTACGCTTTCCGGAAATCGTGCGGCGAGATAGGCTCCTTACCGGTCTCACCGCCCTCGCGAAAGGATTCGCCATGCGCCTTTGTCTCGATGCCTGCCTCGCGGTCGCCGCCGCGGCCCTCGCCGCCTTCGCCACCACCGCCACCGCCCAGATGCAGCTCACCGGCGGCCAGGCGGAACTCCAGACCGTCAACTCCGCCAAGCAGACGCTCGACGAGTTCAGCGGGCTGGCGATCGAGTCGATCCCGCCGGCCATGTTCGGCCGGGCCGAGGGCGTGGCCATCTTCCCCGACATGATCAAGGGCGGGTTCATCCTCGGCGTCAACTACGGCAAGGGCGTGCTCCTCGTCCGGCGCCCCGATCGCACCTGGAGCCCGCCGGTGATGGTGACGATGGGGGGCGGCAGCCTCGGCTTCCAGGCGGGCGTGCAGTCGGCCGACATCGTGCTCGTGTTCGCGACGCCGCGAAGCCTGAACGGCATGCTCAACGGGCAGAAGGTCACGCTCGGGGCCGACGCCTCGGTGGCCCTCGGCCCGATCGGCCGCCAGGCGAACGCGGGCACCGACGCCCGCCTCGGCGCGGAGATCTATTCCTACGCCCGGAGCCGGGGCCTGTTCCTCGGCGTGTCGATCAACGGCGCCGACCTGTCGGTGGACAACAACGCCAACGCGATGCTCTACGGACGGTTCGGCGTGACGCCGGCCGACGTGTTTGCGGCCCGCGGCCTCGGCTTCCACGAGGAAGTGAAGCGGCTGATCGACGATCTCAATGCCCGCAGCCAGGCCGCCCAGGCCGGGGCGATCGTGCCGCCGCCGACCGCGCCGCAGCCCAGCGCTGCGACGCTGGCCCCGGCCCAGCCGGCGGTGCAGCCGGTCGGTGGATTCCCCACGTTGCCCCAGCAGCCGGTCGCCCCCCAGCCCGTGCAGCCGCAGCCCGTGCCCCAGCCCCAGCAGCCGACGGTGCCCGTCACGGGTGCGACTAACACGCCCTACGAGCCGCCGGCACCGCCCCTCGTGCCGATTCGCTGAACGCGTGGCCGTCAGGGGGCCACAAAGTTTTGAAAGTGGCCGCAGGTTTTGTAAGTGGCCGCAGGTTTTGAAAGTGGCCGCAGGTTTTTAACCTGCGGAACCCAGGCCCGTGAGCAGTGCTTGGGCAGGTTGCAAACCTGCCCCCACTTCCGGCAGAGTGGCCGCAGGTTTTCAACCTGCGGTGCACCAACCCCAGCGTGGCTCTTGGGCAGGTTGCAAACCTGCCCCCACGCGGGGCTAGGCCGGCCCCGGCACGAGCACGCCGAACTGAGCCAGTCGCGGAAGCGTCGTGCTCGTGAAGGCGGCGCAGGCGGCAGCCACGAGTGCCTGCTGCTCCGCGGGATCGTTCACGGGCTTGCCGTCGCGCTGGAGTGTTCGGCCGCTGGCGGCCAGCCGCGACGTGAGGCGGTCGGCGAGGCCGGTCACGCCCCCCGCCGCCGTCTCCGCCACGAGCGCGGCGTCGAGATCGCCGATCACGAAGCCCGTGCCCGTCCGCTCGCAGGCCAGCGCCGAGGGCCGGCCGCCGAGGGCGTCGGCGGCCACGACGGCACGGTTGAAGGGATGCGGGATCGTCCAGTGGCCGTCGCCCGCCGCGGCCTCGCCCCCAGGCACGTGGCCCGCCGACACGTCGAACAGGCCCAGGGCCACGCCCGCGTCCACGGCCCGCACGAGATCGTCGGGCGGGGTCGCCGTGAAGCGGGTGTCGGTGACGATCCGCGACAGCGGCAGGCTGCCCGCGGCGAGCACGTCGAGCAGACCCTGATACAGCGGTCCATCCACCGTGCTCGTCACCACGCCCAGGTTGGACTGGAAGGGCAGCCGCGTACCGGGGCGGGCCACGCGAAACTGGAGGTCGTCGGCGGCCGCGAGCCGCCCCGCGAGGTCGCCGAGCGGCCGCGGCGCTTTCGCATATACGTCCCAGCGGAAGGCCGTGTTCGCGCAGAAGTCTTTGTGGGCCTCGGTGACCAGGCGGTCGCGGGTGGTGCGAAACAGCTCCTGGAACTCGGGCCGGACACAGAGATCCCAGAAGTTGGTGTGCAGCGGCTGGCTGCCGACGAACGTGAGCTCCGCCCGGCCGAACATCTCGGCGACGTCGGCGAAGTAGAAGCTCGTCCAGTGCTCGTTGAGGTATTCGTGCACGAGGTAGCGGACGTCCTGCGTGACGAGCCCGTCGAGATAGGCGGAGGCGTGCGGGTTGTCGAGGAAGTACTTCGCCTGCCGGTCGCGGAGGAACACGAGGTAGGCCAGCGCGTCGCGGATCCGCTGGCCGCTGTCTCCCTGGCGGAGCGCCGCGTATTGCCGGAGGATGCCCCGAATCGGCTGCAGGTGGGCCCAGCCGGGCAGCGCGTTGTAGCTCACGAGGAGCAGGCCGCCGGGGGCGAGGTGGCGGCGGGCCACGTCGAGGATCTGCTCCCGCACTTCGGGCGCCACCCAGCTGAACACGCCGTGCAGGGCGATGAACTCGAACTCGCCGAGGTCGTGCGGCAGGGAGGCGAAGTCACCGGTGATCACCCGGGCGTTGGCGAGGCCGCCGGCGGCGATGTCGCGAGCGGCCGCCGCGGTGTGGTCGGGATTGACGTCCACGCCCACGAACTCGCCCCGCGGATCGGCCGCGGCGAGCGTCGTGAACGAGCGGCCGAGGCCGCAGCCGAGCTCGAGATAGCGAAAGCCGGCGGAGGTCGCGGGGGGGACCACGCCGTTGAGCGCGGCCACGTGTCGCAGGCTCACCGGGGCCATCTGGGGATAGAAGCCCGGCACGTAGGCGATGTCGGTGACGTAGCCGGCGGCGGTCATGCGGCGAGTGTACGCGATTTCCGGGGCGCGGCTGCGGCCCGGCCACGCTGCCGGAGCCGCATAGCCGCGATCGGCCCCACTGCCGCATACTATTCCCGAGGTGGGGCGGCCAACGTGGGCCGTCCGGACCGCCGAGTTCGCGCTGCGAGGCCGCCGATGCTTGCGATTCAGCGATGCGCCTGGTCCTTCCTGCTGGCCGCCCTGCTGGCCGCCCCGGCCATGGCGGCGGAGGACGGCCAGGATCTTCTCAACGACGCGATCAACGCCAAGCTCGAGATCGACGAGATCGACGACTTCGCCAAGGTGCTGGATCTCTGCAAGAAGGCGATCGAGCAGGGGCTCGACGAGGGGTCGAAGAAGTTTGCCGACGACCTCTACACCGGCACGCTCATCGACCGCGCCGCGATGCTCACCGGCGCGATCGTCGACGCCGACGAGCCCGATCAGAACTGGCGGCGGATCCGCGCCTTCGCGATGCGCGACCTCAACGAGGTGGTGGCCCGCGATCCGGGGTTCGGGATGGTGCACCTGATGATCGCCCGGCTCGAGGCCCTGCCCGGCGGCAATCGCGAGCGGGCGAAGGCCGCGGCGACGAAGGCCCTGGAACTGCTCGGCGACGACGACCAACTGCCCCGTGCCCAGGCGAACCTCGTGCTCGCGGCGCTCGACGACGATCCCGAGACGCAGCTGCGGTTGTACGACGCCGCCGTGGGGCTGGCCCCGCGCGACGCCGACGTGCGACGAGCCCGCGGCCTCCACCTGCTGATGCAGGACGAATACGAGCGGGCCCGGGAGGATCTGGAAGCGGCGATTGCCGAGGAGCCCGGCGACGCCTCCCTCCAGGAGGCCCTCGGCATGGCCTGCATGATGAGCGACCAGCTCGACGACGCCTGCCGGGCCTTCGACAAGGCGATCGAACTCGATCCGGAGGCGGCGGGGCCGCTCCTGCAGCGAGCGCGGGTGTTCGCCGTGCGGGGTGACCGCGAGCGGGCGCTCGCCGACATCGATCGGGCGGTCGATCTCGCTCCCCGCGACCAGTCGGCCCGGCTGCTGAGGGCGCGGATCCTGCAGCAGGGCGGGCAGAGCGACCGGGCGCTGGCCGACGTCGAGTCGGTGCTCGAGCAGGACCCGGAGATGCCCGCGGCCCTCGAGATGAAGGGGCTGATCGCCGCCGAGCGGGAGGACTACCCCGAGGCGATCCGCGCATTCCGCAGGCTGGCCGCCAAGAACCCGGATGATCCGGTCGTGCTCAGCCAGCTCGGCATGCTCTACCTCGCGGCCAAGCAGCCGCGGGAGGCGATCCGCCGGTTCACCAAGGCGCTCGAGGCCGACGCGGAGGCGTTTGCGGCCCTCCGCGGCCGCAGCGACGCGGAGATCTCGATCGGCGATCACCTGGCGGCGATCACCGACCTCGAGAAGGCGCACGCGCTCAAGTCGGAAGACACCGGCATCCTCAACAACCTCGCCTGGCTCTTGGCCACATCGCCCAACGATTCGATCCGCGATGGCGAGCGGTCGATCCGCTTGGCCGAAAAGGCCTGCGAGGCGACCGGTTGGAAGGAGGCCCACCTCATCAGCACGCTGGCGGCCGGCCATGCGGAGAAGGGCGATTTCGAGACGGCCAGGAAATACAGCCAGCAGGCGGTGGAGGCCGATGCCGCCGCCGGCGGCGCGGTCGAGGAGCAGCTCAAGAACGAGCTGACGAGTTACGAAGCCGGCAAGCCCTGGCGGGAGCGGCAGGAGGTGCCCGAAGGAGGCGAGGCCGCCAGGGAGGTGGCCAAGCCCGCCGAAGGACTCAAGCCCGACCGGGAGAAGCCGCCCGAAACGGCGGCCCGGGACCGGAAGCCGCGGCGGCCTTTCGACGACTGACCGCGGCCGCCTTCGACGTGGGGGCAGGTTTTCAGCCTGCCCATGACGACGCGGCCGGCTGCGATGCACCGCAGGTTGAAAACCAGTACTGTCCGGTTAGAAGTCGAACAGCCGCAACT
>JBBAVS010000126.1:0-3328 GCA_040397585.1 Pirellulales bacterium
ACCTGCGGCCACTTTGGAGACCTGCGGCCACCTGTCCGGAGTGGGTGCAGGTTTTTAACCTGCACAGGAAACACAGCCGGCGCCGGAATTCCGCAGGTTGAAAACCTGCGGCCACTTCGGAGACCTGCGGCCACTGCGGAGACCCTGGGCCACTGCGGAGACCCTGGGCCACTTCTGGGCAGGCACACAGGTGGAGAACCTGTGCCACTGGGAGGTCAGCGAGGGGCTGCCCGTGCCCCGGGAGCCGGCGTTGCTGGCCAGCGGAGGCAGGATGCCGAAGCGCAGCCAGCATCGAGCGAGCGGAGCCCAGGATGGGCGGAGGGAGCGTCCGGCGACGGGGCATGGGCAGCCCTGAGCGGCGCGGCGTTACAGGGCAGGGATCCGCAGGTTGAAAACCTGCGGCCACTTCGAAAACCTGCGGCCACTTCCAGAGATCCCGCAGGTTAAAAACCTGCGGCCACTTTGCAAACCTGCGGCCACTTTGCAAACCTGCGGCCACTTCGGGGACGGTCAGAACTCGTAGGGCACGCCGGGCTGCACGAGTTCCACGTTGGAGAGCTTCAAGGCCGCCAGTTCGCGAGCGATCTCCGCCGCGAACCGGGCCTTGCGATGCACCACGATCCAGCGGACGTCGCGGTCGAGCTTCGCGATCTCCCGGGCGAAGCTCGCCGGGCAGTGGTGGCCCGTCGTGGTGGCGAGGTCGGCGAGGGCATCGGGAAAGCTCACCTCCAGAAACACCGCATCGAGCCGCGGCGCGGAGGCGAGGTGCGTCCAGAGCATGTCGGTCGGCCCCGTGTCGGACGGAAAGGCCACCGCCGAGCGGCCGTCGTCGACGAGGAACCCGAGCGTGTCCACGCCGTGCGACACCGGGAGCGGCGTGACCGTCAGCCCCGCCCGCTCCACCGGCTCGAGCAGCACGAGCGGCGTGCCCGTCACGAACCGGTCGTCGCCCGTGGAGAGCTCGAAGAAGTCGGGCCAGACCCGGCCGTTGAAGATGTCGCGGTGGATGAAGTCGAGCACGTCTGCCAGGCCGAGCAGCTCGACGCAGTCGGGCCCCGGGGCGTAGACGTTCTCCAGGAGGATCGGCAGCGTGGCGATGTGGTCGATGTGTTCGTGCGTGAGGAACACGTGCCGGACCCGCTCCTGCTTCGCCAGGTCCGACAGCAGGCCCAACGGCCCCGCGTCGAAGGCCACGACGTCGTTGACGAGGAACGAGACGAGAAACTGCGCCTCGGTGGGCGGAATGCTCGACGGCAGCAGCTCTACCTTCATGACCGTCCACTCTCCTGCACGGCGAAGAAATCGCGAATCTTGCGAAAGATGTCCTGGATCTCGGGAGTCGCCCGCTCCACCCCCGCGATCGCCTGCGTCCGCTCGGCGAGCCGCAGGCGGAGTGATTGGCCGAGCTGCTCGACGAGGTCGGGATGGGCGGCGAGGATCGCCCGAAACGACTCCTTCCCCACCTCCAAGAGCCGCGTCTCCTCGAGCGTGGTGATCGTGGCCACCCGCGGGGCACCGGTCATCAGCGACATCTCGCCGAAATAGTCGCTCGGGCCGAGCACCGCCAGCTTGACCGGGGGCCGGTCGCCCTCGCGGGCCGTCACCTCCACGCTGCCGCGCATGATCACGAACAGGCTGTCGCCTGCCGCGCCCTGGCGGATCACCTGCTCACCCGCGGCGTAGACCTGGTCGGCGTTCTCGGTCGCGAGCCGGCGGACGAGGTCGGGGCCGAGCGGCTCGAGCAGGCCGACCCGTTCCAGGCAGTCGCAGCGCCGCTCGACGGCCGCCTCCGCGGGCTCGGGGAGGGGCGGGGGCAGCGGCGTGAGCCGGATGGCATGCGTAGCCACGGGAATCTCGATGCCATGCCGGGCGAGGGCATACCAGATCCGGTCGCGGGCCATGCCATCGACGCGGTCGCGCTTGTCGAACTCCGTGGTGAACAGCCGCACCCAGTGCTCGATGCCGCGCTCCTTGAAGTCGTTGGTGACGACCGAGGGGGCTGGGTGTTCGAGCACCCCGAAACTTCCCTTGATTGCATTGAGGATGATCGCCTGCACCCGCTGCGGCGGCACATCGTAGGGCGTGATCACGTAGAGCGACCGGCGCGACCAGGGCTCGGGCTTGGTGAAGTTGCGGATCGAGGCCTGGGCCAGCTGACCGTTGGGGATGATGACGTAGGCCTCGTCGAGCGTGATCACCTTCGTGGCCCGCCAATTGATCTCGACCACCCGGCCGATGTGGGCGGTGTTCTGGTCGTACTGGATCCAGTCGCCCACCTCGAAGGGATGCTCGGCATGGATCGCCAACCCCGAGAACACGTTGCCGAGCGTGTCCTTGAGCGCGAAGCCGAGCGCCGCGGTCACCAGCGCCGAACCTGTGAACAGGTTGCCGGCATTGACGCCCGACTCGTAAAGCACCGCGACGAGCGCCGCGGCGAACAGCACCCAACGGAAGACGTCGAGAAAGATCCGCGGCCACGGCCGGGCGAACCGCTCCCAGATGCCAACCGCGAGGATCAACAGCACCGACTGGAGGAGCGACGCCAGCAGGAAGAAGCGGCAGCCGTCGAGGGCGCGGGCCGGGGCCTCGGGCGACTCGGGGAAGAGCAGGCCCGCCAGAAAGGGCAGGGGCGCCAGCAGGAGCAAGACGAGGGGCCAGACCGTGAGCCAGCGGCGCTGGCGGGGGAGGATCGCCACGGCGATCACCCAGACGAGCACCGCCACCAGCGCCTTCCGCTGGAGCTCGGCATCCAGCGGCCACCCGGCGCTGCCGGGCATGGGAAACTGCGGGATGGGCATCGGGGATCGGTTCCGTCGGGCAGGGATCGGCCGGCGACCGTCGGATTGTGCCGAGCGGCGGCCCAGCCGACAAACACCCCGCAAAACCCTCGCAACCGGCCAGCCGCGATGGACGCCCCGGGGCGAATCGGCTATGTTTCGGGGCTTGCCGGCCGGGCGATGGTCGCCTGGTCGGGGATCGACAGGTCGGGAGCAGGCATGGTCAAGCTGACGGTTCGCGAGCGTGAGAGCATCCAGGAGGCGGTTCGCCGCTTCCGGAAACTGGTGGAGCGGAGCGGCATCAAGAAAGAGATGCGGCGCCGCGAGTTCTTCGAGAAGCCGAGCGAGACCAAGCGTCGGGCTCGTCTGCGGGCCGAACGCCGGACGAAGCGGAATCGCCTGCTCGGCGTCTGAGCGTCCAGCCAGAGCAGGTTGAAAACCTGCTCCCACTTTCTTGGCCGCAGGTTGTTTTTCGACCTGCGGTGCAGGATCGAAGTGGCCGCAGGTTTTTTTTCGACCTGCGGTGCCGAGCCAAAGTGGCCGCAGGTTTT
>JBBAVS010000126.1:3428-10526 GCA_040397585.1 Pirellulales bacterium
GCGGTTCTCCAGGCAGGGCTCCTGGTTGTGCAGGTTGAAAACCTGCACCCACTTTCTTGGCCGCAGGTTTTTTTTCGACCTGCGGTGCCGAGCCAAAGTGGCCGCAGGTTTTTAACCTGCGGTTCTCCAGGCAGGGCTCCTGGTTGTGCAGGTTGAAAACCTGCACCCACTTTTGAAAACCTGCACCCACTTTGGCGAGGCTAGGCCCAGTCGAGCGCCACGTCGAGCCACGGGGCGTCGTGCGTCGGCCAGCCGGTGCTCACCCGGTCCACGCCCGTCGCGGCGATCGCCGCGACCGTCTCCACGCGAATGCCCCCCGAGGCTTCGAGCACCACCGAGGGTGCCCGTTCGTTTCTCAGGGCCACGCACCGCGTGAGCTCGGCCACGTCCATGTTGTCGAGCAGCACGATGTCGGGACGGGCGTCGAGCACCGGCCCGAGCTGCGCGAACGAGTCGATTTCCACCTCGACCACCATCGCCGCCGCGCGGGCCGGCGGAAACGTCTGGGCCACGAACCCGCGGCTCGTCCGCACGGCATCGGCCGGCGACACGCCCTCGACCGCCGCCGCGGCCAGATGATTGTCTTTGATCAGGATCGCGTCGTGCAGCCCGAGGCGGTGGTTCCAGCCGCCCCCCATCCGCACCGCATACTTGTCGAGCAGCCGCCAGCCGGGAATCGTCTTGCGGGTGTCGTAAACGCGGCAGCGGGTTGCGGCACAGGCATCGACGAGCCTCCGCGTGGCGGTGGCCACCCCCGACATTCGGCCGAGGAGGTTGAGGACCGTCCGCTCGGCCAGCAACACGCCCCGCGTCGGGCCGGCCAGCGTGGCCACCGTCTCGCCGGCCGCGACCATGGCACCGTCGTCGAGCCGCGGGCGAAACGCGAGCCCCGCGTCGGCGACCTGGGCCACGATCGCCGCCGCCGGCAGTCCGGCGATCACCCCCGGCTTGCGGGCCACCACCGCCAGTTCGCTGCGGGCATCGGGGGCCACGAGGCTGATGCTCGTCCAGTCGCATTCGTGGGCCAGGTCTTCCAGCAGCCACTCGGCGGCGAGCCGGGCCACGTGGGCGGCGAGCCGATCATCCCAGGCAACCTGGAGGAACTCGGGGGCGGCAGGGGGCGTGCGCGAGCTGTCCATGGGGGGCGGGCCGACGGTGAGGGAGCGGGAAGTCGCGTATCCTATCAGGGGTCGTTCCCCGTCCCCATGCTGGCTCGCTGACCATGCCCACCGCCGAGACCGCCCCCGGCGTGCTCCCCGCCCGCGCGCAGCGGGTGCTCGCCGTCGCGATCGCCGCCTCCCTCACCGGGATGGCCGTGTGGTTCATCGCGCAGGGGGGGCTCTCCGGCGGCCTCGTGGGCCACGATGCCCCGCCGCCTGCGGCGGGGCAGTTCACCGTGAACGTCAACGACGCCGGCCTGAACGAACTCGCCGTGCTTCCCGGCCTCGGCCCGGCCACCGCCCAACGGATCATCGACCACCGTCGCGAGCACGGCCCGTTCACCTCGCTCGACGGGCTCTTGGACGTGCCGGGCATCGGGCCGGCGACCCTGGAGTCGATCCGGCCGCACCTCCGGCCGATTCGCCGGCGGGAGACGGCGCCATGACGCCCGCGTCGGCCAGTCTCCATCCTGGCGTGTTCGAACTCGTGGCCCCCTACGAGCCCGCGGGCGACCAGCCGGCGGCGATCGACTCCCTCGTCCGCGGCATCGCCGAGGGGCGGGCCTCGCAGGTGCTGATGGGGGTGACCGGCTCCGGCAAGACGTTCACGATGGCCAACGTGATCGCCCGCGTCGGCCGCCCCACGCTCGTGCTGTCCCACAACAAGACGCTCGCCGCCCAGCTCTACGCCGAGTTCCGCGACTTCTTCCCGCACAACGCCGTCCACTACTTCGTCAGCTACTACGACTACTACCAGCCCGAGGCCTACATCCCGCAGCGCGACATCTACATCGAGAAGGATGCCGCCATCAACAAGGAGATCGACCGCCTCCGGCTCGCGGCGACCAGCGCCCTCGTCAGCCGCCGCGACGTGGTGGTGGTGGCGAGCGTGTCGTGCATCTACGGCCTCGGGTCGCCCGACGACTACCGGGCGATGGTGGTGCGGCTCGCCAGCGGCATGACGGTCACCCGCGACCAGCTGCTGGCGCGGCTGGTGTCGATCCACTACGAGCGGACCGACGTGGCCCTCGACCGCGGCAAGTTCCGCGTCCGGGGCGATTCGATCGACATCTGGCCCCCCTACGACGAGCTCGCCTGCCGGGTGGAGTTCTGGGGCGACACGATCGAATCGATCGCCGTCATCCATCCGACAAGCGGCGAGGTGGCCGGCAAGAAGGACGAGATGTATTTCTATCCGGCGCGTCACTTCGTGATGCCGGAAGACCGGATCAAGGCGGCCGTCTCCACCATCAAGGCCGAGCTCGACCAGCGGCTCGAGGAGCTCAAGAGCCAGGGCAAGCTGCTCGAGGCCCAGCGGCTCAATGCCCGCACGCGGTTCGACATCGAGATGATGCTGGAGGCGGGCTTCTGCCCCGGCATCGAGAACTACTCCCGGCCGCTTTCGGGGCGGGCCCCGGGCAGCACGCCCGGCACGCTCTTCAACTACTTCCCCGACGACTTCCTGTTCTTCGTGGACGAGTCGCACGTCACCGTGCCGCAGGTGCGGGGCATGTATGCCGGCGACCGCAGCCGCAAGATGACGCTCGTGGACCACGGCTTCCGCCTGCCCAGCGCCCTCGACAATCGGCCGCTGATGTTCGACGAGTGGGAGAAGCGGCTGCACCAGACGGTGTTCGTCTCGGCCACGCCCGCCCCGTGGGAGCTGACCCGGACCGGCGGCGAGGTCGTGGAGCAGGTGATCCGCCCGACCGGCCTGCTCGACCCCGTGATCGAGGTCGTACCGGCGAAGCAGCAGGTGGTGCACCTCGCGGGCGAGATCGACAGGGTGGTCGCGGCGGGGCAGCGGGTGCTCGTGACCGCGCTCACGAAGAAGCTCTCCGAAGACCTCACCGCCTACTTCCAGGAGCGGAAGGTCCGCTGCCGCTGGCTGCACAGCGAGCTCGACGCCTTCGAGCGGGTGGAACTACTCAAGGAGCTCCGCGAGGGGAAGTTCGACGTGCTCGTGGGCGTGAATCTGCTCCGCGAGGGGCTCGATCTGCCGGAGGTTTCGCTCGTGGCCATCCTCGACGCCGACAAGGAGGGCTTCCTGCGGAGCGAGACCTCGCTGATGCAGACGATCGGCCGCTCGGCCCGCAACGTGGATGCTCGCGTGATCCTCTACGCCGACACGGTGACGGAGTCGATGCAGCAGGCCTTGGACGAGACCCGTCGCCGCCGGGCGCTCCAGGAGGCCTACAACCGCGAGCACGGCATCACGCCCGAGACCGTCCGCAAGGAGATTCGCGCCGGAATCGAGGCGGAGTCGGCCTCACGGGCGGTGGCGTTCGAGGCGGTTGGCGCCGGCGACGACTCGCGGCGGCGGGCCGCCGAACTGGTCGAGCAGCTCGAGTCCGACATGATGCAGGCCGCGGCCGAACTCGACTTCGAGCGGGCGGCCCGGATTCGTGACGAGATCGCGGCCCTCCGCGACGGGCGGCCGCGGGGCGGCCGGTCCACCGGGCCGCGCGGCCGGAAGGGGGGCGGCGGCCGCATCCCCAAGCCCAGATCCATCTGACCGACGAAGGCCGCCGCCGTGCCGAACCGCAAGTCCACTCCGACTCCCGGCCCGCCCGTCGATCCGCCCATTGCCGAGACGCTGGCAGATTTCTCCGCCCTCTGGAACGCCGTCCAGAAGCATTCCAGTGAGTACATCGCCGTCGTGGATCGTCAGGGCATCATCCGCGCCCTGAATCGTCCGGACGAGGGCGTTCGCGAGGAAGACCTCGTCGGCCACAGCCTCGTGCGGTTTACGACGCCCGAATCGACGGAGCGGCTGATGCACGCACTCGCGGACGTGTTCCGCACCGGCTCCGAGCAGACGCTCGAAACGACGGTGCAGCTGCCCAACGGCCACCGCAACCACTTCACGATCCGGCTCGGCCCCATCGTCCGCGAGGGCCGCACCGTGGCCGCCATCGGGATTGCCGAGAGCATTCGTTCGCTGAAGCAATCCGAGCAGGCCCTCGATCGCGAGCGGGCCATGCTCCGCCGGCTGATCGACATCCAGGAGCGGGAGCGGCAGCTGGTGTCGTACGAGATCCACGACGGACTGGCGCAGTACATCGCCGGCGCGATCATGCACCTCGAGGCCCACCTCCACACGCACGACGGCGGCGAGCCTCGCGAGCTCGTCGAGGGCATGCGACTGCTGCGGGCGGCCGCCGAGGAGTCGAGGCGACTGATCGGCGGCCTGCGGCCCCCGGCCCTCGACGAGCTGGGAATCGTGGAGGCGATCGAGTCGCTCGTGACCGACGCCCGGCTCGAGATTCCCGAGGTCTCGTTCACGCACGCGCTGCCTGGGGGCCGGCTGCCGGCCGCGGTCGAGACGACCATCTTCCGACTGGTACAGGAATCCCTGAACAACGCCCGCCGGCACGCCGAGGCTCGATCCGCCAGCGTCGTCTTGGAGCGAACGTCCGCCGGGGTTCACGTGCGGGTGAGCGACGACGGTCGCGGGTTCGATCCCGCGAAGGTCTCGGACGACCGCTTCGGCCTCGAAGGCGTCCGGCAGCGGTGCCGGCTCGCCGGCGTGGAGCCGCGGATCGAGTCGGCACCCGGTCGGGGCACCACGATCGACGTTGTCCTGCCGGTGGAAGACTGAGCGACCAGGCCCGTCTCAGGCGGCGGCCTTCCGCAGGCCTTCGATCGATCGGCCCAGCCGGCGGCGGCTCCCGCTGCCTGCGGTCGTCGCGGCCGTGGCCGTGGCCGCAGGGGCCTCCAGCACGGTGGGCTGCCGGGTCACGGCCAGGCGGTCCCGCAGCGTCTGGGCGAGCGTGGCGCCGAGATCCTCGTCGCGGCTCCGCGTGCCGACATCGTCGATCGCGTCGGCCAGCCCGAGCACCACCGCCTGCCGCACACCTTCGCGCACCCAATGAAAGAAGCTCATCGCTACGGCCTCCCTGAATCCCCGCTCGTTCGCCGGCACCACCCGGTGCGGTCGCCGGCCCCCACAGCACGTATCGACCGGTCAGCCCCGGGGCTGCACGCGACCGCCGTGACGGGCGGGAACCGGACTCTGGGCAGGGTCTGCGGTTCCCGAAGGCTCGGCCGACCTCGTGAGACAGATCAGGCAGATGTCGTCGCTCTGGGGCTGGCCGGCGGTGTGTCGGGCGACGTCGGCGAGAATCCGCCGGCCGGCATCGGCCGCGGCCGGGCCTCCCTCCCGGAGCGCCGCCTCGAACCGCTCGAACCCGTAGCAGGCCTGTTCGTGGTCGAGGGCTTCGCTGATCCCGTCGGTGAACAGCGCGAGCGTGGCCCCGGGCGGGAGCGGCACCTCGCACGTCTCAAAGCTGGCCCCCGGCCCGGCCATGCCCAAGGGCAGGCCGCCGAGGCCGTCGGCGACCGTGCTGACCGCGCCCGTCGGGCCGCGAAGAAACGCCGGCAGGTGCCCGGCGTTGCAGACCGTCGCCACGTGCCGGCGGGGGTCGAGCACGGCCACCACGAGCGTCGCGAAGCGGTCGTCCCAGCCGCCCCTGAGGAAGCTCTCGTTGATCCGCGCCACGGCCGCGCCGAGGTCGGGCTCGCTGGCGAGGCAGTAGCGGACATCGGCCGAGAGCGCCGCCATCAGCAGGGCCGCCGACACGCCCTTGCCGGACACGTCCGCCAGCACGATCGCCAAGCGCTCGTCGGCGAGCGGCACGTAGCCGAAGAAGTCGCCCCCGACGTGGCGGGCCGATTCGTAGAAGTCGAAGACCTCGTAGCCGGGCAGCTCGGGCGGCCGGGATGGCAACAGCCCCTGCTGCACGCGATGCGCCAGTTCGAGATCGCGGGCCAGCTGCTCGCGAGCCACCCGCTCATCGTGGGCGAGCGCCTGCTCGATCGCCTGCGCCGCCTGCCCCGCCACGCCGGCGAGCACCTCGAGGTCGGCCTGGGTGAACCCGGGGTTGATGTCACGAGAATCGACCTGCACCACGCCCATCAGCCCGCCGTCGGCCCGCACCACCGGCACGCACATCACCGACCGGATCCGGCAGTCGAGGATGCTCTCGTTGTCGCGAAACCGCGTGTCGGCTGCGGCATCGGCCGACAGCACCGCACGCCGGGTGTCGGCGACCAGCGTCACGAGCGACAGGCTGACCCGCAGCGGCGTGACGGCCGGCTGCTTCAGCCGCTGGGCCCGCACCGCGAGCCGGCCCGACTGCGGATCGACGAGCAGGACGAACCCTCGCTCCGCCTGCGGGAAGGCGTCGAGGAGCCCGTCGAGCAGCCTCGGAAGCACGTCCTCCGCCGCCACCGAGGCCCCGATCGCGCGATTGAGGCCGATGACGGCGCGGAGCTTCGCCTCGGCATGCTGGCCCGTCACCTCGCCCCCCGGCTGCGGCAGATCGACCTGCGAGACGATCACCCCGGACGAGTCGCCGTCGAGGATCACGTGGCCGGTGCCGTCGGCGGCCGCCGGTCGCGGCCCGGTCCGCGGACGCCGACGGGTGGCCTCCACGAACACCAGCCGCTGCCCGCACACCCCGATCTCATCGCCGTCTTCCAGCCGGCGGCGGGCCGTCAGCGGCAGACCGTTGACCAGCGTGCCGTTGCGGCTCTTCAGGTCATCGAGAAACGCCCCATCGGGCCCGAGCGTGACGGCGGCATGCTCCCGGCTGACCGCGGCGGCGTCGAACACGATCTCGCAGCCTGGATGGCGACCGATCACGGTCCGCCCCTCGGCGAGCGGAAACCGTGTAACCCGGCGACCAGCGGTGACGAGATCGAGAAATGGCACGGCACAGGCAGCGGCAGGGCTGCACGAAAGCGATCGAATCGCGATGCCCCGCGGGGCGGAGGATCCGGAATTGCCCGCGGCGACAACCGCGGGTAATCTGCCGTTTCCAACCCACGTTGGGGAATGGTGTAACGGTAGCACGACTGGCTCTGAACCAGTTAGTCTAGGTTCGAATCCTAGTTCCCCAGTCTTATCCCTCACGCGCCGGGGGGCTGGTCCGGC
>JBBAVS010000127.1:0-9689 GCA_040397585.1 Pirellulales bacterium
CTGCAGCCACTTCCGGGCGCCGCGGATCAGCCCTCGCCGAGATAGGCGTCGCGGACGCGGCGGTCGGCGGCCAGTTCGGCGCCGCTGCCGGTGAGCGTGATCCGCCCCGTCTCGAGCACGTAGCCGCGGCTGGCCAGCTTCAGGGCGGCGCGGGCGTTCTGCTCGACGAGCAGCACGCTGATGCCGCGGGCGGACAGCGCCGCGATCACCTCGAACACCTTCGCCACCACCAGCGGCGCCAGGCCGAGCGAGGGCTCGTCGAGCAACAGCAGCCGCGGGTGGCCCACGAGGGCCCGGGCAATCGCGAGCATCTGCTGCTCGCCGCCGGAGAGCGTGCCGCCGAACTGGTCCATCCGCTGGCCGAGCACCGGAAACAGGCCGCAGGCCTCGTCGATGTCGCGCTGGAGCTTGCCGCGGTCGGTCTGGGTGAAACCGCCGAGTTCCAGGTTCTCGCGGACGGTGAGCCGCGGGAAGATGCGGCGGCCCTCCGGGGCATGGCCGATCCCGAGCCGCATCACCTCGTGAGGTTTGGCGGCCGCGAGCGGCGCGCCCGCGAAGCGGATCGAGCCGCCCCGGGACGGCACCACGCCGGAGATCGCCATCAGGAGCGTGGTCTTGCCGGCGCCGTTGGCGCCGATCAGGGCCACGAGTTCGCCCTCGTTGACGTCGAGCGACACCCGATCGAGCGCCCGGATCGGCCCGTAGCCGGCCTCGAGCTCACGCACTTCCAGCAGCGGCATGCGACTCACGCCTCCCCGCCCAGGTAGGCCTCGATCACCTTCTCGTCCCGCCGCACCTCGGCGGGCGTCCCTTCCGCGATCTTCACCCCGTGGTCGAGCACCGCCACCTTGTCGCTCACCCGCATGACCACGTTCATGTGGTGCTCGATGAGGAGCACGGTCACGCCCCGGGCCCGGATTCGCTCCACGAGCGTGGCCAGATCGGAGGTCTCGGCCGGGTTCATGCCGGCGGCCGGCTCGTCGAGGAGCAGCAGTTCCGCGCCGGTGGCGAGCGCCCGGGCGATCTCCAGCCGCCGCTGGTCGCCGTAGGGAAGCTGGCCGGCGATCCGGTTGGCGTCGGCCGCCAGTCCCACGAACTCGAGTTCCCGCAGGGCCTGCGCCCGCGCGGCGGCCTCGGCCCGCCGGCTCCCGGGCGTGCGGACGACCATCGCCGGCACGCCCCCCGGGATCGTGCGGTCCAGGCCGATGAGCACGTTCTCCAAGACCGTCATGTTGGAAAACAGCCGGATGTTCTGGAACGTCCGCGACACCCCGGACCGCGCCACCACGTGCGGCGACCGTCGGCCCCGCCGCCAGACCGCCAGGGTGCCGGCCAGGCCGAGACCGCTGCCGAACAGGAAGCCGAGGATTCCCCGCCAGCGAATCCTCGACTTGCCGGCGGCGAGCCGGTCGAGCACCTCCGGCTTGATCGGGATCGGCGAGGTGGCCGCCGCCACGCCCGTCCGCTCGGTGTCGGTGGCGTCGGGCACCGTGCCGGGGCCGGCCCGCCGCGCCGTGACCGCCGCCTGGAGCTCGTTGCGAACCGCGCGGGCCTCCCCGAGATCCCGCTTGATCGCCAACACGTCGGTGCCGTCGGCGCTCACCACCCGCCACTTTCCGGCCATCTGGTCGATCGCGAGCTCCGCGCGGAAATAGCCGCGCAGCCGGTCCATGGCCCCGGCGGCGGTGAACGGCTCGCCGGTGAGCATTCCCCGCTTCACCACCGCCATCCAGAGCCGATCCACATCGACCGCGGCCAGTGCGAAGAACAGCCCCGTTAGCAGGCCCAGGCCAAGGGCCGACCAGAACACCCGCGGGGTGAACGCCCGCTCCAGCCGACGCCCGTGGAACCGCACGGTGCCGGACGACGGCTCGTAGATGCCGCTGATGCAGTTGAAGGCGGTGGTCTTGCCGGCGCCGTTGGGTCCGATCACCGACACGACCGTCCCCTCCGGGACTTCGAGATCGAGGTCCGAGACGGCCACCAGCCCGCCAAACCGGATCGTCAGCCGGTCCACGTCGAGAAGCGGCTGCGGCGCGATCGGCCGCGACTCGCCGCCAGGCGGGGTTGCTCCCTTGGTGCCGCTCATGGATGCGCCTCGTGGAGTTCCGCGGCCATCCGCCGCGAGGGCACGAGCCCCTCCGGCCGATACCGCATCACCAGGATCAGCGCCAGGCCGAAGATGGCCAGCCGCCAGCCGCTGAACGACAGCAGGCTCGATCCCGTTGGGTTGATGTTCCACTGCTGGATCGCCGAGTCGGCCCACGGGGCGAGCACGGTGTCGAAGCCGACGAGCAGCGCCACGCCGACGAGCGTCCCGGGGATGCTGCCCAGCCCGCCGAGGATCACCGCGCAGAGCACCATGATCGAGCGGTTGAAGTCGTAGGCGTTGGGGTCGGCGGTCGTGGACAGGCTCGCCGCGTAGAGGCAGCCCGCGAGGCCCGCGACGGCCGACGACATCGCGAAGGCGGAGAGCTTCACGCGGGTGGCCGACACGCCCATCGCCTCGGCAGCGAGTTCGTCCTCGCGAACCGCCACCCAGGCCCGGCCCAGCCGCGAGTTCTCCAGCCGTCGCATCGCGATCACCACGCCGGCGAGGGTCAGCAGGGCGAGGTAGTAGAACCACCGCGGGTCGATGGCGAACGCCAGGCCGAGGTCGGTGCCGCCGATCTTCAGGCCCGCCCCCGGGGGCGGCACGGGATTGAGCCCCTTCATCCCGCCGGTGATCTGCTCGAGGTTGCGGAGCGTGACCTTCACCACCTCGCCGAACCCGAGGGTGACGATGGCGAGGTAATCGCCCCGCAGGCGGAGCGTGGGGGCCCCCAGTGCCAGGCCGATGCCGGCCGTGGCGAGAACGCTCACCGCCGCCGCCGTGACGAACCGCATCTGAAAGGGATACATGGGTACGGTGAGGATCGCGAACAGGTAGGCACCGATGCCGAAGAACGCGGCGATCCCCAGGTGCACCAGGCCCGTGTAGCCCACCATCACGTTGAGCCCGAGCGCCAGGATGCAGTAGACGAACAGCGTCGTCACCTGGCCGCCGAGCGCGCCCCCGAGCGCCGGCACCACGAGCGGCGCCACCGCGAGCGCGATCAGGGCGACGAAGTCCCAGCGCTCGCGAACGAACGCGAGCAGGCGGTCGCGCGGCGATGCCGCGCCGGTCGCGTCGCTCAGGCCGGCGGGGGCGGGGCTCATACCTTCTCCTTCGTGCCGCGGCCGAGCAGGCCCTCGGGGCGGAAGACGAGGATCACGATCAGGATCGCGAACACGATCGCCCCGGTCCAGCGCTCGCCGACGTAGGCGCTCGACAGCGCGCGGACGAGGCCGATCACCAGCCCCCCCACGACGGCGCCCGGAATGCTGCCGATCCCGCCGAGCACCGCGGCCGTGAAGGCGTAGAGGCCGTTCTGAAACCCCATCTGGAAGCCGATGGTGTTGATGTACAGCCCGTAGATCACGCTCGCGGCGCCGCCGAGGAAGCCGCCCACGAAGAAGGTCGCGGCGATCACGCGATCGACGTCGATGCCCACGAGGGCCGCGGCCGTGGGATCCTGCGACACCGCCCGCATCGCCTTGCCGAGGCGGGTCGACTTCACGAGCACCGAGAGGGCGATCATCAGCGGCACCACCACCACGATCACGAGCAGGTCCTTGGCGGTGAACTGCAGGCCCTCGCCAGCCAGGAGGTTCGTGGCCGGGAGGAGCTCCGGAAACGAGCGATCGGCCGGCCCCAGCCAGAAGAGGCCGATGTTCATGAAGATGAACGACACGCCGATCGCCGAGACGAGCGGCGCGAGCTTGGGCGCGGTGCGGAGCGGCCGGTAGACGATCCGATCGACCGCCACGTTGAGGCCGCCGCAGAACAGGCCGCAGAGGATCACGAGCAGGGCCACGCCGAACCAGGTCGCGGCCCCGGTCCAGGCCGCCATCCCCAGCGCCGACACCAGTGTGAGCGCCAGGCAGGCGCCGAGCATGATCAAATCGCCGTGGGCGAAGTTGATCAGCCGGATGATCCCGTAGACCATCGTGTAGCCGAGGGCCACCAGGGCCACGAGGGCCCCGTTGGTCAACCCGATCAGACACTGCTGGAGGAAGAATGTCATGCGTCGCGGGCCGCGTCAGGGCGTGGCGGCCTCCTCGGCGGCGTCGAGGATCTCCTCGAACTCGAACTTTCCGTCCTTCACCACGCTCACCGTCAGCGTCCGCATGGTCGTGTCGCCGTTGGCGTCGAAGCCCCAGCGGCCCAGCGCCCCGTCGAAGCCGCGGATCGCCAGGGCCCGATCGGTGATCGCCCGGCGATCCTTCGCCCCCACCTCGCGGATCGCCTGGAGCGCCACGCAGGTGGCCTCATAGCCGTAGACGGCATAGGCCTCCGGGAGCTCGCCGAACTTCTGGCGGTAGCGGTCCACGAAGGTCTGCCCCTTGCCGGTGAGCTTCTCCGGTGGCAGGCCGCCGAAGGTCACGAAGCAGCGGCCCTCGAGGTTCACCGCGCCCGCCGAGTCGATGAACACCTGCTCGCGACAGCCGTCGGGCACCATGAACAGGGCGTTGATGCCGGCGCTGGCCATGTCCTTGGCGAGCTGGCCCCCCTTCGTCTGGGTCGTGCCGCCGAAGTACACCAGATCGGGTCCGGCCGCCTTCACGCTCGCCATCAGCGACTTGAACTCCTGCGCCTTGGCGTCGATCGAGTCGTGGCCGACCACCTCGATGCCGAGTTCACGGCAACGCTCGTCGAAGAGGTCGGCGATTCCCTTGCCGTACACCTCGTTGTCGTCGAGGATGTAGACCTTCTTCACCCCTCGCTTCTTGGCCCAGTCGGCCGAGAGCGGACCCTGCAGGTCGTCGGCCGGCACGACCCGCACGTAGTTGAAGCGGCCCGTGGGGCGGTAGACCTCCGGCTCACCCGGCGCCCCGAGCCCGGGCTTCGTGAGCCCCACCGCCGTGTTGGCCGGCGACACCATCAGCAGGTCGCCCAGGTTGAGGATCGGCATCGACACCTTCGCCGCCCCCGAGTTGAACGTGCCGATGTAGGCCATCACGTCGGGATCCTGGAGTGCCCGGCGGGCGTTGGCGGCCTCGGCCTCGCTCGTCCACTGGCCGGCCGCGGCCGTGGAGTCGTCGAGATCGAGGTATTCGATCCGGAAGGGCCCGACCCGCCCGTCGACCTCCTCGATCGCCATGCGGATGCCGCGCACGATGGTGTCGGATTGCTGCTTGGCGCTGCCGGTTCGCGGCAGGCTCGACACGATCTTCACGAGGGTCGGATCGGCCGGACGGCAGCCGGCCGCGATGGCCATGCCGACGGCCAGCCAGGCGGCCCAGTTCCGTGCGTTCATGGTCATGAATGTAGAAACCCCGGCAAATCCGCGTCAAACCGGGCTCTTCGCCACCAGCCGCCAGCAGCGATGGATTCGCTCGTTGCGGAAGTCCTCGGGGATCGTGCGGTTGGTGATCTCGCGGACCGTGAATCGCGGCTCGAGCAGGTCGGCGGCGAGGTGAAACCGCCGGAAGTTGGTGGAGAAGTAGACCACGCCCGCGGGAACGAGGTTCCGCCACACGAGTTCCAGCAGGTCGGCATGGTCGCGCTGCACGTCCCACGGCGTCTCGCTCTTGGCGGACCGCGAGTAGGTCGGCGGATCGACGACGACGAGGTCGAAGGGGGGCTCGCCGCGGCGGGCCCGGTGCTCGAGAAAGGCCCGCGCCTCGTCCCGCACGGTGCGATGGCGGCCGGCGTCCTTGAAGCCGTTGCGGGCGAGGTTGGCCCGCGTCCAGTCGAGATACGTGTTGGAGAGATCGACGCTCGTGGTCTCGATCGCACCTCCGGCGGCGGCGTAGACGGAGAAGCTTCCCGTGTAGCCGAAGAGGTTGAGGAACCGCTTTCCCGCCGCCTCGTCGCGGACCAGCGACCGCGTCATCCGATGATCGAGGAACAGGCCCGTATCCACGTAGTCGGAGAGGTTGCACTCGAAGGCCAGCCCGCCTTCGTGGACCGTGACGAGCGCCTTTCGTTCCGCCAGCTTCTCGTACTGCTCGCCCCCACGCTGCCGCCGCCGTGTCTTGAGGAAGGTGCGATCGGGGGGCACGCCGAGTTCGGCGGCGGCCGCCTCGATCATCCGGTCGAGCCAGACCTCGTGCTCGATCTCCGTCCGCTCGTGCGGCCGGTCGTATTCCGCCGCGTGCAGCCACCCGGCATACCAGTCGATCGCCAGCGGGATCTCGGGGATATCGCGATCGTAGACGCGAAACGCCTCGATCCCCTGGCGGCGGGCCCACTTGGCGAGGTGCTTGAACCGCTTGGCCAGCCGGCGGCGGAAGTCGCCAATCTGGTCGGCGGTCGTGCGCGCGCGCGGCCGGCCGGGGTGGGGCATGGGGGGCGATTCGTCGTGCGCGCCGTCGGCGCCGGGACGGGACGAGGTGCCTCGCCCGGAGGTTTCGCCGCTCCCCGGTTCGACGCTGCCACCCGCGGTGGGGCGAAATCTCCAAGGCTCGGCATCCTCGCCCCGATCCCGGCTGGCGGCGGCGGGGTCCGAGGAGCGGGCGGAGACAGTCGTGGACACGTCTCCCCGGCCTTCGACCTGAGGAGGAGGAGGAGGAGAAGGAGGGGCAGCAGGAGGAGTCGGCTGCGTGGACGCGGGGGTGGGCGCTCGTTCGCGGAGGGTGAGTTCGAGGAGTTTGCAGCGGATCGGGCCGTTCATCAGCGGGATCCGGTGGCTCGGACGCAGGCCGAGGTGCACCAGCGCGGGCGTGTCGGCGGCGAGGATCGCGGCCCGCCAGCCGCCGCACCGCTGCACCAGCCAGTCGCCGAGCCGGCGGAAGAGCGCGCCGGCACGCGGCAGCGGGAGCCGTTCGCCGTAGGGAGGATTCGTGACGACGAGGCCGGGGCCCGTCGGCGGCACGACATCCTCGAAGTGCCTCTGCTCGATGGCCACCGCCGCGGCCACGCCGGCGGCCTCGGCGCAGGCCCGCGCCGCCTCCACGGCCTGCGGGTCGAGGTCGCTGGCGAAAAACACTCCTGCCGCCGGCAGGCGCACCCGGGCTTCGAGGTCTGCCACGAGCTTCGCGGCCAAAGACTCGTCACGGTCGCGGAAGCGGAAGAACCCGTGGGCCCGCCGCCGCGCCCGCCACAGGCCCGGCGCCATTCCGGCGGCGATCGTCGCCCCCTCGAGCACGAGCGTGCCCGAACCACCCAGCGGATCGAGGAGCGGTTCGCCGGTGGTCGAGCCGCCAGCCTCGCCCGGCCGCCACCAGCCGGCGATCGCGAGGATGCCCGCGGCGAGAACTTCCGAGAGCGGTGCCTCCACCTCGCCCATCCGCCAGCCCCGCTGATGGAGCGAGCGGCCGGCCGCGTCGCGAAACACCGTCGCGACGTTGCCAACGAGGTGCAAGGCGATCCGCAGCGTGGCGCCCCGGAGCTGCACGTTCGGCCGTTTGCCGCTCGGGGTGCGGAGCTGATCGACGACGGCGTCCTTGACGATCTGCGCCGCGTAGAGCGAGTGGGTGAGGAACGTGTCGTGGATGGCGGCGTCGACGCGGAGGGAGTCGGAAACCTTCAGCTGCTCCGTCCAATCGACCTCCTGCATCGCCCGATGCAGCGACTCGGGGCTGTCGACCACAAATCGGCCGAGGGGCTCCAGCACGCGGATCGCGGTCCGGCATTCGAGCACCGCCCGATAGAGCGTGACGCGGTCGTGGCCGGCCTCCGGCGAAAACTCGATCGTCCGCCGGCCGATCCGCAGGTCGCGGGCCCCGACCGCCTCCAGTTCGTGCGCCAGCACCCACTCCAGCCCCTCGAGCGTCCGGGCGGTGAACCGGGCGGGCTCGTCGGCCAGCGGAGCGGGCAGCGGGCGCGGCGTGACGGGAACGTCCGGAAACGTGGCGGTGCTCATGCGTGCTCACGACTCTACCCGCACGCCCGCCCCGCAACCATGACGGGCGTTCCCCGCCCCGGCCTGCGCTTGCCGCGCCGCCACGCGGCACAGTAAGACCCCGCTGGGCTCCGCATGCGACACCTGCTTCACCAACTCACCGGCACCGGCCGCAAGGCCGGCCTCGTCCCGCGGCAGTTCCGCCGCGACGGCGTGATCTTCATCCACGTGCCGAAGTGCGCTGGATCCGCCTTCCTCGACGCCTACCTCGGCTATCAGACCGGCCACGTCACCGCCCGCGACTATCACGACGCCGACCCGGCCTTCTTCCGCGCGGCCTACGTGTTCACGTTCGTCCGCAACCCGCTGGCCAGATTCGTATCGGCCTACGATCACATCCAGACCGACGACCTCTGGCCCACCCTGGCGGAGATCCGCGGCCTCGTGAATCGCCATGGCCACTCCGTGGCGGAGGTGGCGGCCGGCCTGGAGGCCGACTCCGACCTCCTCAGGCTGCCCTGGTTCGCACCGCAGCACACGTTCCTGAGCCTCGGGACCGGCGGGCCGCCGGCCGTGAACCGCGTCTTCAAGACGGAGACGTTTCCCGCTGACATCGAGCTTCTGCTGGCCGACGTCCCCCTGCGACTGCGGCCGCTTGCCCCGGTCAACCGCCGCGGCGCCCCCGAGGCCGACCCCGCCGCCAGGCTGTCGGCCGACGCGATCGCCACGCTGCGACGGATTTACAGCCGCGACTTCACGCTCTTCGGCTACTACTGAGGGGGCTTCACCGCGCGATCCCCGCCAGACGGAAAAAAGTGGCCGCAGGTTTTCAACCTGCGGAGTCCTGCCGAGTGGCCGCAGGTTTTCAACCTGCGGAGTCTTGCCGAGTGGCCGCAGGTTTCCAACCTGCGGAGTCTTGCCGAGTGGCCGCAGGTTTCCAACCTGCGGAGTCTTGGGCACCTGCGCCGCGAGAGGCCTGACCGCACCCCGTCGCCGGCGGCGAGCATGGGCCGGCAGGATCGCTGCAGTCGTCACCACCGGCCTCGACGCCGGACGGTCGCGAAATAATCTCGCGTTCTCCCGTGACACGCCCGGCCGCCGCGGCCACTCATCTCTCGACAGCCGAGGTCCACGGATGGCCCGGCAGACCAGAGAACTCCTTCAGGAAAGTCACATCACCATGGATCCCCAGATCATCAGCTGGATCGTCAGCCTCATCGCCGGTGGCGCCGGCGGCACCATCGTCGGGGCCCTGCTCAAGAACCGGAACCTCAGCCCGATGCTCAACACCGTGCTCGGCCTGGTGGGCGGCGGCCTCGGCGGCAAGGTGCTGCCGATGCTGATCCCGGCGGTCGGCGGGCTGTTCGGCGGCGACGCCAACTACGCCGGCACGGGCGTCCTCTCGGCGCTCGTCGGGGCGCTCCTGCCCGTGATCGTCAGCTTCTTCAAGAAGCCCGCCGTCGCGGTCTGAGTGTTTGCCTGAAGCGGACGGCATCGACTGCACCGGCCGAGGGGCCAGGCTCCCTCGGCCGGTGCCCCCGTCGCTTACGCGATCGGGTTTCCTGACGCTCCGCAGGTTGAAAACCTGCGGCCACGTGGGGAGCCGGCGTTTGCTGACCAGCGAAGCCACGATGGCGAAGCGCAGTCAGCACCGAGCGAGCGGAGGCCCGGAGGGCCGCAGCGAGCGTCCGGCGACGGGCATGGGCAGCCCCGAGCGGGGACGCGGACCGCGATCCCCATCGCTTACGCGATTGGGCTTCCTGACACTCCGCAGGTTGAAAACCTGCGGCCACGTGGGGAGCCGGCGTTTGCTGACCAGCG
>JBBAVS010000127.1:9789-10496 GCA_040397585.1 Pirellulales bacterium
GGAGGCCCGGAGGGCCGCAGCGAGCGTCCGGCGACGGGCATGGGCAGCCCCGAGCAGGTTCGCGGACCGCGATCCCCATCGCTTACGCGATTGGGCTTCCTGGCAGCGGGCACGCGGGGACTTCACCCGGCGGTCGTGAGCGGCCCGGGAAACCGGTCCTGGATCGGCTGCACGGTCAGCGGCGCCTGCCGCATGCCCTCCATCGCCCGCACGCAGGCCTCGGCGGCCGGCAGCGTGGTGATGCAGGGCACGCCGTAGAGCACGCTCGCGGCCCGGATGCGGCCCTCGTCGGTCCGCGCTCCCTTGCCCCGGGGCGTGTTGAAAATCAGCTGCACTCGGCCGTCGATCAGGTGGTCGATCAGGTTCGGATGGCCTTCCTGGAGCTTCTTCACCACCTCCACCGAGATGCCGGCGGCAGCCAGCTCGCGGGCCGTGCCCGAGGTGGCGATCAGCTCGAAGCCGAGGGCCACGAGCCGCCGGGCGAGCGCCTTCATCGACTCCTTGGCCTGCACGCTCGCCACGCTCAGGAAGATCCGCCCCCGCTCGGGCAGGAGGATGCCGGCCGCAATCTGGCTCTTGGCGAAGGCGATGGCGAACGTGTCGCTCACCCCCATCACCTCCCCCGTGCTCCGCATTTCCGGTCCCAGGGCGATGTCCACGCCGGCGAACTTCACGAACGGGAACACGCTCTCCTTCACGCTCACGTG
>JBBAVS010000128.1:0-4525 GCA_040397585.1 Pirellulales bacterium
GAACGTGGCGGCAGGTTCTCCGAAAGTGGCCGCAGGTTTTCAACCTGCGGTGTGTCCAGGTCGGAGGTGATTGTTGTGCAGGTTGAAAACCTGCACCCACGTTGGGCAGAAAGTGGCGGCAGGTTCTCCGAAAGTGGCCGCAGGTTTTCAACCTGCGGTGTGTTCAGGTCGGAGGTGATTGTTGTGCAGGTTGAAAACCTGCACCCACTTGGCAAACCTGCACCCACTTTGGCCGCTAGTCGCGAAACAGCCGCTGCTTGGCGGCCTTCGAGATCGCGACGACCGCTGGATGCTTGAGCCGCTTCTCGACGGAAATGGCGTAGAACCGCTCACGGATCGAGTCCTCGCGGCCGACCACACCAACCCCATACATCCTCCGCACCTCGTCTGCCACCACCGTCGGTGCGGCGAAGATGCCGTCGCCCGCCGCCGCGAACGACTTGAGCAGGGCACTGTCGGCAAACTCGCCGACGATCCGCGGCCGGATTTCGCGTTCGTCGAACCAGTGCTCGAGAGAGCGGCGGAGGGTCGTGTTGCCGATCGGCAGGAGCATCGGTGCTCCGGTGAGCGATCCGGGAAATCCGGCGCGGTGCTGGCGGGCCAGGTCGGGCGCGGCGAGAAACGTCACGCCGCATTCGCCGAGCAGATGGTTGAAGGCTCTCATCCCCAGCCGCGGGGTGCTGGGAAAGTCGCTGACCACAAGGTCGAGCTCGTGGAGAGCGAGTTGGGCGAGCAACCGCTCCGGCTCGCCGTCGGTGCACGTGACTCTGACCTGCTGGCCCGCGTGGAGTGCCGGTGCGAGCAGGCGGTGGACGAGCACCTTGGGGAGCGTGTCGGCGACGCCAACGGCGAACCGCAGCGCCTGCCCCTGCGGCCGATCGTGGAGCGCGTCTTGCAGCTCCCGGCCCAGCGAGAAGATCTCGTCGGCGTATCGGTAGACCATCCGCCCGGTGTCGGTCAGGGCGACGGTCCGGCCGGAGCGTTCGAAGAGCTTGGCGCGGAGGGCCTTCTCGAGGGCGCGGATCTGCCCGCTGACGGTGGGCTGCGAGAGATGGAGCTTCCGGCAGGCCTTGGTGATGCCCCCCTCGCGGGCCGCGGTCCAGAAGTAGAGCAGGTGGTGGTAGTTGATCCAGTCCATGGGCGGCTCCGGAGGGGCAGGATGCATCGTTATTTTCTATGCGTCAGAACGAAACAATCAACTCTCCCAGGGCTCGTCGAAGGGCGAAGAATACCCTCGTGTCGATTGCGATTCGTTCACCCGAGGGAGGTTGCCATGATCTGGGAACTCAAGGACAAGGGGGTGGCCCGCCCCAAGGATCTGCCCGACCACATCGAGCGGCGGCTGCGATTCGCCCTTCCCCGGGTCCAGGGCCGGATCGAGAAGGTGCTCGTGTTTCTCCACGACCACAACGGGCCGCGAGGGGGCATCGACAAGGTCTGCCGCATCCTCGTGAAGACGCGGGGCTGCGGGTCCGTGATCGTCGCCGTGGTCGATTCCGACTGGATCGTGGCGGTGGACCGGGCGACCGCCCGCATTGGCCACTCACTGGGGCGGCACATCGAGCGGCTCCGCGAGCAGACCGGCTTCTGCCGGCCCCACGAACTCCGGAGAGCGTCGCGGGCATGATCACCGCCTGGCTCCTGTTCATCGCGTTCATCGTCGTGCTGCTCGTGATCGACCTGGGAGTCCTTCACCGCACCCCGCACGCGCGGTCGGCTTCCGGGAGTCGCTCGCCTGGTCGGCCCTCTGGCTGACGCTGGGCGTGGCGTTCTCGGGAGTCGTCTACGTCGGGTACGAGCACCAGGTCTGGGGGCTCGGCACGCACGTCGATCCGGTGGACGGTGCGGTCAACAGCGGTGCGGCCGCGGTGGAGAAGTACCTGACGGGGTATCTCGTCGAGAAGTCGCTGAGTATCGACAACATCTTCGTGATGTCCACGATCTTCACGGCCCTGGCGGTGCCCGCCCTCGCAGTCGTGCTCTTGATCGTGGGCGGAAAGTGTGCGCCGCCGAATGGCTCAAGGAGATGCTGGGCGATCACTTCAACCTCGCTCTGCTCCTCGCCGTCGCGGCGGTGATCGCCGGGGGCGTGGTGGCCTCCGTGGTGGCCTCCGTGGTGGCGGAACGGGCGGCGGCCCGGGATATCGCGTGGGCTAGGGGGACCGCGGGGGCCAGGGGGACCGCGGGGCTCGGCGAAGGCCCGACGGGCCGGCTCGCCCTCGCCAGAACCCGCCCTTGAACCCTCGCGGCGGGGTCACTACGTTCCCCGCCCGCACAACAGGTGCCGGCGGCCACCGCTCGCCCATCCTGCCGCGCCCCACACAGCCTCCGCCGCCGGATCGGCGGGAGCCTGGGGTGGCGACGTGCGACCGATCTGACCGATTCCTTCCGGGGTTCCCCCGCCGCCCCACCGAGACGCCGGTTCCATGAACTACTTCCTCAGGGCGCTTCGCGAGGCCGCCAAGAGCTGGCCGCTCCTCGCCGCGGCGCTGCTCTGCTCCGCTGGTGTGGCCGCCCTCTGGGGTGCCAACATCGCCGCCCTGTTTCCGATCATCGAGGTGACACTCAAGGGCGACTCGCTGCAGTCGTGGAACGAGCGGCGGATCGAGGAGGCCAAGGGGCGGATCACCGCCGCTGACGCACAGATTCCGGTCCTCGAGGCGGCGCTCGTTGCACCCGAGGCCGACCCTGCCAAGGCGGTGAAAGACCGCAACCTGCTCGACACCATCAAGCTCTCGAAGCGTGGCGACGAGGCGATCGTCTACTCCGCCGAGCGGCTCGCGCCCTGGCTCGACCGGCTGCTGCCGCGGGATCCCTTCCAGACGGTGCTTCTCGTGGTGGCCTTCGTGGTCATCAGCACGTTCCTCAAGCACGTGCTGCTGATGGGCTCGACGCTGCTCGTGAGCTGGGTTGCGATGACCATCAGCCGGAACATCCGCCTCAAGGTGTTCGACAAGGCGCTGGAACTCGACCGGGCACAGTTCATGAAGTGGGGCTCCGCCGGCTTCATGGCCCAGGTGACCGGCACCTCCGACATGCTCGCCGGTGGCATCACGTCGGTGTATGGCGGGGCGGTCACCGAGCCGCTCAAGATCATCACCTGCCTGGGCTTTGCCTTCATGGTGTCGTGGCGGCTCACGCTCGCCTGCCTGACGCTCGCCCCAGTGGTCGGCTTCCTGATGGTCTGGCTCAACCGCCGGATCCGCGGCGTGTCCAAGAACATCCTCGCCCGCTCCAAGGGCTTCCACCACGTGCTCCTCGAGGCCCTCAACAACGTCCTCACCGTGCAGGCCTACACGATGGAGGATTTCGAGCGGCAGCGGTTCCGGACCTGCACGGGCGACATGATGCGGACCGGCATGTGGCACACGTTCTACTTCGCGCTCGCCAACCCGATCACCGAGATCCTCGGCATCGGGATGGTGGCCACGTCGATCGCCGTCGGCGCCTGGCTGGTGATCAACCAGGAGACGCAGATCTTCGGGATCACGATGACCGACCAGCCGATGACGGTGCCCGGGATCATGATCTTCTTCGGCTTCCTGATCGGGGCCAGCGACCCGGTGCGGAAACTGTCGGGCGTGATCACGGGGCTCAACATCGGCATCGTGGGCGCCCAGGCGCTCTACCCGCTGCTCGACACCCCCTCGCGGCTCTCCGAGGCGGTCCACCCCCAGACGCTCCCCTCGCCACACCGTGAGATCCGCCTCGACAAGGTGTCGTTCTCCTACGACGGCATCGACACGGTGCTCAAGGACGTCGATCTGACCATCACCTTCGGCGAGCGGGTGGCGATCGTCGGCCCCAACGGCGGCGGCAAGAGCACGCTCGTGAACGTGATCTGCCGGTTCTACGACCCGACCTCCGGTCGCGTGCTGCTCGACGGCGTGCCCCTCACCGAGCTCGCTCTCCACGACCTGCGCCGGCGGATCGCGATGGTCACGCAGCAGACCGAGCTCTTCAACGAGTCGATCCACTACAACATCCGCTACGGTCGCTGGGACGCCACCGACGAGGAGATCGAGGCGGCCGCCCGCAAGGCCCACGCCCACGAGTTCGTCTCGGAGTTTCCCGAGGGCTACCGGACCATGGTGGGCCCCAACGGCTTCCGGCTCTCGGGCGGCCAGCGGCAGCGGATCGCCCTGGCCCGGGCCTTCCTCCGCGATGCGGAGATCCTCGTGCTCGACGAGGCCACGAGCCAGATCGACGTGGAGAGCGAACGGCTGATTCATGAGGCCCTCGCCAGCTACGTCGAGAACCGGACGGTGATCATGATCACGCACCGCGCAAGCACGCTCGCCCTGGCCGACGCGATCATCGAGGTTGATCACGGCATGGTGACGAAGCGGCCGGCCCGCCAGCAGCAGGCGGCCTGAGCGGCCCCCCGCCGCGCTCCATCAGGAAGCCCAATCCCGCAAGCGATGGGGATCGGGTCGCTTTCGCGGCCGCAGGTTTCTGAAAGTGGCCCCGGTTGCCCGGAAGTGGCCGCAGGTTTTCAGAAGTGGCCGCAGGTTTTCAACCTGCG
>JBBAVS010000128.1:4625-8046 GCA_040397585.1 Pirellulales bacterium
GAAGTGGCCGCAGGTTTTCAACCTGCGGGAACCCGGCGCCGGACCTGCTGCATGTGCAGGTTAAAAACCTGCACCCACTGTTGGGTTGAGAACTCGCACCCACGTTGCCCGGAAGTGGCCGCAGGTTTTCAACCTGCGGGAACCCGGCGCCGGACCTGCTGCATGTGCAGGTTAAAAACCTGCACCCACTTTCGGAATCAAAAACCTGCACCCACCTCAGCCGCTGAGGCGCTCGTTCCAGCGGGCGGCGTCGCGGGGCTCGTAGTGCTCCGGCTCGAAGCTGTCGCGGACGATCGCCCGGACCGCGCGTAGATCGACCGGGCCCTCGCGGCCCGCCAGCTGCACGAGCAGATTGCCGATTGCCGTGGCTTCCACCGGGCCGGCCACCACCGGTCGGCCGGTGGCGTCGGCGATCATCTGGCAGAGGAGGCGGTTTTTCACCCCCCCGCCCACCACGTGCACCCGCGAGACCCGCCGGCCGAGGATCGCGTCGAGCTCGCCGAGCGTGCGACGGACCGCCGCCGCCACGCTCTCGAGAGCCGCCCGCACCATGGCCCCCGTCGATTCCGGGACCGGTTCGCCCGCGGCCCGCGCCAGTCCGCGGATCGCCTCGGGCATGTCGGCCGGCGCGACGAGCGCCGGGGCATTGGGGTCAATCAGCGTGACCAGCGGTGGTGACTCGGCCGCGAGCGCGGTGAGCTGCTCCCAGGTCCAGTCCTTCCCCGCCCGCTGCCAGGCCGCACGGCACTGCTGCACGAGCCACAGGCCACAGACGTTCTTCAGCAGCCGCGTGGTCCCGCTCACGCCCCCCTCGTTGGTGAAGTTGTGGGCCAGGCACTCGGGTGTGACCAGCGGCCGGTCGAGCTCGGCGCCGACGAGTGCCCAGGTGCCGAGGCTCACATAGCACCAGTCGGGGCGGCTGCTGGGCGGCTCCGCGGCCGGCACCGCCGCCACGGCGCTGGCGGTGTCGTGCGTGCCGGGCAGGATTACGCGGACGCCGGCGAGGCCGGTCTCCGCGGCCACGTCGCCGCGGAGACCGCCGAGGTCGGTGCCGGGATCGGCGAGCGGCCCGAACACCCGCCGAGGCAGTCCGAAGCGATCGAGCAGCGGGAAGGCCCAGTCGCCGGCTTGCGGGTCGTAGCACTGGGTCGTGGAGGCATTGGTCCGCTCGTTGGAACGCACGCCCGACAGCAGCCAGTGGATGAGGTCGGGGATCATCAGCAGGCGGTCAGCCGCCCCCAGGACGGTCGAGCGGGAGGCCTGCAGCGCGAGCAGCTGGTAGAGCGAGTTGAGCTCCATGAACTGCAGGCCGGTGGCGGCGAAGATCTCGGCCCGCGGCACCGTCTTCTCCGCTGCCGCGAGCAGGCCGCTGGTGCGGGCATCGCGGTAGCACACAGGGTTCGCCAGGAGGGCGTCGTCGGACCCCAGGAACGAGAAGTCCACGCCCCAGGTATCGACGCCGATCGTGGCAATCGACCGGCCGTGGCGGGCTGCGGCCCCCCGCAGGCCGGTGACGACCTCCTGCCAGAGTCGCGGCAGGTCCCAGACCAGTTGGCCGGCCATGGCCACAGGCCCGTTCTCGAAGCGGTGCAGCTCCTCGAGCTCGAGGATTCGGCCGTCGAAGGCCCCCGAGACGATGCGGCCGCTCGAGGCCCCCAGATCGACTGCCAGAGCCACGTTGCGTGCCATGACCTCTCCGCCTGGTCGTGTGGATGCGATGCCTTCGCGGCCGCGATTGTGCGGTTTTGGCATGCCTTGGCGAGGGGCCGCGGCCGGAATCCGGGAAACGGAGCGAAACCCTGCGGCTTGGAATGGGTCGGCTGGGCCAACGCCGTCGCTCTTGGCCGATTCTAAGGATCGATGTAGAATTGTTTAAATAGTTGAGCAACAAGGTAATGTATGGGAATGGCTGCGGCATCTGTCGTAGATCAGCCAGAGGTTCGCCAGGCGACCGCGGAACTCCGCGAGGAACTCGCGCGGGCGAGCCGGTCGCTGGAGTCGGCGACGCCGCAGGAGATCATCCGCTGGGCCGCCGATCGGTTTGGCGGCCGGCTCACCATGGCCACCGCCTTCGGTGCCGAGGGCTGCCTGATCATCCACTGGCTCGCGGCGATCGCGCCCGCGACCCATGTCTTCAACCTCGACACCGGCTACCAGTTCCCGGAGACGCTCGAACTCCGCGACCGGATCGCCAGGCGGTACGGGATGGACGTCGTGCTCGAGAAGCCGGCGACCAGCGTCGAGGAATACGAGCGCGGGCATGGCGGACCGATCTACCGCACCGATCCCGACCGCTGTTGCCGCGACCGGAAGCTTGCCATCGTCACCCGCGTGCTGGCCAACTACGACGCCTGGATGAGCGGCATCCGCCGAGATCAGAGTCCCGACCGGGCCGCGGCGCCGATCGTGGGCTGGGACCACAAGTTCGGCGTCGTGAAGGTGTCGCCGCTGGCCAACTGGACGAAGGCCAAGGTCTGGGACGCGATCGTCAAGGAGAGCGTTCCCTACAACCCGCTGCACGACAAGGGCTACGTGAGCATCGGCTGCGTCCCCTGCACCCGAGCGGTCGCCGTGGGCGAAGACGAGCGGGCCGGCCGCTGGAGCGGCACCGTGAAGACCGAATGCGGGTTGCACTCACGCTGACGACGGAGGCGTTCGCATGCGGCTATCCGCCAAGACCGAATACGCCGCCCTCGCGGTCGTGGAACTGGCGCGGCGGGTGGATGCCACGGCTCCGGTGCGGATTCGAGAGATCTGTGCGGCTCAGGGCGTGCCGCCGCGGTTTCTGGTGCACATCCTTCTCCAGCTGAAGGCCGCCGGCATCGTGGCGAGCCTCCGCGGGGCGGCCGGCGGCTATCGGCTCGCAAAGGCCGCCGACAAGGTCACGCTCCACGACATTCGCACCGCCGTCGAGGGGCCTGCCGACGCGGTGGCGCCGCTCTCGACCGACCTCGCCAAGAAGTCGCGGACGGCCGCGGTGCTCACGGTCGCTTGGGAGAAGGCCGCCGAGGCCGAGGCCGAGGCGCTCGCCGAGATCACGGTGGCGAGCCTTGCCGCCCGCTGCAAGCCCACCGGCGACTCGATGTATTACATCTGACGCTTGCCGGTGGTGACGTTCCGGAGCGGCCGCCTCGAACAGTAGTCGCAGGTTTGCTGAAGCGGCCGCAGGTTTGCTGAAGTGGCGGCAGGTTTTTAACCTGCGGAAAACCGGCGCCAGGCCTGGGGCATGTGCAGGTTGAAAACCTGCACCCACTTCGGACAAAAAGTGGCCGCAGGTTTTTAACCTGCGGAACGTCGGCGGCAGGCCTGGGGCATGTGCAGGTTGAAAACCTGCACCCACTTCGGCGTTGAAAACCTGCACCCACTTCGGACAAAAAGTGGCCGCAGGTTTTTAACCTGCGGAACGTCGGCGGCAGGCCTG
>JBBAVS010000128.1:8146-10493 GCA_040397585.1 Pirellulales bacterium
TCGGACAAAAAGTGGCCGCAGGTTTTTAACCTGCGGAACGTCGGCGGCAGGCCTGGGGCATGTGCAGGTTGATAACCTGCACCCACTTCGGCGTTGAAAACCTGCACCCACTTCGGCGTTGAAAACCTGCACCCACTTTGCGACGGACCACCAGGGCTTCAACCCGCGTTCGCCGCGGCCTAGCGCTCCACCGGCACGATCATCACGCTCGCGGCGGCGCGGCCGAGCACCGCTTCCGACGTGCTGCCGATCAGCCACCGCGACAACGGATCCGTGGGCGTGCGGCCCAGCACGATCAGATCAACGCCCCGCTCCTTCGCCGTTGTGATGATCATGTCTCCCGGATTGCCCTGGGCGACGATCGGCTGGGCCGCGCGGAACGCCGGCGGGAGCGTGGCGGTGAACGCGGTGAGCGTGCCGCCGAGCGCCGTCACCTCGTCGTCGTGCTCCTGCTGCCAGGCCTTCGCCACGGAGGCGGTGTCGGGATCCCGCACGCGGCGCTCGAGCCAGCTCGGCAGAGGTCCGGCCAGCAGCGACTCGGCCACGCCGATCGCCAGGCCCTGCGTGCCCGCCGGCCAGTGGATGTGGCCCAGGGCCTTGGACACCGCCGCCGCGCTCGCCGGATGATGGCAGGCGAGCACCGTCAGCGGGCGGTCGGCGGCGGGTTCGCCACGGACGACCAGGACCGGCCGGTCGCTGCCGTGCACCACCCCGCGCGACACACTGCCGAGGAGGAGGTTCTGCAGGCCACCGTGGCCGCGGGCGCCCACCACGACGAGGTCGGCCTGCCAGTTGGCGGCGGCGGCGAGGATGCCGACCGCGGCGGGCGCGTCGCTCTGGATGAACTCGGCCCGCGCGGCAGCGTCGGCTGGCAAGGTGCCGCGGGCGTCGTCGAACACGGCGGCGGCCGCTCCGCCGATGATCGATCGCGAGGCCTCTGGAACCCGCTTCTCCAGGTCGCGGGGAGAGTAGTAGAGCGCGACCAGGTCGGCGGCGGGATCGAGGAGCCGCCCGCCCATGCGGGCCGCCTCGAGGGCGGGTTTCGAGCCATCGATCGCGATCAGCATTCTCATGGGAGGTTCTCCGCGTGACGGGTGAACGGGATTCGACGACGATTCATGCGATCCAGACCTTCGCCGGCTCTCCCGGCACCTCGCGCACGAGCCGCGGCACCGCGTAGCCCGGGAGCGTGTCGCGGAGCTGGCGGTGGAGCGCCTCCGACCGCTCGGCCGGCAGGTCAAAGTGGGCGGCGCCGGCCACGCGGTCCAGCAGATGGAGATAGTACGGGGTGACGCCGATTTCGACGAGCCTCTCCGACAGCGCGGCGAGCGTTGCGGCCGAGTCGTTGACCCCGGCGAGCAGCACGGCCTGGTTGAGGAGGATCGCGGGCAGGGCCGCGAGGTCGCGGAGGGCCCCGGCCACCGCGGCGTCGAGTTCCGCCGGATGATTGGCGTGAATCACGACCACCCGGGCCAGCCGCGACGACGCCAGCACTCCCACCAGCCCGCGGGTCACGCGGGAGGGCAGCACCACCGGGAGCCGCGTGTGGATCCGCAGCCGACGGAGGTGCGGCATGGCATCGAGCCGGGCGACGATCGAGGCGAGGAAGTCATCGTCGGCGAGCAGCGGATCGCCGCCCGAGAGGATCACCTCGGTGAGCGTCTCGTCGGCGGCGATTGCTGCGAGGCCGGCCTCCACGCCGCGGCGCGTGGCTCCGCTGGCCGCGTAGGGAAACTCGCGACGGAAGCAGTAGCGGCAGTTGATGGCACAGCCGCCCGTGACGAGCAGCAGGCCGCGGCCGGCGTACTTCCGCACGAGGCCCGGCGCGGCCACCGCCTCGGCCTCGCGGAGCGGGTCGGCCGACCAGCCGGCAACGCTCGTCCGTTCGGCCGCCTGGGGCAACACCTGGAGGAGCAGCGGATCGAGGCGGTCGCCAGGCCGCATCCGCGCCGCGAAGGCCCGCGGCACGAGCAGCGGAAAGCCGCCCGCCGCCGTCCGGGCCGCGTCGGCGACGTCGGCACCGAGGTGGAGTAGCCGGCAGAGCTCGTCCGGGTCGCGGATCGCGTCGGCAAGTTCCTGCTGCCAGCCGGAGAGCGCCGCAGCGGGGTCACGGAGGATGGTGGCGTTCGGCATCGGGAACGGCCGGCGGAAGTTGACAGGTCGGGGCCTCGCGGCGACGCTGGTCGCTCATGCAAGGATACGGGTGCCGGTCCCCGGAGAGAAACGGACCATCCACAGGAGCGACGAGCAGCAGTGCCAGCCTACAACACGAGCGAATTCAAGAAGGGTCTCAAGGTCCAGATCGACGGCGACCCCTACATCATGATCGAGTGCAACTTCGTGAAGC
>JBBAVS010000129.1:0-10407 GCA_040397585.1 Pirellulales bacterium
CGCCTCGGCGTCGAGCAGGCGCGTGCTTCTGAACCAGCGGATCAGGCGGCGGCGGACCTTCTCGGTGACCGCGGCCAGATCGGCCTGTGTGATCGGGCGGGCCGGCAGGAACACCGGCGGGGCTTCGCAACCTGCTCCATCGGCAGGCGGCGTGAAGACGCCGTCGGTGACGCAGGCGTGCAGATGCACGTGGCGGTTGAGGGCCGAGCCGAAACGGTGCAGGAAGGAGACGGCGCCGAGCCGCGGGCGGGCGGCGGCGGTAGTCTTGGCTTCCGGTGTCGCGCCTGCGGCAGCGCAGAGCAGTCGCTCGATCTCGGCAAGGAAGATCTTCGTGAGGGCCCTGACGGCCTCGGGGCGGTCAGCGAGAAATCCCCGCAGCCGCTTCGGCACGGAGATCACCCACTGTCGCACGGGCACCGTTGGAATCACGTGATCGACCAGATGGGCGGCGGTCTGCGCCATGTGCCGACCGTTGCAGGACGGGCACACCCCGCGGCCCTTGCACGAGAACGCCACCACAAACCCCTGGCCGCAGCCCGTGCAGAGGACCCGGCCGAATCCGAAGCAGAGGATGCCGCACTCGAGATAGCCGCGGAGTTCGTCCTCAACGTATGCCGGCACCGGCCGCTCGGCAGCGTCACGCCAGGCGAGCCAGCTCGCGAGGTTCTCGGAGATGACCCTGTGGAGCGGCGTCTTCTCGGGGCGGCGCCGTTCGTAACGGCGGCGGGGCGCGGGGCTGGCCTGCGGCCGGAGGCAACGCCGCGCGGGAAACCCGCAGAGGGCAGCGACCATGGGTGGACCGGAGCGAGGGCGGTGTCACTGATCGCCCGTACACTACCTGCGGGATGCCGCCCCCCGCCAGCAGTCCCCCGTTTTTCTCGCGTCTCTAGCAGACCGCGTCCCAGTCGGCCGTTCCCGGGGCTTCGACGCCTCGCGTCCGACGCCGGTCAGAGGCTGTGGATGTCGGTTGCTTGGTCGGCTCCGGAATCGAGGCTGCCCGCTGCCAGCCACATCAGAAGCCGAGGGGAGGATCGAGCCACCGACTTTCTCGGCAGGCCACCCGAGCCTACCTCACTCGCACTCTCTGGGCCGCAGGCTTCGAGGAGAGCCGGGGTCCCGGGTTCCCGAGCCGCAGCCGGACAAGGGCTCCGGAGAGCAACGTACGGGCTGCGCCTAACCGTGGCCGCCGCTGTTACCCGATGAGGCCGAGCGAGTCGCTGAAGGCTGCCCGTAGGGCGTGGCGGGAATGGGCGGGTGTGCCGTGCCCGGGAACCGGAAGCGGATCTTCCTGGCCGTGCAATCGACCGACGTGCTCAAGCACTGGCCGGCCGATCGCTGGCAGCGGATCGTTCGCTGGCTCGTTGAATCGAAACAGTGCGAGGCCGACATTCCGGTCGCCGCCGTCGAGGCCGCCGTCGGCTGCCTGCTCGGCGCCGGTGCCGCATCCGACCCGCAGGTGTTCGACCTGACCGATGGATCGTTTCGCTACGAGGTCTTCGCCTCGCCGCCTGCCGCAGCCTCCCCGCCGGGCATGCCCGCCGCGGCCGCCGTGCCGGCCACGTAGCCGCTCGCCCAGGCCCACTGGAAGTTGAAGCCGCCGATCCGGCCGTCCACGTCGAGCACCTCGCCGGCGCAGTAAAGTCCGGGACAGCAGCGGCTCTCCAGCGTCTCGAGCCGGACTTCCGTGAGCGGGATACCGCCGGCCGTCGCTTCGGCGATCGTGAAGCCGCGATCGCCCACGAGCGGCAGCGGCGTGGCCGTGACCGCGGCGGCGAGTGACCGCCGTGCCGTGCGGGTGAGGTCGCCGGTGGTCGCCGCGCCGGCCTGCTCGCAGAGACAGCGGGCGAGCCGGTCGGTGAGCCGTTCACGGAGCACCGCCAGCGGCCCGCGGCTCTGGCCCTCCACGAGCAGCCGGTCGATCGACTCGGCCGACTCGCCGGGCAGCCAGTTGATCGTGAGGCTCGCGCCGGGATCGGCGTGGCGGGCCACGAGCCAGTGGCGGCTGATGTCGAGTGTCGCTGGACCGGAGAGCCCCACGTGGGTGCACAGCGTGCTCCCCGTGGTGGCGTGCAGCTTCGCGCCGGTGGCGGCGCGGAGCGCGAGCGTGGCGGGCAGGGCGAGGCCCGAGAGCGCGGTGATCCAGTGGCCGGCAGGGAGCACCAGCGGCACGAGGGCCGGCACGATCGGAGCGGTGAGCGAGTGGCCGAGCGATTGAGCCAGCTCGAAGCCGCCGCCGTCGGAGCCCGACTTCGGCAGCGATTTTCCCCCGGTGCAGAGGATCACCCGCCGCCCGCGGATCGGGCCGGCCGTCGTCGTGGCCACGAACCCCGACTCCGTTCGGAGGATTTCCGTCACCCGCGCCGGGTGCAGGAGCTTCACGCCCGCGGCGCCGGCCGCCCGGACGAGCGCGTCGAGGATCGTCCGCGACGAGTTGGTGACGGGAAACAGCTTGCCGGTGTCGGCCTCCCGGTAGAACTCCACGCCCTGCTCGGCGAAGAACTGCACCGTGTCGGCGACGGTGAACCGCCGCAGCACCTTGCGGATCGCCGGGGGCGTGCCGCCGGCATAGTCGGCCTCGCTCACGGCGTGGTGCGTGACGTTGCAGCGGCCCCCGCCCGCCACGAGGATCTTCGCGCCGAGTTTCGCCGCTCCGTCCACGGCGACGATCGACAGCGGCCGGCCGGATGCGGCGGCGGCGCGGCCCGCCCAGGTGGCGGCAAACAGGCCCGCCGCGCCGGCTCCAATCACGAGAAGATCGACGTCACCGGGCATCGGCGGCGGTCACCACCGGTGATGGACGAGGGGGCGGACGAGCGTGTCGTAGACCTCCTGCACCGCCTGCATGGTGGCCGGCGTCGGGGGCGGGAGGTCGGCGGCCCGGGCGTTCTCGATCACCTGCGCCGGCCGCCGGCCACCGGGAATCACGCACGTCACCGCCTCGAAGGCGAGGATCCAGCGGAGGGCGAAGTGGGCGAGCGTGGCCCCCGGTGGCACGAAGGGCTTGAGCTCCTCCACCGCGGCCAGGGCGGTCTCGTAGTGGACGCCCGAGAAGGTTTCGCCGCGGTCGAACGCCGCGCCCTCGCGGTTGAAGGCGCGGTGGTCGTCGTCTGCGAACGTGGTGGCCCGCGTGAGCCGGCCGGTGAGCATCCCGCTGGCCAGGGGCACGCGGGCGATCACCGCCACCTTCCGCCGCAGCGCCTGCTCGAAGAACAGCTCGGTGGGCCGGAGCCGGAAGGCGTTGAAGATGATCTGCACGCTCTGCACGTTCGGGTAGTCGATCGCCTTGAGCGCCTCCTCCACCTTCTCCACGCTCACGCCGTAGCAGGTGATCTTGCCCGCGGCGACGAGGTCGTCGAGGGCGGCGAACACCTCGGGGCGGTAGTAGACCTCGGTCGGCGGGCAGTGCAGCTGGAGGAGGTCGAGCCGCTCGACGGCGAGGTTCGTCAGGCTGCGATCGACGAAGGCCGTGAGGTTTTCGGGGGTGTAGCCCGCGGCCGTGTGGGGCGTGAGCCGCCGGCCGGCCTTGGTGGCGACACGAAACGGCTCGCGTCGCTCCCGCCGCAGCCGGGCGATGAGCCGCTCCGACCGCCCGTCGCCGTAGACGTCGGCGGTGTCGAAGAAATCGATCCCCTCGTCGAGGGCGGTGTGCAGGGCCGCCAGCGACTCGTCGTCGTCGGCGCCCCCCCAGGCCCCGCCGCCGATCGCCCAGGCGCCGAAGCCGATTTCCGACACCCGCCAGCCGGTCCGTCCAAACTCGCGCGTCTTCATGGCCGGCAGTGTGGAGGATCGGCGTCTACACTTCCACCGCATGGCCACCAACGCCCCCGAGATCGACGCTTCCCCCTGGTGGGCCGACCGCCGCGGCCGGCCGCTGGTGGTGCTGGGGCTCGTGATGGTGGCCAGCGGGATCGCGCATCTGCCGGTCTGGGCGGTGCTCGGCGGACCGTGGGAAGGGCCGGTCACCTGGCGGAAGCCGATCCTGTTCGGGATCTCCGGGGGCCTGACGGCGATCTCGCTCGGCTGGGTCTGGTCGCTCCTGCCGCGACGGCCGGGGGACGTGCTCCTGGCGACGGCGACGGCCTGGGCGCTGTTCGTGGAGGTGGCGCTCATCGACCTGCAGCGGTGGCGGGGCGTGGGCAGCCACTTCAACCGCGACACGCCGCTCGACTCGTGGCTGTTCGATGCGATGGGGGTGCTGATTGTGGCGGTGACGCTCGTGATCGCCGACCTCACGTGGCGGCTCCTGCGGCGGCGGCCGGCACTCGTGGCCGACATGCTCTTGGCCGCCCGGATCGGCATGCTGCTCCTGCTCGTGTCGTGCCTGCTTGGCATCTGGGTGGGCATGCACGGGGAGGGCCGCATGGAACAGGGGCTCGAACCGACGCGGCTCGGCACGGCCGGCGTGCCGAAGTTTCCGCATGGCGTGGTGATCCATGCCGTGCAGTGGCTGCCGGCGCTGGCCTGGGCCGCGCGGCGGGCGGGTCTCGCCGAGCCGCTGCGGTGGCGGCTGGTGGCTTTGGCGGGCGCCGGCTCGGCGCTCCTGCTGGCCTTCGCCCTGGCGCAGACCGCGTTGGGAAGGGCGCGGTTCGACGTCGGGCCCGGGACGGCTGCGGTGCTCGTCGTGGCGCTGGCCGGCCTCGCGGTGCCCGCGATGGCGACGGCGTGGTCGTGGCTGCGGGGCGGTCGGGGCGAGACCGCGAGATAGGTCGCGCACCAACGCGGCAGGCGGCATCCCCGATCAGGGCTTCTTCAGCATGCGGTCCAGGGCGATCGCATCGAGATACTCGTCGTCCTGATGCTCGTGCAGCGCGTCGAGGACCATCGGCGCGGCTGGAGCCGCCGCCAGCCAGGGCACGATCGTGGCCGGATCGCGGATCGAGTGGAGCGGGGCGTGGGTGTCCCACACCACGCCGCCGATGTCCGTCCGCTTCGCGGCGACGAGCCACATGCCCACGCGGCCCTTCAGGCGGTCCAGCTCCCGCGCGTCGACGGGTCTGCCTTCCACGAGCGCCGTCTCGACGGCCAGCTTCAGATTCGGCGCATTTACGGGGTCGAGGTAATGAAACGCCTCGGGAAAGTCCCGCGGCTGCTTGCCCGGTCCGACCCGCAGATGCAGGGTTACGCCCCGGGCCGCGGCCTCCCCGGCGAGACGCGCGAGCGTGCTCCAGTATCCCGCATTCGCCTGCTCCCCGGTGAAGTTGTTTTCCGGATCGCGGTGCAGCGAGAACACGAGATCCTTCGCCCCCAGCACCTGCATCTTCGCCAGCACGTCGGCCCACACCGCCATGCTGGCTGCGAAATCCGCCGGCACGTTGTCGAGCAGCCGGAGCGTCGGGTAGAGGTTCAGGCCGGAACTGACGTCCACGACGATGCGGACCTTCTGCCGCCCGAGCCAGCGGGCCTCCGTGCGCAGGGCCGCCTCTTCGCGGTCGTGCAGCATGCGCCAGTCCACGCACACGCCGTCGAAACGCTCGAAGAACGTCGGCCGTGCCAGGATCTCCTCCTTGATGGAACCCGCGCGGCGCAGGGTGAGGAAGCGGTCGCGCGGCCGCGGCGGCGGCGCGGCGTGAGCGATCTCCTCGACGCCGGTCTCCTGCACCGTTACAGCGAAGATGCGGATGTCGCCGCCGGCGATCGTGCCCGTGCCGCTCGTGCCCAGCATCGCGGCGTCCACCCCGATCGGCGTCTGGCCGACCGCCCCCTTCTCTGACTGATCCAGCGGCACTTCGCGGCACGACTCGACTCGGCCGCAGAACGATTCGATCTGGAACGGCTGCTCGCGCCAGGTGTTGTTCGCGATGCCGAGGGTGTATTCGCCGGCGCGCGTGCGGCAGGTGACGAAGCTCAGGCCCGTGCCGCGCACGTGGAAGAGCTGCTGCCCGCGGAGAATCTGCTCGAGGCGGCTGCGGACGCCCGGCTCGAGCGCGTAGGGCTTTGGCAGCGGCGTGTCGATCGCGCTTCGCAGCGGCGTGTCGGCCAGCGGCCGGGGCTCGACGCCGAAGGGGCTCGCGAAGAAGGTGACCTGCCCCCGGCCGCAGGGCACCGTCGCATCGACGGCCTCGGTCCGTCCGGCCAGGCCGCCGGGCAGCGTGGCCAGGTTGGCCGCGGTGATCACGACATGCCCGCCACGCTCGGCGTAGGCCTGAAGCTTGTCCCGGGTCTCGCGGCCGCCCCGCAGCGCTCCCGCCACGATCACCACCGGATACCGTTCCAACACCCACCCGGGCGCGTCGCTCAGCAGGCAATCCGCGAGGTCGCCGTAGGGCGTCGGCGCGAGGAAGCCCGATTCATCGTGGAAGTACGAGGCGTTTTGGTAGCCGGGATAGAGCAGGTCGAACACCGCGTCGGTCAGGTAGTCGCCCGGCTCGTAAGGGAGGTTGCCCCACGAGCGGTAGACGGCGCTCCATTCCATGTGCCGCGGAACGGTCCATCCGGAATAGAAGTCGAGGAGCAACGCCACCGGCGTGTGCATCACCCCGGGCTGGCCGTGGGCCTTGACCCAGCGCTGGGCGGCCTTTTGGACCTGGCCGATGGGAGTGAGCTTCTCATCGGCCAGCCAGCCGCTCTCGAAGCCGACCGCGACGCAGTTGGAGAGGATGTGCGTGTAGAGCAGACGCTTCATCAAGCTCAGGCTCGTGCCGAGCGTCGGGCCGTGCGCGTCGCCGCCGGGCGCCGGGTCGTAGGACTTGTGGCCCCAGCGATTGAAGATCGAGACATTGCCGAACCACGGTACGCCATGCTGCTTGCCCGCGCCCCGGATGAACGCGTAGCTGACCTGGTTGTTCGGCAGGGCCTGGGCCGTCTCCGCACCCAGGAGGGTGAAGGTACCTTCCTTGAGCAGGTAGTGGCCAAAGTTCAGCGCCACCAGCGCCGTGTGCTTATGCCCGAGGTCGTCGCCCATCCGCTCGAAGTGCCGCTGGAAGTTGAGATACTGCTCGAAGCGACCGACCGACGCGGGCGTCATCTGCCCCGCGTAGGCGCCGATGTAGCGTCCGTCTTGTTCGCCGATATCCGTGCCCAACCAGCGTTCGCCCAGCGCGGCCTCGAGGGTGGCCAGCGCGGCGGCGGGCGGGATGAACTGCTGCCAGGGCCCCCCCGACCCCGACCCCGGCACATAGCCGCTGACGTCAAAGAGATAGAGGTCGCGGCGGCTGATCTCGTCGGCCACGTCCCCGAGATTCCTCGCGAACAGCACCGGGTACGACGGCCAGATGACGTCGCCGAGTTCGTACGTCCGCGTGAACTTCTCGAGGTCTTCGGCGAAGCCGACCGCCTGCCCGTCCTCCACGCGGAACCCCCGCAGGCAGGTGAACTGCGTGCGGTTTTTGAATGTCGTCCACGTCGGCGGCTTCACGGGGCGGCGGTCGTAATCCGGATGCTCGACCGGTTCGAGCAGCCGCGAATAGACCCGTCGCGGCGGCACGGGCTCCGCCGCCATCGCGGCATCCGCCAGCGGGAGGCACGACATCACCAGGCATGCCAGCGCCAGGCACGCGATCCACGCAGCTGGTCCCAGCCCCGCGGCCGCTCCCGTTGCCACGGCCGCTCCTGTCGGCAGCCGCGCTTCCAGGCGCCGCGATTTCCTCAACGGGGCGATCATGGGCGATGGATGATGGGACGCTGGTCGATCATGCGACGCCGGCTTCCCGGGCACGCGGCAGAAACGGGCCACGCGCGAGCACTATACCGCACCTCGGCGGCTCGGGGCTGCCCATGCCCGTCGCCGGACGCTCGCTGCGGGCGCGCATGACGATCGCGACGTCTTTCAAGCGACGGATAGACGAGATGCCTGCGATCGACGTCCGCAGCCTCCGAGCGCTGCGGCCGCTCATCCGCTTGGCAATGCTGGCGGAAGTGCCATTGGCCGGGCTGTCCTTACCCTTTCGGCCCGGCGGCGGCGGGCCGGTTTCGCCACAGCGACACATTGACGGCCGCCGTCATCGCGGCGAGGTCGAGCCGGTCGCCGAGAAACGCGGCCATGCGGATGGCGGCGTTGGCGGTTTCGGTGAGGCACGTCCGGTGCTCCACCTCGAGCAGCGGGACCCCGCTTGTCGCGCACCACTGCCTGGCGTTCTCGAGATGCCGCTCGAAGGCCCGCAGGAGCTGATCGTCGGCCGCCGCGGGCGCCGCGCCCGACGAGCGGAGCATGGCCCGTTGCGATGCGAGCACCTCCTGCAGATCTCGATGCACGAGGATGACACGGTAGTCATGCCCGGGGGGCAGTTCGGGCAACAGGCTGGCGATCACTTTCACGGCCCGACCGCTGGCTTGGCGGATCCACGACCGATCGCGGGCGATCCGTTTGACGGCCTCGAACTCCAGGTATCCCAGCGGGTTGTGTTCGTCGGCGCCGCGAATCGCGTCGGTCAGCGGCGGAATGCCGCCGGCGGCGAGCATCTGCATCACCAGGGACGTGCCCGCGCGGGGCAGTCCGCTCACCACCACGATCCGCCCCGTGCTGGTCGTGGCCATGCCCGGCGCCGCGGATTCATCGGCCTCGCGGACCCGCCGCCGACTCGCATGAGCGGCGGCGAAGTCGCCACGCTGGCGGGCATGCACGGTCGCCAGCCGCTCACGGGCCTCGGTGAGGCCGGGATCCTGCCGGCAGGCGATCTCGAGTGCGGCGATGGCGTCTTCCGGCCGGCCGCATGCCGCCAGAGCGGTTCCGAGCAGGAGGTGCGTCGGCGGATCGACGTGGCTGAGAGCCACTGCCTGCCGCGCCGCATCGGCCGCCTCCGCGTAGCGCCGCAGGCGATAGAGGGCCGACGCGAAGATCACGAGCGCCGGCCGGTGCCGGTCGTCGCGGTCGAGGACGCGTCGGCACGCCTCCGCCGCCTCCGCGAATCGGTCGCACGCAGCCTCGGCCTGTGCGAGACCGACGAGCAGGTCGATCCGCGGGCCGTGGGCGGCCAGAGCGGCACGGAGAATCTCGACGGCCTCCGCCGGCTGCCCCGCGGCGACGAGCGCGGTCGCCAGCGGTGGGCTCAGGTCCGTGTCGCTGCCAGCCGGGACCGCGGCGGCCACGCGCCGCAGCACCTCGACCGCCTCGAGCGGCTGGCCGAGCGACCGCAGGCACTCCGCCCATTCGACCGCGCCGGCCACATCGGCGGGATCGCTCTCCACCAGGTCGCGGAGGATCGGCTCGGCCGCGGCCCACTCGCCCGCCGCGAGCAGACACCGAGCCAGCGTCAGTCGTCGGCTCCGGGCGAACGCGTCGTCGTCCGGGGCGGCACCGCCGGCAGCCGCGGGAGCCTTGGCAGGCGAAGCATCCCACGAGGGGATCTCGCTCGTCCCGCCGGCTCCGAGCGGATGGTCTGGCGCGAATGCCTCGTGGAGCACGCGACCGTCCATGTCGGCACCGCGGGGCAGCCCCAACACATGCAGGAGCGTCGGGCAGACGTCGAGGATGGTGGCCCCTGAGATCCGCTCGTCGCGACGGACTCCCGGCCCGGCCAGCGTCAGCAGTCCGAAGGGGGCCGCCCGGGGCCGGTCGCCGCGACCGTCGGGCGATCGCAGGTGCCCCCAGTGCAGGCCGCGATCGCTCGCCACCGCGATGCACGCCCCGGGCCCGGCCGCCGCCACGATCTCGCCGAGCAGTTCGTCGAGCAGCACGTGGGCGGCGGCGATCACCTCGCGATAGGCGGCGAACGCCGCCTCATGCACGCCCGGACCACACGGCGGATGAAACATCAAGAACCGCTCGGCGAGTCGATCGATCAGGGCGTACCGCACCACCGTCAGCCTCCACGCGTCCGCCGCGAGGAGATCGCGGACGATCGCCGCGACGCCCAGGGTGTCGGCGATGGCCGCCCGCACGAAGTCGATCGCGGCAGGGTGCGGGCGCGCCGCCCCGTCACCCGGCAGAAAGCGACGCAGGAGATCGTCGGGGACCGCCGCCCCTGCCACCCACGACCGGACGACGCTCGCCGTCCGATCGGCAGGATGCACGAACCCCGGCGGCACGGGGCCGGCCGGATCGAGGGCGCGTCGGGAGAGATCTGCGACGATCCGATTCGAGACCACGACGCCGTTGATCGGGTCCGCAGGAAACGAAGGCCCCGCGTCGATCGCGAGCGACACGAGCCCACTTCGCGACGTGATCTCCCAGAGCGGCGCTGCGGTGCGGTGCCGAGTGGTGACGGGCCGCCGGCCACCCGCGCCATCCGGCTCCTCATAGCCGAGGATGCCGTGCCGCTGTGGACGCTTCCCGGTGGCAAGGCTCGTCCAGAGGAGGGGCGGCAGATCTGGCCAGAGCGACGCCAACTGGCCGCAGACTCCCGTGGCCACGATCCCGGCGAGGTGGGGCAGCCGGCCGGCGTCGAGGAGCGGCGAGACCACTCTCCAGTCGCCGCTCGACCAGCCGACGAGCACCGCCCGCGTTGCGACTGGATGTTCGTGCACGTGTTA
>JBBAVS010000130.1:0-10386 GCA_040397585.1 Pirellulales bacterium
CGGTCAGACCGGTCAGGTCCTCGAAGTCGCCATTCGTGACGATCAACCCAGCACTCGTCTGGCTGACGAGGGCAAGGAAGACGACTGCACAGGGCAGAAAGGTGAATTTCATTATCATAGTTTCAACACGAAGTTGATGTTGCTGACGAAACACTGGAATCCCCACCAATGGGGAGGTTATCACCGGCAGGCGGTGCTCGTCAAGGCCCTGGCGATTTTTTTTGGCGGATGGCCAGACTATTCACAACACGTTTTTTGATCGCGACTTCTGGATGCCGACGGTCGCGTGGTGTTGATCACCATCGAGATCCAGTCGTTCCATGAGTTGATCGCGGGCGCCGCCTGCCGCACGGTAGATTCACGAAGCACGACGCAACTCATGAAGGTAGGCCCGAGCGATGATCGCACGCACCCCGGTTTCCGTCAGCATCAGCACCGTCGCTGGTCTCGCCATCTGCCTGCTTTCCCTTGCTGGAAGGGGCGACGAACCGGCCCGGGTTGAGACGGCCGTCTACTACTTCCCCAACTGGGGCCCCGTGGCGACGTCGGAGTGGGGGCTCATCCAGGCGGCGAAGCCGCAGTTCGAGGGGCACTTCCAGCCCAAGGTTCCCGCCTGGGGCTACGAAGACGAGAATGATCCCGCCGTCATGGCCCGGAAGATCGAGGCGGCCGCCGCCCACGGCATCGACACCTTCATCTTCGACTGGTACTTCTTCGATCCACAGCCCGAGGCAGAGAAAGCCACGGGCTCCAGCCCCTGGGACGGTCAGAAATATCTCTCCCGGGCACTCGAGAGCGGATTCCTCAAGGCCCCAAACAACAATTCGATCCGGTTCGCGATCATGTGGTGCAACCACGACGTGAGCCCAGTCAAGGGGGCGGTGACGCCGGCCACGTTCGACACGCTCACGAGTTACGTCGTCGAAACCTACTTCCGGCATCCTTCCTCCTGGAAGATCGACGGCAAGCCCTATTTCTCGATCTACGAAATGAGGACGTTCCTGGAGTCGTTCGGCAATGATCTCGACGCGGCTGCCGCGGCACTTGACCGCTTCCGCGCGAAAGCAAAGGCCGCAGGATTCCCGGGGGTGCATCTCAATGCCGTGCTCTGGGGCCTGCCGAGGGAATCGCCCGACGACGCGATCCGCCGGCTCGGGATCGACAGCACAACGTCGTATGCTTGGATTCATCACAACGGCCTGCCCGATTTTCCCGCCACCGACTACGCGAAGGCGGCTGCCGCGTATTTCGGCAGCGTGAAAGAAGGCGGCGGCTCCAACCGCCTCGATCGCCCCGCGGCGTCGCTGCCCGTTCCCTATCACCCCAACGTGTCGATGGGCTGGGATTCCTCCCCTCGCTGCCGCAACGCCCCCGACTGGGCAAGCCGCCGCGACTATCCCTTCGGCGCGGTGATGGTAAACAACACGCCCGCGGCGTTTCGCGAGGCGCTTGAAAGGGCAAAGGCCCTCGCCGCCACCAATCCGCCAGGCCAGCGGATCGTGACGCTCAATGCCTGGAATGAATGGGGCGAGGGGAGTTACCTCGAGCCCGACACGACGCACGGCCTCGGCTACCTGGAGGCGGTCCGCGACGTCTTCGGCCCGCGGCCGTGAGCCAGCCGCACGCGGCTCAGCGCTAAATCCACGATTGGCACATCGATCCACGTGTCGCGAACCGCGGAAAAACTGTCGCAGTTCGTTGGGCATCGGGGCATCGTGTGTGCTGGACGTCGCATTGTGGCGGGAAGAGATACTGCCTAGAATCGAAAAGGTAGCGGGGGTGTCACGTCGTACGGGAAAGTTTGTGATGTTTTCCATTCGATTCCCGTCGATTCAGAGGCGAACGGGGCCGGACGCACGTCCAATGTATTCAGATCATCCGCGCGGGTTCACGTCTGGAATTTCAACGGCAGCGCAAACGACGCCCAACGAATCAACGAATGACCATTCAGGAGGCCTTCTTCCGATGCGAGTGAGCCAACCGATTTGCTTGTTTTTGTGCACTGTCCAAGCCCCCCGCCGCGCGAGGCTAGCCGTGACGCTCGTCGCGATGACGGTGGCCTGCGCGGCGATCGGCTGCGGCAAGCACGAGCCGTCGTACAAGGACAGGATCGGCACCATCGACCCGGCGACGGCCCCCATCGTCTTTCCTGGCGCGCCGGCTCCACAGAAGAAGAAGTAGTGAACGCGGTTCTCTCTTCCACGCCGATCGTCAAGTTTCATCGAAGCGGCTGGACGTGCCTCCTCGCCATAACGTTCTTCGGCTGCACCGCCAGACCGGCCAACCAACCCGAGATCGCGCCGGTATCCGGCACCGTGACGATGGACTCGGGACCGCCTCGAGACGGCCACGAACGGCGGCACCGTCAACTGGCAGTCCGCCGGGTCGGCGGCCACGTTGCTCGCCAGCCTGCCAGTGAACGTGTTTGAATGCAGTTCCAATGAGGGGTCGGGGCTGCCACGATCAAGGTGCCAGTGACACGCTCGTCGGCGGGATCGGCGGCTGGCCCCCCCTTCCCCGACACCTGTGGGGCGAACGTCACCCGCCACGGGCCCGCCACCTCGAGCACGAGCCTCCGGGCTGGGGCATTTTCATTTCCCGTTGCCGGCCCGCGCGCCTGCTGCGCTCTAGCGGCACGATCGGCGAGACCGGGTCGCGAGGCCGGCGGCGGCCGCGAGCGAACTGGCCAGGAGGGCCAATGTCGAGGGCTCGGGCACGGCAGCAATGCCAACTGCTCCCGGCGGCGCGTTGTAGGACCCCGCGTCGAACAGGCCGTTGGAGAGGAAGCTGGCGGCATCGAGGATGTCCACCACGCCGTCGTAGGTGAAGTCGCCCTCGTTCCACGAGGCCGGGCTGCCGCTGTCGAACTTGCCGCCGGCGAGGAAGTTGGCGGCGTCGATGATGTCCACCTGCCAGTCGAGGTTCGTGTCGCCGGCCGCCGCGAAGGCGAACGTCACCGAGCCGTCGCCGTTGTCGAGCCAGCCCACCGTGCGGTCGCCGCCGCTGGCGGCGGCCACGCTCGAGGTGATGCCGCTCGTGCCGTTCCAGGTGCCATCGCCCAGGCCGCTGACGATCGCGGCCACCATGTTCGGGGCCGACAGCCCCGCCGCCACGGTCACCATGCCGTTGCCCACGTCCACCAGGCCGCCGGCGCTCGGGGCCAGGCCGCCCACCGTGGTCTGCAGATAGGGCGCGAGCGACACCGTGCCGCCGGCGAGGGGCACGATCGTGCTCGAGCCCAGCGCCGCAGCGTTGGCGAGTTGCAGCGTGCCCTGCTGCACGGTCGTGGATCCTGAATACGTGTTGGTGGATGCGAGCGTCTGCACGCCCGAGCCGATCTTCACGAGTGAGAGCGAGCCAGCCGTATTGCCGATCACGCCAGAAAAGGTGGCGGAGGCGTCGCCATCGCCGACGGTGAGCGTGGGCGTGCCGCTGCCGCCGTCCACGCTGCCCGAGCCCGACAGGCCGTTGATCGTCTCGCTGAAGCCGCCGAGGTTGAAGCTGCCCGCCACGCTCACATTGCCCTTGCCCGTGCCGTTGGGCACCTGATCGGCCGCTGCGAGTGCGAGCGTCGTATTGGCCTCGACGGTGGTCGGGCCCTGGTAGTCATTCGCCGTGCCGGTCTGGTTGGAGAGCCGAACGGTGATGCCTGGCACCTGGCCATTGCCCACGAGCCGGAGCCCGCCGCTGGTGCCCGTGCTCGTGACGCGGCCAGTGAGCACGGCGACGCTGTTGGTCACGATCGAGCCCGTGGCGAAGCTGACCGGTGCCTGGCCGGCCACCAATGTGCCGGCGAAAATCGCCTCCGTGGCGTTGAGCAAGACGCCCGACGGCGTATCGGCGCCGGCGGCTGTGTTGAAGAGCATGTCGTTCAACACAGTCGACCCCACGCCCGCCGTGACCGTCCCGGGGCCCATGTAGAACTGCGCCCGGTCGGTCGGCGCGAGGCCCACCGTCACCGTGCCGGTGCCGAAGATGCTATTCGTGATCGCGCCAGCTGAGCCGCCGTTCGTAAGCGGATCCTGGACATTCAGCCGCGTGCCGTTGCCAGGCCCGGTCATGAGCGTCAGTCCGCCCGAGAAGGTGCTGAGCGCGTTTGTCAATTCGATGTTTTGCATGCCCGCGCTGGCCACATTCAGTGCCAACTGACGGCTGCTGCCGTCGTTGATCGCCGTCCCAAGCACGAAACTGCCGCTCGTCACCGTGATCGTGGTGGTTCCGGGCGTGGCGGAGTTGTCGAAGATCACCCCACCACTGCTGTTGTTTTGGTTCGGTGCGTTGACGCCGTCGTCTCGCCATCCGAAGGTGCGGATGGTGATGTCGTTGCCGTTGAGATCGAGCGCACCCCCCGAGGTCACGCTGAGATTCGTCGTCGACGGGATCGCATACGGGTTGTTGAGCGTCATGGGGCCGTTGTCGACCGCCGTGGAGCCGGTGTATGAGTTGCTGCCGGAAAGCGTCACCACGCCGCTGCCGCCCGACCAGCGGTTCACCCAGCCGGTGTGCGACATGTTGCCGCTCACGGTGAGGCCGCCCGAGCCTCTGAGAATGAAGCCCCCGGTGCCGCTGACGTTCCCGGAAACCGTGAGGGTCGAGGAGCTGTTGGGAAACAGTTCGGCGGTGCCGGTGAGCGTGATGGGACCGGCTAGCGTGACGTCGCTGGCCAGGATCCGAATGGCACCGCCACCACCGACGGCCGCATTCGTCGGATTGCCACGGCCCGCGATCGAGAACGGCTCGTTGATCGTGACGGGCGACCCACCTGTTGAGATCTGCAACTGCGCGCCGCTGGCGACGACCGTTTCGTTGCCTGCGCCGATGGCCCCGAGAGCGTCAATGTTGGTGATGATCGTCGTGCCGGTCTGAACAATCGCGGTGCCCGAAAACGTGTTGGCCGCCTGGAGGGCGAGCGTCGATGTGCCGGTCTTACGGAAGCCCTGGGTGCCGGCAACAATCGCCGAGATTCCGAGCGTCGTGCCATTTGCAGGCGAAAGCGTGGGCGTGCCCGTCCCCGTCGCGAGTGTCAGCGTGGCCGCGCCGGAGATCGCCCGCGAGCCGGCGCTGGTGATCGTGCCGATGGTGCGGTTCGAGTCGACAGTGGTCGTGCCGGTGTTGGTAAACGCCGCCGTGTTGCCGGAGCCGTCTGCGACCGTTCCTCCGCTCCAGTTCGCCGTTCCGCTCCAGACGGCTGTCGATCCCGCAGCGGCAGTCCACGTGCCGCTCTGGGCGGACGCGGACTGCTGCCACCCCATGGCAGACAGCATCGCCGTCGCAACCGCCAGCGACGCCACGCGCGCATTCCTCGACACGACCGCCCGGATTGGACGCATGGATATTCCCTCCATTCGCGAGCAGGGATTCTGCCCGCCCCTCGAAACCACTCCTCTTGATGGTATACGAACGAGGGGCAGGCGGGCCAGCGTTCCGTCAGAAACCTCGGCGCCGCCGCCAGACGAGCAGGCTCGCCACCGACACGACCCCGGCGACGATCGCGATCGACGACGGCTCGGGAATGACCGCGAGGACGCCGGTCGACTGGTCGAAGGTCAGCGTCTGGGCACCCCCCGGGCCGACGTTCGCGAGCGAGAAGATGCCGCTGCTGCCGGTCCACGTTCCAGCGTAAGAACCACTCGACGTGACGCTCTGGAAGTTCCCGGTGAGGCCCGTGAAGTTGAAGAGGTTCAGCGTCGAAAAATCAGGCAGCAGGCTCGCCACGTTGAGCGACAGGCTCGCGGTGCCGCCGAGCGTCAGGCCGTTCGCGCCGGCGGTCATCACGAGCCGGTCATACGTCGTCGCGTCCTGGATGCCCAAGAGCACCGCGGCGCTCTGCACTTCGAGCGTGCTCGCCGTGATCGTCCCGTAGGAAGCCGCTGCCGCGGTGCCGGTCGCTCCTGGGGAGAGGAAGTTGTTTGCCCCGACCGAGAGCCCCCCGGCGAACGTGCCGGTGCCGATCAGGGTCCGGCTGCTGCCGCTAAAGACCATCGGGCCGGCCAGGTATCCCGTCATCGCGACGGGTGCGCCGCTGTTGGTAACCGTCGTCGTGCCCGTGAGCGTGCTGGAGCCAGACAAAATCAGGCTCCCCTGGCTCGAGTAGCTGACATTGCCGGTTCCGGCGATCCCGCCGCTGACGGTGAAGTCACCGTTGTCGCTGAGCGTCAGAGTGTTGGAACCCACGTTGATCGACCCGCTCAGCGTGAGTGATGCGCCCGGGTTTGCTTTGATGCTCGCGTTTGCCGCCAGCGTGATCGGGCCTGTGAACGCATTACCCGTCCCGGCTTGCGAGCGGAGAGCGCCGAGACTGCTCACGCCGTCTCCCGAAATCGTAAACGACTCGGACGTCTGTATCCCGGAGACGAACGTGGATGTAGCCGCATTGTCGAGCCGTAGCATCGCACCGCTTGCAATCACCGTTTCATTCCCAGCTCCGCTGGCCCCCAGGCCGTCATTGACACCGAGCCGGACGTCGCCGGTCGAGATCGTGGTCGTGCCCGTGTAGGTGTTCGTTCGATTGAGATAGAGCGCCCCGGCACCCGACTTCGTAAATCCCTGCGAGCCAGCGATGATCGCGAACATGTCGAGCCGCCCCGTGTTGGTGATCGCAGGGGCGGTGCCGGTCGTCGTCGCGAACTGGATCTGTTCATTCGTCAAATTCGCATTGACGGTCTCGGTTCCCGACCGGATCTGCACCCGCGTAGCGCCGGTGGTGAGATTGCCGAGCACGATGTTGCTCAGTAAACTGGCTGTTCCGCCGACTGTGAACGTCGCGGTGTTGTTCGCGCCGCCGGCGACGACGCTGCCGGTCCACCTCGCGGTGTTGTTCCAGGAAGTGACGCCGGCTGAACTCCACGTCCCACTCTGGGCGAAGGCCCTGCCAGGGCACGCCTGCGTGGCGATGACCGCCACGACGGCCGCTGAAACAGTCAGCCATCGCGGGCGCAGCCCCCTCGACAGCGGACTCACTCCGGTTGTGATACTAGCCATGAGCGTTACCTCCAAAAAATCGTATGAACGTGGGTCGAAAAAGAACCCGCCAGTCCCTGTTTGGTCAGAATCGGTACGTAATCCCCCGCCTCATGGCAGCAAACCGCTGTTGCGGTCTCCCGGCACTCCAGGCGCAAAAGCCCTGCAATATCGGTTCATCCATACGCTCCATGGGCGATCCGAGCCGCAAAGCGGCCGATCACCCCCGGAGGCCGGGGTTGCATTGGATATCGATCTCCCGCCTTACATGTTTGTCGTTCCGTTGAGTTGATCTGATCGCTCATCCAATCCCCGGGAAATTTGTGGACGTGGGCTCAGCCGCGGCCGTCGCGCTGGCGGCGGGCGAAGAACCCGACCACCACCAGACCGCTGAGGAGCACGAGCGTGGAGGGCTCGGGTACCACGATCAGGTTCACCTGGCCGGACGTGGAGGTGTCGATCTGGAACGACTGTCCGCTGCCGAGCGTCGGCATGGTGCCGAGCTCGAGCAGGTTGTTCGTCAGCGTGCCCGCGTAGTTGAAGAGCCGCCACGTCGTGAAATCGGCGACGGACGTCCAGCCGCCGGCGCCCGAGACGTTGAGGACCCCGTCGAGCGTGAGGTTCGACACTCCCGTGATCAGGTCGTTGATCCCGCCGCCGACCGCGTTATTCGCCGGGTCGAGCTGAAAGTTCAAGATCGACGAGTTGGCGAGGGTGAAGGCGTTGCTCACGGTCAGCGTCCCGACGCCGCTGCCCGGGGCCACGATGGCCCCTCCGAGGATGCTCACGGCGCCGCCGGTTGTGCCCGAGCCGCCGAGCGTGGCCCCGCTGGCCACCGTCACCGCACCGTCTGCAGCCGACTGATCGCCGTTGATGAGCAGCGTGCCGGCGTTGACGCTGGTCGCGCCGCGGTAAGAGTTTGCCGCGTTGAGGATCGTCGTGCCGCTGCCGGCCTGGATGAAGTTGCCGATTCCGGGGCCACCAACCGAGGCCGTGATGGCGGCGCCGCTGAAGTCGACGCCCTGGGTCACGGTATCGCTCTGGTCCACGACGAACGTCGATTGCGCCGCCGCCATGGAGATGGCGCTGCTGGTCGACAGCGAACCGCCGGTGCCGCCGGCTCCAAGCCGCAGGCTGCCGTTGCCGGTGATCGCGGTCGTCCCGGTGTACGTGTTCGCGGCTGTCAACGTCACCACACCGGAGCCGCCGTGTGCGAGGGCACCGCTGGTGCCGGCAATCGGGCTGTTCACCCGAAGGGTGCCGCCACCTGTGAACGAAACCTGGAATCCGTTGGTCTGGATCGCGTCGCCCGCGCCCGAGCGGTCGAGCACCCCGGAGCTACCACCGGCGGCCCCGATCTGGGCGTCCGCGGAGAGCGTTATCTGGCCGGTGATCGTGCCGGTGGTGTTCACTCCGGTCTGAGAAGACCCGAAATTGATCGCCCCCACATTGCTGGCACCCGTGCCGCTAATGATGAAGGATTCCGCGGTGGAGGTGATGCCGCCGATCCGCACACGAGCGGGAGCGTTGCCGTTGACGACCGTCTCGTTACCGGCTCCGGAAGCGCCAAAGGAGTTCGGCGTGGTGAGCTCCAGCGTGCCGAGGTTGGCGGTCGTCGTGCCCGCGTAGGTGCTGTTGCCCCCCAGGTACAGCGTGCCAGAGCCGGACTTTACGAATCCCTGGGTTCCGGCCAGGGAGGCGCCGATGATGCCGCTGCGACTCGTCGCAACGTCGAGGATCGGGCTTCCGGAGCTCGTCTCGAGCGTCAGCGTGCCGCTCGTGCCCATTTGCAGGCTGAAAATGTTTCCGCCACCACCAGAGCCAAGCCTGATGGCACCGATGGTTCGGTCACCATCGAGCGTGACCACCTGAATCCCCGAGATAGAGGAAGCGAAGTTGGCACTGCCACTGACGCCACCGGCGATTTGCAGGCCGGTCCAGTTGGTGTCTGTGCCCCAGCTGCCACCAGTCGTGGCCGACCAAATGCCGTCGGTCTGGGCGAACACCGCCTCCGGCGTCATGGCCAGGAGGCCTGCCGCGAGGGCCAAGCTGATCGCAGCGATCCGTGAAGTGGTTTTGATGCTCGTCATTGGCTTTCCCCCTCCAAGGTTTTTCCGTGCCCGTGAGCGACCTGACCCCAGATGACTGCCTGGCAACCCTTTTCAGTCATCCACCCAGAAAAAAATGATCTGCAATCGTTGTGCCAAATCCAAAAACTTCTCGAGGGGAATCGTAACGAGCACCGAAAAAGCAACTTTTTCTCGATGAAACGATGGTTTTTGGTGACACCGCTGGCTGGCGTCCCGAGCTCGGCAAGCGGGCGGGGGTGGAGCGATTCGCTCCATTCGGGCGAGGGGGTGGGGCGAATCGCTCCACCCCCTGATCTAAGTGGAGCGAATTGGCTCACCCCGGTGGGGGGTAGGACTGAATCTCCACTCCGCCGTGAGGCGTGGGACGCGGCCAGGAGAGGGCTGGGTCTCGCGTGGTTCGCCCGCGGCCTTACGGCCGGTCGGCTTTCACTCTTACAAGCCCAGCGCCGTCACGGGGAACGCGCCGGTCAGAACGCTCAGGCCAAAATCGGCTCGATCACGTGGCCGTGGACGTCGGTCAGGCGGCGCTCGATGCCGTTGTTGTAGAAGGACAGCCGGGTGTGATCGAGGCCGAGGAGGTGCAGGATCGTGGCGTGCAGGTCGTAGATCGTGGCCACGTTTTCCACCGCCTTGTAGCCGAAGTCGTCGGTGGCGCCGTGGTGAAACGCCCGCTTCACGCCCGCACCGGCGAGCCACACGGTGAAGCCCGAAGGATTGTGGTCTCGGCCGTTGGCCCCCTTCTGGAACGTCGGCATCCGGCCAAACTCGGTGACGAACGCCACGAGCGTGTCGGCCAGCAGGCCGCGGTTCTTGAGATCTCGGAGCAGGCCCGCGACCGGTTGGTCGAGGATCGGGCCGTGGACGGCGTATTGGTCGGCGATCTTTTTGTGGCCGTCCCAGTTGCCCACCCCCTCCCCCATCGCGTAGCCGCCGTTGAAGAGCTGCACGAACCGCACACCCTTTTCCACGAGCCGCCGCGCGAGGATGCAGTTGCGGGCAAACCGGGCCTTGAGTGAGTTCTGCGTGTCGTCGGCGCCGTAGAGCTTGAGCGTCTCGGCCGACTCGTCGGAGAGGTCGGCCACCTTCGCTGCCGAGAGCTGCATCTTGGCCGCGAGCTCGTAGGCGGAGATCCGGGCCGTGAGGTCGGTGTCGCCCGGATGCCGGGCGAGGTGGTCCTCGTTGAGCATCCGGAGGAAGTCGCGGGTGGCGAGGTCGGCGCTTTCCGGGATGGAGGCGGGCCGCGCGAGATTCGGAATCGGCCTGTCGGCGTTGAAGCTCGTTCCCTGGAACACGGCCGGCAGGAACGCGCTCTGCCAGTGCCGCGGCCCATTTTGCG
>JBBAVS010000131.1:0-2545 GCA_040397585.1 Pirellulales bacterium
TGGCGGGCAACTCCCCTTCGCGAGACCCGGGGCCGGCCGGCGCTGGCGTGGTCATGTCACTTGCTCACACACCATTCCGAGCGCCGGTGGGGCGCGAGGGGCGGCCCGTGATCCCGAGAGCCGGGCTCGGCGGCCAGCGAAGCCAGGATGGCGAAGCGCAGCCGCCGTGCAGAGAGCGCAGGGCAGGATGCCCGCAGCGAACGTCCGGCGACGGGACACGGGCCGCCCCTCGCTGCACTCCAACCAACGCCATCGGGATACTCGTGTTGCCGAGCGCGACGCACGCCGCTCACTGCCGGTCGGCCCCGGTGTCGAGCACCGCCATGAAGGCCTTCTGCGGGATGTCCACCGAGCCGATGCTCTTCATCCGCTTCTTGCCTTCCTTCTGCTTCGCCCAGAGCTTCTTCTTGCGGCTGATGTCGCCGCCGTAGCACTTGGCCGTGACGTTCTTCCGCATCGCGGAGATCGTCTCGCGGGCAATCACCTTCGTGCCGATCGCGGCCTGGAGGGCGATCTCGAACATGTGGCGGTCGATCTCGCCGCGGAGCTTCTTGACGATCGCCCGCCCGCGGCGGTCGGCGTCGCGCCGGTCGCAGATGATCGAGAGCGCGTCGACCTTCTTGCCCCCCACGAGGATGTCGAGCCGCACGAGGTCGGCCGGAAAATAGCCGATCAGCTCGTAGTCCATCGTGCCGTAGCCGCGGGTCACGCTCTTGAGCTTGTCGTGCAGGTCGTAGATCACCTCGCCGAGCGGGAGGTCGAAGGTGAGCATCGCCCGCGTCGGCGACAGGTATTCGGTCTTGAGGTAGGTGCCGCGGCGGTCGGTGCAGAGCTGCATCACCGGGCCGATCTGCTCCACCGGCACGAGGAAGTTGGTCCGCACGATTGGCTGGAGAAACTCCTCGATCTGCCCGGTGTCGGGCACGTCCTGCGGGTTGGTGATGTCGATCGTCTCGCCGGTCGTCTTCTTGATCCGGTAGGTGACGTTCGGCGCCGTCTGCACGAGGTCGATGTCGTGCTCGTTCTCCAGCCGCTGCTGGATGATCTCCATGTGCAGGAGGCCGAGGAAGCCGCAGCGGAATCCGAACCCGAGGGCCTCGCTACTCTCGGGGGCGTATTCGAACGAGGGATCGTTGATGGCCAGCTTCTCGAGCGCGTCGCGGAGCTCCTCGAAGTTCTCCCCCTCGCTCGGATAGAGGCCGCAGTAGACCATCCGCTGCGGCGGCTTGTAGCCCGGCATCGGTGCGGCGGCGTGGTCGCCGGGGATCGTCACCGTGTCGCCGATGTGGACCTGCTTCACGTCCTTGATGTTGCAGACGAGGTAGCCCACCTGGCCGGCGGAGAGGGTGTCGCAGGCCCGCCGCTGCGGCACGAACTGCCCGAGCTCGAGCACCTCGTGGGTAACGCCCGTCTCCAGGAAGCGGATCTTCTGCCCCTTCGTGATCGTGCCGTCGATGAGCCGCACGTAGGTGATCGCGCCGCGGTAGCTGTCGTAGTGGCTGTCGAAGATCAGCGCCCGCAGGACCGCGTCGGGATCACCCTTGGGGGGCGGGATCCGTTCGATGATCGCCGCCAGCAGGTCGTCGATCCCGATGCCGGTCTTGGCGCTGGCCTTGATCACCTCGGAGGGCTCGATGGCGAGGCTCTGCTCCATCTCCTGGAGCACCTCGTCCACCCGGGCGTGCACGAGATCGACCTTGTTGATCACCGGCACGATCGTCAGATCGAGGTTGATGGCCGCGTAGGCGTTGGCCACCGTCTGGGCCTCGACCCCCTGGAAGGCGTCGACGAGCAAGAGCGCCCCCTCGCAGCAGGCCAGGCTTCGGGAGACCTCGTAGTGGAAATCGACGTGGCCGGGGGTGTCGATCAGGTTGAGCTCGTACCGCTCCCCCTTGTGCCGGTATTCCATCCGCACCGCCCGGGCCTTGATCGTGATGCCCCGCTGCCGCTCGAGCTCCATGTCGTCGAGCATCTGCTCCTTGAGCTGACGCTTCTCCACGGTGCCGGTCGACTCCAGCAGCCGGTCGGCCAGCGTGCTCTTGCCGTGATCGATGTGGGCGATGATCGAAAAGTTGCGGATGTGCTTGCAGTCCATGGAACGATTGTATCGTGCGCGGCCGCTCGCTGCCTCAGGAAGCCCAATCGCGTGAGCGATGGGGATCTTCTCCGCCGCGCCGCTCGGGGTCGCCCATGCCCCGTCGCAAGTGGCACAGGTTTGCAACCTGTGGTGCCGCGCCGCTCGGGGTCGCCCATGCCCCGTCGCAAGTGGCACAGGTTTGCAACCTGTGGTGCCGCGCCGCTCGGGGTCGCCCATGCCCCGTCGCCGGACGCTCGCTTCGCCCATCCTGGGCTCCGCTCGCTCGGTGTTTCCTCCGCTTCGCCTTCCAGGCTGCGCGGAGGAAACAAACGCCGGCTCCCGGGGCACGGGCGACCCCGAGCTCCTCATCTCATGCAGGATGCGATCAAGCGATCAAGCGATCAAGCGATCAAGCGATCAAGCGATCAGGCGATCAAGCGATCAGGCGATCAAGCGATCAGGCGATCA
>JBBAVS010000131.1:2645-10364 GCA_040397585.1 Pirellulales bacterium
GCGATCAAGCGATCAGGCGATCAAGCGATCAGGCGATCAAGCGATCAGGCGATCAGCCGTGCGTGCGCCGGTGGTCGAGGCGGGCGAGGCCGGCGGCGCCGATCGAACCGGCGTCGCCGCCGAGGCTCGCATAGCGAATGCTCGTCCGTTCCGCGAGCACCGGAAACGCGCGGCGGCGGACTTCCTCCCGCACCCGCTCCAGGAACATCCGCCCCACGGGATGCGCCTCGCGGCCGAACGTCATCGCGCCGCCGATCACCACCGCCTCGGGATCGATCGCGTGCATGAGCGTCACGATGCCGATGCCCAGCCAGCGGGCGACCTCCTCGATCAGGCCGACGGCGAGCGGATCGCCCCGCTCCGCCTCGCGGGAGACGAGGATCGGCGTGAGCTCTTCACCGGCCGCCACCGCGGCCGCGAGCGAACCGGTGCCCCCCGCGGCGATCCGCTCCCGGGCCAGTGCCGTGAGCGACGTGGCGCTCGTGTAGGCCTCGAGATGGCCGGGCTGGCCGCAGGGGCATTCTCGGGCGGTCGGCGCCGGATCGACGAGGATGTGGCCGCACTCAGACCCGTGGCTGTGCGCCCCCTCCACGTTCACGTCGCCGATGATGATCCCGCCCCCCACGCCCGTGCCGAGCGTGAGCAGCACGAGCGACGAGGCGTCCTTCGCCGAGCCGACCCAGAACTCGCCGTAGCCGGCGGCGTTGGCGTCGTTGGCGAACGTCACCGCACGACCCGCGTGCGCCGCCACGCGGTCGCGGAGGGGGAAATCGTCCCAGCCACGCAGGTTCCCCGCCCGCACGATCGTGCCCTTGGGGATGTCGAGCGGCCCGGGCGAGCCGAGGCCCACGCGGGCGATGTCGGCCGTGGCGATCCCGGCGAGCGACGCCAGCGTGTGCACCGCGCGGCCCATGCGGGCCGCGGCATCCTCGGGTCCACGCGACGCGTGCGTGGGCTCCGTGTGGAATGCGACCAGTTGGCCCGCGTCGTCCACGAGCGCGGCCTTGATGTTGGTGCCGCCGAGGTCGACGCCGGCGTAGAGCGGCCGCGTCGCCTCGGCGAGCGGCAGGAGGGCGCGGTCGTCGGTCATCATTCGGGCAGTCGCGCCGTCTCGACCGGCGGCGTCGGGCTCGTGCAGGCCTTCATGAACTCCACCAGCGCCCCCTTCTCCTCGGCCGTGAGCTTGAGCGGCTTGATCTTGTCGCTCAAGGTGGGATTGGGATGGCCTCCCTTGTCGTACCACTCCACCACCTCCTCGAGCGTGGCCACCGAGCCGTCGTGCATGTAGGGGGCGGTCAGGGCCGCGTTGCGGACCGTCGGCGTCTTGAAGGCGCCCCGGTCGGCCTCCTCCTTCGTGACCCCGTAGCGGCCCAGATCGGGCTCGACCTTGTCCATGCCGACGCCGAGGTTGTGGTACTTCTCGTCGGCGAGGTTGGCCCCGACGTGGCAGGCGGTGCAGTTGGCTTTGCCGAAGAACAGGTCGCGGCCCAGCGTCGCCGACGCGCTCAGCGGCTGGGCCTCGGCCGCCGCCTTCGCCGCCCGGTACTTGGCGGCCAGCTCCTCGTCGTCGGCGATGTCTTCCGCGTCCATCTTCGTGAACGGCAGCAGCTGCTCGTAGTAGTCATAGGGCGACGGCTCCGTGACGAGCGCCCGCTCGAAGGCGGCGATCGCCTGGCCGACGCGGTCGATCGTGAGCTCGCCGAAGATCGCGTCGAACTGCTTCTTGTAGACCGGGTTCTCGGAGAGCCGCTTGACGACCCCCTCGTGCGTGAAGCCCATCTCGATCGGGTTCTGGATCGGTCCCACCGCCTGGGCCTCGAGCGAGTCAACGCGGCCGTCCCAGAACTGCTTGCCCGAGAGGATGCGGTTGAACGACACCGGGGAGTTGCGGCCGCCGGCCTGGCTGCGGATGCCGACGCCGGTCTTCGTGTGGGCGGAGTAGCCCATCGACGGATCGTGGCAGCTCGCGCACGACACGGTCGAGTCGGCGGACAGCCGCGTGTCGAAGTAGAGCTGGCGACCGAGTTCGATCTTGGCGCGAGTGAGCGGATTGGCATCGAGACCGGTGATCTGCCCGGCCCCCTGCGAGAGACCGAGCGGCAGCACCGGATCGAGCAGCCGGAAGTTCTTGTTGTCGGAGAGCCACTCGTCGATCTGGGCGAGGGTGATCGGGCCGGTGCCCGGCACGCCCGCGGTGAGTGACGGATCACCGAGCTGAACCTTTTCGCTCGGCTGCTGCGACTGCGGATTCGCTGCGGGCTCGGCCAGTGGCGGCTTCTCCCCGGAGGGCGTTGCAGCGGGCGCAGACTGGGACGCTGCGGCGATCGCGGAATCGGCCGCCGCTGCGCGGGCATCGACGTCCTGCCGCGAGGCGTCGATCGCCTGAGAGGTGTCGCTGGCAGCCGACACAACCGGCTTCCCGCCGGCGGCAGGCGCCATCTCGATGGTCTCGATCTCGACCACGTCCTCACGGGCGACGGGGCCGCCGGTCGGGGCACAGCCGCCGAGAACCGCCAGACCGCCGACGATCAGGGGTGCAGATGCCCAGCGATGCCACGGACACGGAAAAACTGTGATCACGACGTCACCTTCTCCAGCACGGCTCGGGAAAGACAGCGAACACGCCAACGACGCACGAAACCCGCCGGTCGGCCCGACCGGGCGGATTCCGGCGACGGGCATTGTAAGCCGGCCTCCGGCCGCGGCCACGCCCCGCTGCCAGAGGCCCGTCAGCGGCGGCGGAGCAGGTCGGGAACCGCCAGCCACTCGAGTTCGCCGGGGTGTCCGAGGCCGTCGGCGAAGGCGATCGACGCGACCGCCCCCTTCTCCATGCAGACGGCGGCCGAGCCGTCGCCGATCGACGCGGCCACGAGCCGGCCCACGCACGGGGCGTGGCCGACCCAGGCGACGGTGGCCGCGTCTTGGGCCACGGTCCATTCGACGATCCGGTGCCAGTCCGATCCGGGGGCGAGGGCCTCGACCACGACCACTGGCGGTCGCCCGGGAAGTCCGGCGGAGAGGAGCTCGGCCGTCTCACGGGTCCGCACCAGGGGGCTGGAGGCGATCGCGTCCACTTCCATGCCGGCCCGCGCGAGTCGTTTGACGAGCCTCGCGAACCGCCGGCTGCCCCTGCGGGTGAGTCTCCGCGAGCGATCGTCGCCGTCGGGAGCGACGTCTTCGGCGATGGCGTGGCGAACGATGTACAGTCGCGTCGTGAGGGCGGCCATGATGCCGCGATTGTGGCGACCGGCCGCACGGCAAACAAGCGGGCGGACACGCCGTTCAGGCAGAAGGCATCCGCAGGTTGAAAACCTGCGGCCACTTTCGGACCAGAGGCCACGGAGACAAGCGGCCCGGAGCGAACGGCAGGTCCCCATCGCTGACGCGATTGGGCTTCCGGAACGCGGGACGAGCTCGGGGCTGCCCGTGCCCGAGAGCCGGGCTATGGAAGCAAGCGAAGCCAGGATGGCGAAGCGCAGCGGACATGCAGAGAGCCGCGGCCTGGAGGGCCGCGGCGAACGTCCGGCGACGGGCATGGGCAGCCCCGAGCGGCGCGGACGCACGAGGCAGGGAACCGCAGGTTGAAAACCTGCGGCCACTTTGCAACGCCAGGAGAGATCCCCATCGCTGACGCGATTGGGCTTCCTGAATGCCGAGTCAGGCTCTTCGCCAGAGGTCGTCCCAGCTGAAGCCGGCGGCCCGCACGGCCGCCTCGGCGTCGCGTCGCCAGCGGAGCGCATCGACCGGGTACCCGGCCGTGGGCTCGAGCCCCGCCACGCGCTCGCCCCACCAGTCGTTGAACGCCGCCATCGCGAGCTCGCGGACATACTTCGCCGTCATGCTGGCCAGGGCCACCGGCAGCCGCGACTCCCCGCGCACCGAAAACTCCACGCGGCAGTCCGCCGCCGGAACGCGGTAGGCGGACCACTCCGGCGTCTCGGTGACGACCTGCACGAGCGGCGCGGCCAGCGCCCGCGACACGAGCGGCGCATAGCGACGCCGGCCGCCGTGGCGGTCGCACCACACGACCTTCGTGCCGGCCGCCGGCGCCAGCAGCGCGGCGGCGAGATCGAGCGTGGCCTGCGAGAGGATGTCGCTCTTGTTGGCGCCTGCGGCGAGCAGCGTGTTGAACTCACGCGGCTGCACGATCCGACAGCGAACCGCGACGAGCCGAACACCGACCGCGGCGAGCGTGGCGGTGGCCGCCGCGGCCGCGGACACGGCGTTCTCGGGGACACCCGCACGGGGTAGGTGCATTCGCGCGGCTGACTCCGCCCATTCGGCCGGGGCGCCGGTGGCGGCGTCGATCGCCGCCAGGAGCCCGCCCCAGCGATCGGGCGCGCTGCCGCCGCTGGCCGCCACGCCCGCCAACGCGCCCCGTTCGAGGGCCGCAAACCCGCCGCTGCCCTTGAAGATCCGCTTGGAGTCGCCCCACAGGCCGCCAAGTTCCGCCGCCGCTGCCGCGAAGGCCTGCTCCACCTCGTCGGGCTCGGCGGCCGCCTCCCAGGCGGTGGCCGCTACGACGAGCGGCCCGAGGTTCGGCCCGTAGCCCGCCTCGTCGGTGCCGACCACGAAGGTCATGCCGCCCCTCCGCCCGCCGGCCACTGCCGGCAGTATTCGTAGACCGCGATCGAGGCCGAGGTCGCGGCATTGAGGCTGTGCGGCAGGCCGGCCATGGGGATCTCGGCGACGCGGTCGAGGCGGTCGAGTTCCTCCGGCTCGAGTCCCGCCCGCTCGTTGCCGATCACGAGCACCGTCTTCGCCGCGAAGGAAAAGGTGAACAGGCTCTCCGACCGCGTGGCCTGCTCCAGTCCCACGATCTCGTATCCCTCGGCCTTGAGCCGGTCGAGCACGGGCGGCAGGCTGCGATGCACTGCCACCTCGACCGACTCGGCGCCATCGCGGGCGATCCGCCCGTGGATGCCGGCCGCGCCGCAGGCGATCACCCGGGGAATGCCGAAGCAGCCGCAGGTTCGTACGATGTGCGAGAGGTTGACGTGGCTGCGCATCACGGCACAGGCCACGATCAGCTGCCGCGGCGCGGCGAGGACCAGCGGAGGCTTGTGACGGATGTGCTCGAATCGTGGCATGCTGGCAGGCTCCCGGCCCGAGAGGAACGCCGGGCGATTGTGCGGCAGGCGCGCCGCCCTGGGAATGCTCGGGGGCCTGGCGGCGGCGGGGATCGCCTGGGCCCGCGCCGACGACGACGGCCCCGTGCTCACCCCCGTGGACCACACGGGCCTGATGCAGGAGGTGGCGCGGCAGCGGGGGAAGGTCGTCGTGCTCGACTGCTGGAGCACCTCGTGCCCGCCATGCATCCGCGAGTTTCCCGGGCTCGTCCGTCTCGCGGCCGCCCACCCCGATCGCGTCGCCTGCCTGTCGCTGGCCCTCGACTACGACGGCAGCGGCGGCCTCGCCGACGTGGCGCCGCCGGTCCGGCAGTTTCTCCGGCAGGTCGGGGCCGACCGCGTGGTCAACCTGATCGCGACGGAGGAGGCCGACGCGATGTATGCGAAGCTCGACCTCGCGAGCGTGCCGGCGGTGTTCGTCTGGCGGCCCGACGGCTCGCTTGCGGTGCGCTACGACGACGATCATGCCGCCACGGTGCTCCGCCGGCCGTTCACCTACGCCGACGTGGACGCGACGGTGAACGAGCTGCTCGCCGCGGCCGCGCGTTGAGCCCGGCGCGCCGGCACGGGTAGACTCCGCTCGATTCCCCTCCTCGGAGTGCCCCATGGTCATCACCAGCTCCCGCGATCGCGGTCTCGACTCCCGGCGTGCCGAGGGCTCGCGCCGCGGCGACGTCGTCCGCAGTCCGCTCGCCGGCGGCCGCGAGACGATCGAGTCGATCGTGGTGGCGTTCACGCTCGCCCTGCTGTTTCGCGCCTTCGAGGCCGAGGCGTTCGTGATCCCCACCGGCTCGATGGCGCCGACCTTGATGGGCCGCCACAAGGATCTCGCCTGCCCGTCGTGCGGCGCGGTGTTTCAGGTCGGGGCGAGCCAGGAGTGGGACGAGCTGGCCGGCCGCGTCCGTCCCGACCGGATCGTGCCCGCCGCCCGCTGCTTCAACTGCGGGGCCGACACGCCGCTGGCGATCCGCCCCGGTCAGCCCGATCCGCAGTATCCCTCGTTCAACGGCGACCGCATCCTCGTGGACAAGTTCGCCTACGACTTCTCCGCCCCGGAACGCTGGGACGTGGTCGTGTTCAAGTATCCCGAAGACGCCAAGACCAACTACATCAAGCGGCTCGTGGGCCTGCCCGGCGAGACGGTGGTGATCACCGGCGGCGACATCTGGACCGCCCGCGACGAGGCCCCGGCGACCATCGCCCGCAAGCCGCCCGAGCGGATGCTGGCGATGCTCCAGTGCGTGAGCGACTCGGATCACGTGTCGCCCGAGCTCGTGAAAGCCGGCTGGCCGACGGCCTGGGCCGACTGGGCGGCGCCGCCGGCGAACGGCTGCCAGTGGACGACCGACGACGCCGGCCGCTCGTTCTCCGCCGCGTGCAGCGGCGGCGGCTCCGCCACGCTCCGCTACCGCCACCTCGTGCCCGCCTTCGACGACTGGCGGGCGATCCGCGCGGGCGGCCGCCCGTCGGCTCCGGCCCCGAAGCCGGTGGACGACTTCCAGCCCTACAACATCCAGCCCACGCGGCTGCACGCCGTGGGCGATCTGGCGGTCGAGTGCCTGCTCGAGAGCCGCTCTGGCTCGGGGCGAGTCGCGCTCGACCTCGTCGAGGCCGGTGCGCGGCATCGCGTGGAGATCGATCTCACCGACGGCCGCGCGAGCCTCGCGGTGCCCGGCGGCTCGGCACCGGCTACCGCGACCACGCCCGTCCGCGGCCGGGGCTCCTGGAGGATCCAGTTCGCCAACGTAGACGACGAACTCTCGCTGTTCGTCAATGGCCGCCGGATCGCCTTCGACGCGCCGACCGCCTGGTCGCGGCCGCTCCCCAGCGAGCCGCCGCCGCTCGAGACGAAGCACGCCGTGCCCGGCTCCGCCGATCCCAGCGACCTCGCCCCCGCGGGCATCACCGTGACCGCCGCCGACGTGCGGGTCTCGGGCCTGCGGATCCTCCGCGACCTGTTCTACATCGCCGCGGTGGACGTCGAGGGCAACGGCCGCGTGATCGAAGACGACGCGCTCGAGTTTCCGCTCGCGGAGGGGCAGTACCTGATGCTCGGCGACAACTCCGCCGCCAGCAAGGACAGTCGCCTCTGGCTCGACGGGCATCACGTGGACCGCCGGCTCCTGATCGGCAAGGCCCTCGTGGTCTTCTGGCCCCATGCCGTTCCGGCGTCCTGGAGCGTTCCCCTGCGGTTTCGCGGCTGGGATTTGCGATTGCCCTCGTGGCCCAACTTCGGGAGGATGCGGTTCGTCCGCTAGCGCGGCCCGGCGGGCCGCCCGCACCAGCCCTGAAGGAGTGGCACGGATGTCGCTTCTGAGTGTCGAAGGCCTCGTCAAGAACTACGGCCGCCGCCGCGTCGTCGACGGCGTCGACTTCCACGTCGAAGCCGGCGAGATCGTCGGCCTGCTCGGCCCCAACGGCGCCGGCAAGACCACCAGCTTCCGGATGACCTGCGGGGTCGTGATCCCCGACTCCGGCCGCGTGCTCCTCGACGACGAGGAGATCACCGACTGGCCGATGTACAAGCGGGCCCGCGACGGCGGCATGGGCTACCTCGCCCAGGAGCAGAGCGTGTTCCGCAAGCTCACCG
>JBBAVS010000132.1:0-10118 GCA_040397585.1 Pirellulales bacterium
GGCTCGGCCTCGAGCGCGGCGAGCAGTTCGCCGGCGTGGGCCGGTCGCGCGTGGTGATCGCGGTTCGCGGCGTGGAGGGCCACGCGGTTGAGGTGGGCGAGCCGCGGATCGGCGGCGATCTCCCGCGCCCGATCGCCCAGCCGCGGAAATGCGTCGACCGGCAGGCCCGTGAGCATCTCGTAGATCACGAGGCCGGCCGCGTAGACGTCGGCCCGCAGGTCCATGCGGCCGTCGGGAGGCATGTAGTGGACCGTGCCCAGCCGCGAAAGCTGCGCCGACGCCGGCGTGAGCAGCCCGAAGTCGGCGAGCTTGAGGTCGCGGCCCACGAACAGGCAGTTCGACGGCTTCACGTCACGGTGCACCATCCCGGCCGCGTGGAGGTGGGCGAGGCCGGCGACGAGCTGCCGCGCGCAGCGGACGCACTCGTCGGCCGCGAGCGGGCCCTGCTCCAGCCGCAGGGCGAGCGTCGCCGGGCGATACGCTGGGTCGTTGCTGGCCGGCTGCCCCGAGACATCGTCGGCGGGATCCATGAGCGTGAAGAGCACGTCGGCCGTGCGGCCCACGTGCCAGATGTCGATGAGATTCGGATGCCTGGCGATCCGCTGGCTCTCGAGCTGCGCAAGCGACCCGACCTCACGGCCGGCGGGGTCGATCGTGCGGCCGCCGCGGGCCAGCGGCACGATCTTCACAGCCTTGAGTCCGCCGGTGGCCCGGTTCACGCCGAGCCAGACTTCACCAAAACCGCCCCGGCCGATCCTGCGCAGAAGGTCGATGTCGGGAATCGACGGCGGCGCGGGCTCCTCGCCTGGAGGCGTGGCGGGGGCTGTCATGATCCCGCCCTCGCGTGGCCATCCCGGGCGGCGAGCAGCGTCTGCTCCACGTGCAGCGTGACGGCCCGTTCCACGGCGGGTTTCGGAGCATCGCGCATCGCCTCGCGGAGGCTGGCCACGAGCGCGGCCGCCGGCTCGACGCGGGCTCCGAGCTCCTTCAACCGCGCGAGGATCCGCCGTCGCGCGAGGTAGACGGCGTTGCGGGAGATGCCAGTGACCCTGGCCACGTCGGCCCCAGGCAACTCCTGGAGGACGGCGAGTTCGAACGCCTGAAACGTTGCTGGCGTCACCTCGTGGCGGATGATGTCGAGGAGCGCCGCGAGCGTGGCGAGGTCGAAGCCGCGTTCCCACTCGGCGTCGGGCGGCGGCGCCGGATCGGGCACGGCGGCAAGGGGCGCGTCGTCGGCGAGCGGGCGGGCGCGGTCGGCGGGCGAGCGGCGGCGGGCGGCCACGGCGTTTCGCACCACGGTGCCGAGCCAGTCGCGAAACCGGCCCCGGGCCGGGTCGTAGCGAAAGGCGTCGCGGCCGCGGAACACCGCGAGCATCGCCTCCTGCACGATCTCGTCGGCGGTGTGGTCGGAGCAGCCGCGGCGGCGGGCCGTCGCGAAGATCAGCCGCCAGTAGCGCTGGTAGAAGTCGTCCCAGGCGAGCGGGTCGGACGGCTCGCGAAGCCGCTCGAGGAGCGTGACGTGTGTCTGCGTGTCCATGCGTGCCATGGCGGATCTCGGCCTGAACCCCCGGGGACGAAAACCGGCACCGGCTTCCGGACAGGATACCCGCTCCCGCACGGGAGAGACCCACCGTGAAAGATGACCGGCCTGCCTCCGCTCGCCTCCCGGCTACTCGAGCCGCGGCATCGCCTCGGATGGAAACGCGTCCGACCAGACCTGCCGATACTCGGCGGAGATGCCCTGCCCGACGACCTCTCGGTGAAGTCGGACGAAGTCGATGGCTTCGCGATTCTACGGGCGTGATTCCAGGCGGCGAGCGCGAGGCCCCCGATAACCGCTTTTGGAGCCGCGACGCCGGACAAAGCATTCCATCCCGCGCGCAGCGTGGCCAGCACGCCCTCACTGGCCATCGTGGTGTTCCGTGGGCCGGCGAGCCCGGAGCATCCGGATCTTGGCCGACGTCGCCTCCGCCGCGCGTCTGACCTTCCGGCTCCTGGTGACACCGGGAAGCTTTCCCGCGGCAGCGCGATACGGGGATTCGCCGATCCAGGCAGGCTTCGACGCGAGTTTTCAGCGGCTGGGTCGGCACGACCACACGCTGCTCTCGATCGAGTGCCCCGCACCCGTGCGGGCCGTGTATCGGCGATGTCCCTGCGAGGCCGACTTTTCGACGGACCGCGGCCGGACCGTCGCCGATTTCCGGCTCCAGTGCTTCGCGGCGGCCGCGTTGACGGTTGCCTGCGGGGGCGTGATGCACGACAGCCGCTCCGGCGACTTCCTGGTGGGCGACGCCGTGTGGCGGCATGCCGCCGGCGAGGCGGATCGGCACGAGGCTCTGGCCTGCGACCCAGGCGACTGGTTCCTTGCGTCGTGCGACTCTGATCGCCGCGTCGCGGCAGCCGTGAGGTATGATCGCAGCATGATCAAGAACCCGCAGGCCTACGCTCGCCAGTCCGAAAAGGAACGCTGGGACGCCCTGCGTGGCATGAGCGCCGCGGAGTCGATTGCGATCGGGGAAGCCCTCCTCACGTCCGACCTGATGCGGCTGGCCGAGTTCCCCGACGACGACCACCCGCTCAGCCTCGCGATCGCCCTGGGATTGAGGCCAACGGCCGCCGCGCGACCGGCGGTGCCCGACGATGCCAGCGAGTGAGTTCGACGAGTTCTGCCGTTCGGCGTTCGCCTTTCTCGAGCGGCATGGCACGCGCTACCTCGTCATTGGCGGCTTGGCTGTCGTGGCCGTCGGCGAGCCGCGGACGACGGCCGACGCCGATGCCATCGTCTACGTGTCGCCCGCCGAGGCGGATGCGTTGATTCTGCGGGCTGCTGAGGCGGGATTCGACGTCCGGGAGGAGGTCGAACGGGAGCGGTTCATGGCGACGGGCACGATGCGTTTCCGCAAGGGGCCTTATCAGATCGACCTCATCGCGGCCTCGTTGCCGTTCGAAGAGATGGCCTTTGACCGCGCGAGCGTCCATGAACTCTTCGGCATCCGGCTTCCGTTTCCCAGCCCCGAAGACCTGATCCTGCTCAAGGTGCTCGCCGGCCGCGACAAGGACATGCTCGACGCGCTCGGCGTGGCACGCCGCCACGCCGAGCGGCTCGATGTTCCGTATCTGGAGCAAACGCTTCGGCCGATCTGCGACCTCGCGGAAGACATGACGCCCTGGAGGCGTCTCGAGCGGGTGCTCGCCGCGATTCGCTCCCCAGACGAGCAGTCGTGAGACGGAGCGGGCCCTGAGGCCGGTGCCGGCCACGGCAGGCTTTCGGGAGAGGAGCTGCCGCGCGACAGATTCTCTGGCGGTCGCGCCTACCGTCTCATGAGGGGCGTACGATACGCCTTGCCCCACCGGATGCCGCCATGCGCCGTCTTGCCAGTTCCCTCGCAATCGCCCTGATGGTGTGGTTCACGCCCCCGGGGCTTGCGACGCTCCACGCCGCCGACGAGCGGCCGGCTCCGGCGCCCGCCACTCCCTCGGCGCAGCCCTCGGTCACCACGTCGCCCACGCCGACGACGCGGCTCTACGTGAAGACGGTCCCGCCCGGGGCCGAGGTGACGCTCGACGGAAAGCCGCTGGGGCCGAGCGACGGGCTGTTCATCGTGCCGCCGGGCACGTCGAGCGTGAAGGTGGAGTTCGCCGGCCAGGAGCCGCGGGTGCAGGAGGTCGAGATCGCCGCGGGCCGGATCACGCGGCTGGAGATCGACTTCGCCGAGCAGCCGCCCGCGATTAGGCCCACGCCCGGGAATGCGCGTGTGGATGCACCCGCCAGCCCGCCGGTCTTGCTGCCAAATCCATTGGTACTGCCTCCTCACGCCAGCCGCGATGCGGCGTCGCGCGTCGTGCACATTCTCCCGCTGGCCGACGCGGTGGTGGCCGACGTGCCTGTGACCGCGGAGATGACGCTGGCAGTCGACATCGACGGGGCGTTGGTGCGACCGCTCCCCGCGGACCTGGTCTTCGACGGCGTGCCGCTGCGGGAAGTGGTACGGCGGCTCGGGGAAGCCGCGGAGATCGAGATCTCGATCGACGAATCGAGATTGCGAGCGGCGGGCATCGATCCCGCGTCACCCATCACGGCCCGCCCGGGGGGCGTGCCGCTCGGCAGCGCGCTGAGCGCGATCGTGCGGACGTGGCAGCTCCGTTGGCTTGCCGAGATCGATCGGGTCGTGATCACGACGAGCGGCGCCGACCAAGGGCCGACGCAACGGGTTTACATCGTCGCCGACCTCATCGACCCGAACGACCCTGCAGGCATCGGGCTGTTCCGTTTCCTCAGCGAAGCGAGTTGGCCCGTCGAGCAAAGCTCCGTCACGCCCTACCGTCCGCTCACGATCGGAAGAACGGCTTTCGCGGAGCCGCCGCCCGAGGCAAAGCACGCTACCTTGTTCCTGGTACGAGCCGAGTGGTGGCGGCAGTTTCGCTTGACCCGCCTGGTGGCCCTGCTGCGGCAGCTTCGAAAGACGCCCGTTGCTGAACGCGTGCCGCTCTCGGCCGATGGGTATTGGAGCGATTCAAGGTCGGCGGCTGCGGCGCGGGCCGCGCTCGACCGGCCGCTGGAGAGCGAGGTCGCCATCAACGGCGTGCCGCTCGGCGACGCGATCGAGATGCTCTCCGAGGCGGCCGGCGTGCCGATTGCCATCGACTCCGTCGCCTTCGCCGGGTCGCCCCGGATGCAGAGGCCCGTGGTCGTTCGCACGCCGACCAAGGGCCAAACCCTGGCCGCCGTGCTCGAAGGGATGCTCGGCAACGGCCTCGGCTACGAGGTGGCGAGGGATCAGCTCACCGTGACTTCCGCCAGCGTGTCCGCGGCGGCCTACTACCCCGTGGATGACCTGCTCGCGGCGGGCCATACGTTCGACTCGCTCCGCTCGCGGATCGGCACACAGGGCGGGCCCGTGTGGGTGATCGACGGGGGCGTCAACTGCCTCGCGATCACGCGCAACACCGCCGGCCATCGCCGGGTCGAGAAGATCCTTCGGTCGCTGAGGGGAAGCGTGAAGCAGGATGGACCCAAGGAGGCGGTCCAGGCGGAGAAGCCTGAGCCCACGACCGCCGGAGGCGCGAGGCAGCACGAGGCCGTGGCTAAGCTTCGGGTCTTGCAGCCAGAAAAGGACGACTACGAGGCCTACCGCAAGACCCATGCCCAACTCATCAAGAGCCCCTTTGTGTTTCAAAAGGCCCTGCGGCAGCCGGGCATCGCCGAGCTCCCGACGCTGGCCGGCGAGAAGGATCCCGTCGGCTGGCTCGCCCGGCACGTCGAGGCCACGGCGCCGCGCGATGCGGAGATCATCGAGGTGAGGCTGAGCGGTGAAAATGCCGACGACGTGACGCGGATCGTCGATGCGATCACGACGGCGTATCTCACGGAGGTCGTGCAGAAGGAACGCCGCAACCGCATCGAGCGCCGCAAGGGATTGGAAAAGGCCCGCAGCGGCGCCGCGGAAAAGCTGCTGGCCGCCCGGGAGGCGCTGTCGAAAGTGACCGCGGAGGGCGACCGGGAGCAGCTTCAAGCCGAGATCACGATGATGGAGCAGGCGAAGAAGCTACTGGATGCGCGACTCGATCACTCAGCGAAGGGCATCGCAGAGATCCCCGACCGGGTCGAACTCCTCGAGAAGGCGAGAGTCTCCTCTGATGCCAACCCATAGATGGGGCAGGCCCCCGTCGAGGGCCCGGGTTGAGTTCGAGGGAGGGGAGCCGCAGGATCGGGTGGTCGAGATCGCCCCCGGCTGGCTGCCTGAAGTGGCACAGGTTTTCAACCTGTGTGAGTCCAAGACTGGCGTTGCTTCCTGTGCAGGTTGAAAACCTGCACCCACGTGGGCGGCTATGATCAATAACGCCGCGCGGGCCTGACGTCCGCTACGGCGGGGTGATGGTCCAGCTGGAGCCCGATGGCATGGCAAAGATGTCCGTCCTCGCAGGAATCGGTCTCGCGCTGGCCAGCGCGGGGTTCGTGTATGGCGTGGTGGCCGTCGGCGTGCCCGCGCAGGATCCCACGCCCGCTCAGGCGGCGGCGGAGCGATTCAACCTCGCCCTCAGCGGCTGGGCCATGGCTGTCGGCGGTGTGGTGATGGTCGCCGGGATCATCGGCATGGCCGTCGCCGCAGCGCGGCGGGCTTCTGGTCGGGGCGTTTGACGGGCGGGAACGCCGGCCTCGCGTCACAGGATTCCTGACGTACCATGGCGGGTATGAAGAGCCCCGCCCGGCCCGCGTCTCCGACGTCCACCACCGTCCGCATCGGCCTCGTGCAGTCGGCCTGCACCGCCGACCGCGAGGCCAACATTGTTCAGGCGATCGCCGGGATCGCCGCGGCGGCGCAGCAGGGGGCCCAGGTCGTCTGCCTCCAGGAGCTCTTTGCCGGCGAGTATCCCTGCCAGGCCGAGGACCACGGGAAGTTCACCGAGGCCGAGGCCGTGCCGGGGCCGCTCACCGAGCGGCTGGCCGCGGCCGCGAAGGCGCACGACGTGGTGCTCGTGGGCAGCGTGTTCGAGCGCCGCTCGGCCGGACTCTTCCACAACACGGCGGTGATCTTCGACGCCGACGGCTCCACGGCCGGCGTGTATCGCAAGATGCACATCCCCGACGACCCGCACTACTACGAGAAGTTTTACTTCGCCCCCGGCGACACGGGCTTCATGAGTGTGCCGACCAGCCGGCTCGCCGTGGGGCCGCTCGTCTGCTGGGACCAGTGGTATCCCGAGGCCGCGCGGCTCACCGCGATGGCCGGCGCCCAGGCGATCTTCTATCCCACCGCGATCGGCTGGCTCGACGGCGAGGAGCAGCTGCACCGCGAGCAGTATGAGTCGTGGGACACGATGCTCAGGAGCCACGCGATCGCCAACGGCGTGTTCGTGGTGGCGGTGAATCGCACCGGCCGCGAGGGTCCGCTGCGGTTCTGGGGCGCGAGCGTGGTCTACGCCCCCAACGGTGACTGCCTGCTCAAGGCGGCGCACGACGAGCCGCTCACCGCCGTGGTGGACTGCGATCTGGCCCGCATCGAGTGGTCGCGGACGCGGTGGCCCTTCTTCCGCGACCGGCGGATCGACGCCTACGACGGCCTGCTCGGCCGCTGGGGCCGGTGACCCATGACCGCCTTCCGACTGCCGGCGGAGTGGGAGCCGCACGCAGCCACGTGGATCGCCTGGCCGCACCGCCGGGCGACGTTTCTCGGACCCTTTGCGGCGATCCCGCCGGTCTATGAATCGCTCGCGCGGCTGATCGCCCGGCACGAGCCGGTGCGGATCATCGGCGCGGCCGACGTGCTTGCGGCGCCGCGGGAAGCGCTCGCCGACGCGGCGAACGTGTCGTTCCTCGAGATTCCCACGAGCGACTCCTGGATCCGCGACACCGGGCCCGTGTTCCTCGTGCCCCGCCACCGTGCCGCCGGCGACCGGCCGCGGGCCGTCTGCTGGGACTGGAACGCCTGGGGAGGCAAGTATCCGCCGTGGGACGCCGACGCGGGCGTGGCGCGGGCGGTCGCCAGGCACCTCGGCATGCCCATCGATGCACCCGGGATCGTGCTCGAAGGGGGCGCGATCGAGACCGACGGCGCCGGCACGCTCTTGGCCAACGAGCGGTGCGTGGTCGATCCCAAGCGCAACCCCGGCCTCGACCGCGCCGCGATGGAGCAGGCGCTGCGGACGCATCTCGCGATCGACCGGGTGATCTGGGTCGGCGGCGACCTCGCGGGTGACGATACCGACGGCCACATCGACCAGCTCGCGCGGTTCGTGGCGCCGGGCCGGGTGCTCGCCGCCCACCAGCCCGACCCGCTCGATCCCAACCACGCCTCGCTCGAGGCCAACCTCGCGATCCTGCGGGAGGCCACCGATGCCCGCGGCCACCGGCTGGAGGTGATCCCCATGGCGATACCCGCCCGGTTCACCTTCGGGGGCACGCAGCTCCCCGCAAGCCATCTCAACTTTCTCGTGGGCAACGGCTTCGTGGCGGTGCCGGTGTTCGGCGGCCCGACCGATGAACCGGCCCTGCGGACGATCGCCGCCTGCTTCCCCGGCCGCGCCATCGAGCCCTTCGACTGCACGGCGCTCGTCCGCGGCCGCGGCGCCATCCACTGCGTCACCCGCGACCAGATCGCCTGAATCCCGCGGGTTTTCGGCCTTGCCCCGCCGCCGCCCGTGGGCGACCATGACGAGGCTTTTTCTCCGGGCGTGGAGTCGTGCGATGCAGCAGATGGCCGACGTGATGCAGGGGGCGGTGACGCTGCTCGCGCGGCTGATGCTCGCCGCGGTGTTCGCCAGCGCCGTGGCCAACAAGGTGCTCCAGTTCTCGTCGACGGCCGCCTACATGGCCGCCGAGGGCGTGCCGGTGCCGAAGTTCGCCCTCTTCGGGGCGATCGGCCTGTTGCTCCTCGGCTGCCTCTGCCTGATCCTCGGCGCCTGGACACGGATCGGCGCCCTCTGCCTGCTCGTGTTCCTCGCGGCCGCCACGTTTTTCTTCCACGACTTCTGGCAGGTGGTGGATCCCGGGCAGCGGCAGCTGCAGACGATCCAGTTCATGAAGAACCTGGCGATCGGCGGCGGCCTGCTCACGCTGGCCGCCTACGGGGGCGGCCCTTGGAGCATCGACGGCTGGATCGCGCTGAAGCAGGAAGAAGCCGAGAGCGCGCCGAAGCAGCGGGCGGCGGCCAAGACGTAGCCCGGAACCGACTCGTTCCGCGCGGTAGACTGCCGGCACCTCGGGCGGCTCCGCCGCGCGACTTCTCCAGGGGCGCGATCATGACCACATCGACCATGTCCCGGCTGGCGACGGCCTGCGCCGTGCTCTGCGGCACGGCCCTCGGCCAGACGGCCGCGCCCCCCACGACACCACCGGGAGCCACGCGCATGCCCGCACCCACCGTGAGCCCGTTCGGCATGCTCCCCGACGGCCGGGCCGTGCACCTCTACACGCTCGAGGTGCCGGGTGGCTGGAAGACCACGATCACCGACTACGGCGCGATCGTGACCTCGTTCCTCGTGCCGCCGAAGGCCGGCGCCGCCGGCGACCCCGCGGACGTGGTGCTCGGCTTCGACTCGCTCGACGGCTACCTGAAGGGCCATCCGTATTTCGGCGCCATCTGCGGCCGCTATTCCAACCGCATCGCCGCCGGCCGCTTCGAACTCGATGGCAAGGCGCACACGCTCGCCACCAACAACGGCGCCAACCATCTCCATGGCGGCGTGAAGGGGTTTGACAAGCAGCTCTGGAAGGGCACGCCGCAGGCCACCGACCGCGGTCCGGCGGTAGCGTTCGAACTCGTGTCGCCGGACGGCGACGAGGGCTACCCGGGCCGGCTCGTTGCCAAGGCGGTGTACACGCTCACGCCCGCCGGCGAACTGATCGTGGAGATGACGGCGACCACCGACGCCCCCACGATCGTGAACCTCGTGAACCATTCGTACTGGAACCTGGCCGGCCACGGCTCCGGGTCGATCGCCGACCAGGAACTGGCCATCGCGGCCGATCGCTACATCCCCGTCGATGCCGGTGGCATCCCGACCGGAGCGCTCTCACCGGTCGAGGGCACGCCGTTCGACTTCCGGCCCGAGCGGTCGCCCCGGGGCCGCTGCGGTCCGGCGATCGAGGCGATCCCGCCGAACCCCGGGCCTGACACGCCCACCGGCGTGGACCACTGCTACGCCGTCCGCGGCTGGCAGCCCGACGGCGCGCTCCGGATCGCCGCCACGGTTCGCGATCCCGGCAGCGGCCGCACGCTCGAGGTGCTCTCCGATCAGCCGGGGGTGCAGGTCTACATGGGGGGCTTTCTGGACGGCACGCTCGTGGGGAAGGGCGGGGCGGTCTACGTCAAGAACGGCGGCCTCTGCCTGGAGACGCAGAAGTATCCCGACAGCGTGCACCATGCCGACTGGCCGAGCCCGCGGCTCGACCCCGGCCAGACCTACTCGCACACGATGGTCCACCGCTTCACGCGGTGAGGGGAGCCTCGCGGGTCTCGTCGCGGGTGCCAAGGCCGTGGAGCCCGCCGCCGAGCGACCGGCCCGCGGCCGCCGCAGCGATCGAGAAGGTGATCTGGTAGCCGCCCGGGGATCCGACCCGGCCGGAGCCGGCCCGCGACGGGTTGTAGGCCGCGTTGCCCGCCCCTGAGAGCCCCACG
>JBBAVS010000133.1:0-9925 GCA_040397585.1 Pirellulales bacterium
CCACCCTCAACCTGGACTCACCGCAGGTTAAAAACCTGCGGCCACTTCAGCACCTGCGGCCACTTCAGCACCTGCGGCCACTTCGGAAAAGTCGCGGGCCCGCGGCGCTCTTCACACCGCGGGCCCGCTCGTGTCGTGCGTGGGCCCCTGCTGGACCAGTCACGCCCTCGTTCGCGCCGGCCGACTTTGAGGCACGGGCGCGGGTGAATCGTTCAGCGGCTCACCGCACCGCCTCCTGGAGCATCCGCGAGTTGGGGATCGAGTGCCGCGACACCCGGCCGCCCTCGCGGGTCTCGATGATCGTGGCCACCGGCCCGACCTCGCGGACCGTGCCCTCGAAGCCGGCCACGCTCACCGTGTCTCCCGCCTGGAGACGCTGGCGGACGTAGTAGCCCGAGAGGATGCCCGACATCACATCGCGGCCACCGAGCCCGAAGGCCAGGGCGAAGCCCGCCGCGAGGCCGGCCGACCCGATCAGGATCAGCTTCTCGAGCAGGGCGAACTGGATGCCGAGCTGGTTGAAGGCCGCGATGAAGGTGAGGATCGAGAGCACCCAGTAGCAGCCGCCGGCGAGATACTCGGCGTAGGTCAGCCCCACGCGGTCGGCACTCGTCGCCACCACGCCGCGGACGAACGTCGCCGCGAGCAGGCCCACCACCACCACCACCGTCGCCACGAGCACCTTCGGGATGTAGTTCACCACCTCCTTCATCGCGAGCGACACGCTCTCGAGGCCGAGGATGCTGAACGCCGCCATCACGAACACGCTCATCAGGAGCCAGAACGTCAGGCCGCCGACGATCGCGGGCACCGGCCGGCGGATGCCGACGTCGTGCATGCTCTCCGCCAGGCCGCTCTTCACGGCCGCCGTCTGCAGGCCGATCTTCTCGCTGATCACGGCGATCAGGCCGCCGACCCAGCGGGCGAGCACGTAGCCCACCACGAGCACCGCCACCATCGCCACCAGCTTGGGGGCGATCATGATCACCTGCGTCCAGGCCTGGGTGAAGCTATCCACCAGCGCCTGCCGCGACACGTTCACCGTTTCGCGAGCGGTTTCGGCCGCCGTCTGCCCGAGCACCACAAAGTCCGTCATCGCCTCGTCTCCTGTGCCCCGGCGTCCCTCGTGGACCTCCGTGGCGACCCCTGCGGGAATTTGGTTCGTTGGCCCGCAACCCAACCCGTCGCGCCGGCAGCCGTGCCGGCGTGTGTGTCGTCTCACCGCGCGTCGCCGCGCGTCTCCTCCGGCTCCCGGCCCTTCGGCCAGGTGCCCGTCACTGTGTACTGCACCGCTGCCAGCAAGGCTGCTGCCATGTGGACGACGGCCCAGGCCGTCGCGCCCAGGGCGAACTCGACCACGTGCACCGCCAGGAGTCGCGGATTGAGCTTCCGCCGCACCCCCGCCGTGAACGATCGCTGCGCCGGCACGGGCGGCACCGCCACGCCGGACAGTTGGTCGAGCACGTCCACCGCCTGCCTCCGCGATCGCAGCGCCCGTCGCGAGCCCCGGCATCGGCCCCGTGCCGCCGCCGTTCCCCGCGTCGAAAGGTGAGTTGCCGGCCGCCGCCGCGGTGTCACATGGTTTTATGGAGGGGCTGTTTTCGCGGAGAAAATGGTGTCAGGCACCTTTTGTCTGGAGACCCCGGCCTTCGGCCGGGGCCGTGTCGCCTGCGGCGACCGGCAAAAGGTGCCTGACACCATTTTCCTGCGGCCCCGTCCGGCGGTCACTCCCCGAGCGACTTCGCCCCCTTGGCGGCCAGTTTCTCCCGGATCCGGCTGATCCGCATCCGCAGCGCCCCCGACGTGCTGCCGAACATCTCCGCGAGTTCCTCGTAGTCGTGGTTCTCCGCGAACCGCATCAGCACCAGCGCGCGGTCTTCCTCGTCGAGGTGTTCGAGGAGCTTCTGGGCATCGTGCGCCGCATCGACGGCGGCCGCAGGCGACGCCTTCGGATCGGCGTGCGTCTCGGCCAGGCTCGCCTCGCCCGACTCCGGGCTCTCGCGGCGGCGACGGCGCGTCCGCGACCGCCGCAGCGTCAGACAGGTACGGATCGCCACGCCGTGCAGCCAGGTCGAGTAGCGGCTGCGGCCCGCGAACTTGCCACGCTCGAAAAACAGCCGGACGAACACCTCCTGGGCTGCATCCTCGGCGTCGTGCTCGGTGCCCATCAGCCGCCAGCAGACCCGCCAGACCCGCTCGCGAAACCGGTCCATGAGCAGCGTGAACGCGACGCCGTCGGATCCCTCGCGGGCGGCCTGCGCCGCGAGCTCCTCGTCGGAGAGCGAAGCCGGGTCGGACTGTCCGAGCGGGGGCTGCATGCGATCGAGACACGCTCGCGGGGGGATCGGCAACGCGCCGGACCGCGACAGAATAGCCGCGAAACGGCCCGAGCGTGCAGTTCCGCCGCCTGACCGCCGCCCGCCGCGGCCGCCCGACCCCTTCCCTGTGAAGAGCGTGTTAAAGTGTCTGGAAGGGCTTTCATGAGCGAGGAACGGGTCACCAAGGCCGACGCGATCGCCGCCAGCCTCAGGCCGCTGGCTGCGGCGGAGCTCGCGCGGGTGGCCGGCGAGAAGGATCAGCCCCGCGCCGCCCTCTCCGTGGCGGCGAACCTCGCCGGGGGTGAATCGCTCCTCTGGATCGGCCGCCCGTCGGAGCGGGTGATCCGCGGCTACTGGGCGTTCGCCGCGGCCTGCATGATCGGGCTCACGCCGCTGCTGTTTCTGGCGATTGAGGATGGCCGCTGGCCGTTCGCCATCGCGGGCATCCTCCTGGCGATGGCGATCCCGCCGTCCTGGGCTGCCTGGAAGCAGGCGCTCGTGCGGCACACGACCTACGAGCTCACCACCGAGCGGCTCCGGGTGACCCACGGCGTCCTCTCGCTCGAGGTGGACGACGTCGAGCTCTATCGCATCAAGGACATCCACGTGCGGCAGCCGCTGCTCCAGCGGATCTTCAGCCTGGGCTCGATCGTGATCTGGTCGAGCGACGTCACGCTGCCCCGCTGCCGGATCCACGCCCAGCCGATCGGCGTGGTCCGCGAGCTTCGCGAGCAGATCCGCCTGCTCTCGGAGGAGCTCCGCGATCGCAAGGTGGTTCGCAACTCCACCTGACGCGCGGCGACATTCTCAGGGGGCCAGAGGCTCTGGAAGTGGCCGCAGGTTTTCAACCTGCGGTGAGGCCGAGCCGAGGGTGGTTCTTGTGCAGGTTAAAAACCTGCACCCACGCAGGACAAGTGGCCGCCGGGTCCCAAGTGGCCGCAGGTTTTCAACCTGCGGTGAGTCCAGGTCTGGCGTGGTTCTTGTGCAGGTTAAAAACCTGCACCCACGGAGGCAAAGTGGCCGCAGGTTTTCAACCTGCGGTGAGTCCAGGTCTGGCGTGGTGCTTGTGCAGGTTGAAAACCTGCACCCACGTTCGGCGGTTAAAAACCTGCACCCACGTGGGAACCCCGTTCCACCTTGAGTGTGGCTCAGCCGAGCGCCGTCGCTGCCCGCGCGAGGGCCGCCTCCACGGCCGCGTCGTCGGCCGCCTCGGCCACGATTCGCACGATCGGCTCCGTGTTACTCGCCCGAACCAGCAGCCAGCCGCCGGGCCAGTCGAGCCGCAGCCCGTCGAGCCGGCTTGCCGCCGCCTCTGGAAACGCCGCCTCGATCCGGGCCAGCCCGGCCGCCAGGCCCGCGCCGCGGAGCTCGGGCGAGAGGTCGATCTTCGTCTTTTTCATCACCAAGCTCGGCAGCGCGGCGGCCAGCCGCTCCACCGTGGTCGCCTCGACGGCAAGCCGTTCGAGCACGAGGGCCATCGCGATGAAACTGTCGCGCACGAGCACCACGCGGGGGTCGATCACGCCGCCATTGCCCTCGCCGCCGAGCACCGCACCGCGGGCGAGCATCTCGTCCACGACGTTGGCCTCGCCCACCTTCGAGACGTGGCAGGGCACACCGAACCGCTTGGCAAGCGCTGCCGTCATGCCGCTGGTGGAGCAGTTGACGACCACCGGCCCCGGGGTCTTCGCCAGCACCGCTTCGACGGCCAGGGCGAGTGTGGCCTCTTCGCCGATGTAGTGGCCAGCCGCCGTGGCGATCGCGAGCCGGTCGGCATCGGGGTCCTGGAAAAATCCCACATCGGCGCCGCAGGCCGGGATCATCGGCAGCAGCCCCGCGAGGTTTGCGGCCGTGGGCTCGGGCTCGTGCTCGAACAAGCCGTCGGGCGTGCCCCCCTCGATCACGACCTCGCAGCCGAGGTGTTCGAGCAGTGGTCGCGCGGCGCGGCTGCCCGCGCCGTGGCCGCTGTCGAGCCAGACCTTCGGCCGGCGGCGGCGAATCGCCTCGACATCCACGCAGGCCGCGACGAGGGCCACGTGTGCCGGCGCGCCGTCGTGCTCGATCACGCGGCCGCGGGGCCCGCCGCTCGGCGCCGGCGGCATGCCGGGAGGCAGCGCCTCATACCCCGCGAGCACCGCGCGGCCGGCGTCGGCCGTGAGCACGCGGCCCGCCGCCGAGAAGAGCTTGAGCCCGTTGTAGCGGGCCGGGTTGTGGCTGGCGGAGATCTGCACGCCGCCGGCGGCGGCCCGGTCGCGGACGACGACGCCGATCGTGGGCGTGGCCGCCGCGCCGCAGTCGATCACGTCGCGGCCCAGGGCGGTGAGGTGGCTGGCGATCGCGGCGGCGAGCATTGGCCCGCTCTGGCGGCCGTCGCGGCCGACCACAATCGGCCCCGGCGGCAGCGTGGCCGCGAAGGCGTGCACGTAGCGGGCCGCGACCTCGGGCGTCAGCGTGGCCCCGACCACGCCGCGGAGGCCCGACACGCTCACGATCAACGGTTCATCACGGAAGGCTGGGTGGCTCATGCGGGCCGCAGTATAAAAGTCCGCGTCGCGATCCGCCCCTGCCCCCCGTCCTGCCCCGGAGAATCGCCATGGCCGAGCCCTCGCCCGCCGACATCGCCCGCCTCCTCGACGCGATCGCCGCCGCCCTGGCCGCCGGCACGATCACCGAGCACTCGGCCGTCGCGATGCGCGACTGGCTCACGCAGCCGCGGTATGCCGAGTTTGCCGGGGAACTGGCGGCGCGGATCGAGCGGGGCCTGTGGAAGGAGCTCGACGACGCCTTCTGGACCGTGATCCCGTTCGGCACGGGGGGGCGGCGCGGCACGATGTATCCGGTCGGCTCCAACGCGATCAACGACCGCACGATCGGCGAGAGCGCCCAGGGCCTCGCCGACTACGTGCGGAGCACGCTGCCCGCAGGCCAGACCCCCACCTGCGCGATCGCCCACGACACCCGCCATCGGTCCGATCATTTCGCGAAGCTCTGCACGGAGGTGCTCCTCGCGGCGGGCTTCAAGGTGTTTTTCCTGCGGGGTGTGCGCAGCACGCCGGAACTCTCGTTCGCCGTCCGCTACACGAACAGCATCTGCGGCATCATGGTGACGGCGAGCCACAACCCGCCCACCGACAACGCCGTGAAGGTCTACTGGGCTGGCGGCGTGCAGGTCTTGCCGCCGCACGACAAGGGAATCATCGACCGCGTGATGAAGGTGGAGACGGTCGCGCGGCAGCCCTTCGACGAGGGCGTGGCGGCCGGTCGCGTGGTGTTCGTCGAGGAGGAGGTCGATGCGGCGTTCGTGAAGGCCGTGCTCCTGCAGTCGGCCCCCGGCCCGCGCGACATCTCGATCCTCTACTCGCCGCTCCACGGCGTGGGGGCCACGGCCGTCGTGCCGGTGCTCGAAGGCGCGGGCTTCAAACGGCTGCGGATCTACGGCCCGCACGAGCAGCCCGATGGCGACTTTCCGAACGTGCCCGGTCACGTGGCCAATCCCGAGAACCCGGCGGTGCTCACCGGGCCGATCGAGGAGGCGAAGGCCCGTGGCGACGACCTCGTGATGGCGAGCGACCCCGACTGCGACCGGCTCGGCGCGGCGGCCCCGCTCACCCGTGCCCCGGGGGCGGCCTGGGCCACGTTCACCGGCAATCAGCTCTGCGGTCTCCTCTGCGAGCAGGCGATCCACGGCCGCAAGGTCCGTGGCGAGTCCCGGCCCGGCGATTACGTGGTCACCACGATCGTGACCAGCGGCCTCGTGCGGCGGATCGCCGAGGCGCACGGGCTCGTCGTCGACGACACGCAGCTCGTGGGCTTCAAGTGGATCTGCGCGGCGGTGGACAAGCATGGCCCCGAGCGGTTCGTGTTCGGCACGGAGGAGTCCCACGGCTACGTGGCGGGCACGCACGTCCGCGACAAGGATGCGGCCGTGGCGGCGCTCTTGATGGCCGAGCAGACGGCGGCGCTGAAGGAGGCCGGCCGGTCGCCGCACGAGCTGCTCGACGAGCTGCTGGTAAAGCACGGCTGCCACGTGGAGCGAACGATCAACGTGATGCTCCCCGGCGCCACGGGCATGGGGCGGATGAAGGAGATCATGGCGGCGCTGCGGGCCACGCCGCCGAAGTCCTTCGGCGGGCTCGACGTGGTTCGCACCCGCGATCAGGCCAGCCTCCAGACCTGGACACGGGGCGGAAGCCCGACCGCGTATGCCGGCGTGAAGAGCGACGTGGTGCTCTTCGACCTCGCCGGCCCCGGGGCCGGCACGCTCGTGTCCGACGGCCGATTCTCCCCGCTGGGCAACGCCGTGGCCGCCCGTCCCTCGGGCACGGAGCCGAAGATCAAGTTCTACCTCTTCGCCGTGGCCGCTCCGGGCCCCGCGGCCGAGCTGCCGGCCACGAAGGCCCGGCTCGCGGCGCAGCTCGACGCGGTAGAAAATGACCTCCGGGCGCTTCTGGGCGTGTGAACTGCGGGCTATCGGGGCCCTGGCAGCCCCCCGCTGAGTTAGGCCCCCGGGCCTTCCGGTTGTGACGCGGTGGCCCCCCCGCTACCCTCCCCCGCCCGGCCGGCGCCGGGCTCCGAGGAAGTTCCCGTGGCACGACCGCATCAGCGGCTCATCACCCGCGTCTGGATGGCACTCGCCGCGGTGCTGATCGGTGGCGCGTCGGCAGTGACCGGCGCGCCGGCCGCGGATGGGCAGCCGTCGCCGACTGACCCGTGGCCGCCCGCTCCGGAGCGGATCGCGCTCTTGCCACCCGTGGAGTTCAACCTCGAGCAGGACACGTTCGCGAGCGAGCCGATCGCCGACGCCGACCCCAAGGCCGGCAGGCCACAACGCCGGCGGGGAGGCGGACCCTTCGGTGCGGCGGCGCCGGTGTCGCTGGGCGGCTTCTGGGCGCTGCCGACCGACGTGGTCGGCCAGCCTGCAACGCTCGGGATGAACGCCCAGTTCGCCCGCGTGGCCGCGCCGCTCGTGCGTCCGGAGGAGGGCGGGCCGCTCTGGATCGGCATCGGCCGATTCGGCCGCCTGGAACTCTCCACCGACGCGATCCTGCCCGACTCGCAGCAGCCCGTGCCCGACCAGTTCTGGCTCGTCGAGACCGGGCTGACGCACATCCGCCCGCTCGCCCGCGGCGGCACGCTTGGCGGCACGTTCCTCTTCGGCTCGGCCAGCGATCGGCCGTTCGCCGCGGGCCGCGATCTCACGCTGATGGCGATCGCCTTCTGGAACACGCCCGCCGCCAACGACCGCGACGAATGGAACCTGAGCCTCTTCTACTCCCCCACCTCGCAGCTCCCCTATCCGCTCCCCGGCGTGGCGTATGCCTGGCGGCCGAGCGACGCGTTCGAGGCGAAGCTCGGCGTGCCGGCCTCGATCGAATGGCGGCCCGACGAAGACTGGACGCTCACCGCTGCCTGGTTCCCGCTGGTGAACGTCGCCGTCGAGGCCCGACGGCGGCTCACCGAGTCGTGGTCGCTGCTCGCCTTCTATCGCACCGACACGCAGATTTTCTTCCTCGCGGATCGGCGGCTCGACGCCGAGCGGTTCTTCGTGTTCGACCAGCGGGCCGCCGTGGGCCTGGAGCGGGTGCTCGGCAGTGGGTTCTCGCTCGAGGCCATGGCCTCGTGGCTGTTCGACCGCGAACTCTTCCAGGGCACGAACTTCACCTCCGGGCGGATCGACTCCGTGCAATTCGACTCCGGGCCGGGCCTGTCGCTGCAGCTGCTCTGGCGCCGCTGAGACCACGGTCGGGGAATCATCTGTTGCCCGGCCCGCGGATGCGTGGTATGGTCGCAGGGTCGGAACAACGATGATGGTGGGCGATTGGCAGCATGCCGATCAGCGTCCACCGCGATCGCCATCTCTCGAAGTGGCTGTCGCCAGCGGGAAAACGCCCCTTCGGGTCCCGCGGCGGCCTTCTCGCCGGGCAGGCAGTGATCCATCGCCAGGCCTGCGGTCCATTCCCGTCGCGTGACGGGTCCGTCGGCAGCCCGCACACACCCATCCCGCACGGGCATTCGTCGGCTCGCCGAGCCGTCGTCCGTGCGACCTCAGCACAGGACACCATTCCATGACCATGTCGCCCGAATCGATTCCCGCCTCCTCCTTTCCCGAACTCGGCCTCTCGCAGCAGCTGCTGCGGGCGCTCGCCGAGGAGGGCTACGCCACGCCGACGCCGATCCAGGCAAAGGCGATCCCCCATGTGCTCGCCGGCCGCGACCTCTTCGGCTGCGCCCAGACCGGCACCGGCAAGACCGCGGCCTTCGCCCTGCCGCTGATCGACCGGCTCCGCGAGACGCCGCGAAAGGCGGCCCCGCGCCGCTGCCGCGTGCTCGTGCTCGCCCCCACCCGCGAGCTCGCCGCCCAGATCCACGAGAGCTTCCTGGCCTACGGCCGGCATGCCGGGATCCGCTCGGCGGTGATCTACGGCGGCGTCGGCCAGCAGCCGCAGGCCCGCGCGATGCAGCACGGTGTGGACGTGCTCGTGGCCACGCCCGGCCGGCTGCTCGACCTCATCAGCCAGCGGCTCGTGGACATCCGCGACGTGGAGTTCCTCGTGCTCGATGAGGCCGACCGGATGCTCGACATGGGCTTCATCCACGACGTGCGGAAGATCGTGGGCCAGCTGCCCCGCGATCGGCAGACGCTGTTCTTCTCCGCCACGCTCCCGGCCGAGGTCCGCGACCTTGCCGACTCCATGCTCCGCGATCCGCTCGAGGTCCGCACCACCCCGCGGTCCACGCCCGCCGAGACGGTGACCCAGTCGGTGGTGTTCGTGCCCAAGCGCGACAAGAAAGCGCTGCTCGTGAAGCTCCTCCGCGAGGAGGCGACGGGTCGCGTGATCGTGTTCGCCCGCACGAAGCACGGTGCCGACAAGCTCCACCGCGACCTCGAGAAGGCCGGCATCGACGCCGCCGCGATCCATGGCAACAAGTCGCAGGCCCAGCGGGAGAAGGCGCTGGCGGCGTTCAAGTCGCCGCGGCCGCCGGTGCTCGTGGCCACCGACATCGCCGCCCGCGGCATCGACGTGGACCACGTGGCCCATGTGGTCAACTACGAGCTTCCGCACGAGCCCGAGACCTACGTGCACCGCATCGGCCGCACGGGCCGCGCCGGCCAGACCGGGGCCGCGGTGAGTTTCTGCGACGCCGAGGAGCGGTCGCGGCTGGTGGCGATCGAGCGGCTCTTGAAGCGGTCGATTCCGGCCCGCAACGAGCCGCCGGCGGGCCAGGCCGACGACCTCGAAGCGGCACCGCCGCGGGAGCGGTCGCAGGGCCCTCGGCCCAACTCGGCGCAGCGGACGCGGGGCCGTGGCCGCCCGGGCCGCGGGGGCCGTCAGGGGTCGCGTGAATCGCAGGGCTCGCATGGTGCGCAGGGAGCTTCGCGTCGTGAGGCACGTGAGGTGCAGCCGGCGAGCGGCCCCGTCGCGGTTGCCACCCCGCCTCGTGCGGCAAAGCCCGCCCGCCGCAAGCACCGCCGGGCACTCTGACCGAGAACGTGGGGGCAGGTTTTCAACCTGCCCAAGCACCACCCTGAACGTGGACTCACCGCAGGTTAGAAAACCTGCGGCCACTTCAGAACCTGCGGCCACTTTTTCGAACGTGGGGGCAGG
>JBBAVS010000134.1:0-9900 GCA_040397585.1 Pirellulales bacterium
GCGGTCGCGTCGCCGGCCGCCTCGCGGCTCCGACGCAGCTTCCGCAGACGCCAGGCTCCGAGAGCCGCTCCGATGCCGGCCACGAACACCATGTGCGTGGGCTCGGGGACGAGGGCAATCTCAGTGAACGTCACGCTGGTGCTAAACGCCTGGTTCTTCACGATATCAGTCTCATTATCCAAAATGGCACTCGAGTACAAGTTAATACCATTTACCTGAGTCAAGTCGAGAAAACCCGTGAAGCTGGAGAAGGGGATATCGAGCGTCGTGTTGCTAAACCACTGAGCCGCTGTGACTGAGTAGGAGGCCTGGCCGGTGCCGCTGGCAATACTAACAGTCCCCGTGAACGGGCTAGTGCCAGGAGAGCTACCGGCTGATTTTTTGATCCTGATCGAATCCCCGGTTACGAACCCAAGCCCTGCAAGGTCGACTGGGCTACCGCTGGAGTATGTGAGACCCGAGTAATTCTGCAGGACATTTGCAGGCGTTACCGAACCTGCCGACTTCGCATTCACCATCGTCAGGGATGTCCCGGTCGTCGTATTAAAAGTGCCCGACATTGTCTGGAGCGGCGAGGTGGGGGGCCCGAAAAAGACCTGTACCGCAGTCCCAAAAAAAGCGCGGTTTGGAAAGAGACTGCCACTGGCATTTCCTGCAGTCCCGTTGGCGGGAGTCTGCAGATACGTAACACCGTTTAAAGCTGCAGTACTCGATGCAATGGTCGTGGGACTTGACTGATTCGTGAACGAGTCGAGCACGATGGGGGCGGCGTTCGCAGCCGGCTGAAATGCGGCTGAAAAAACGACCGCGGACACGGCTGCCGCGACAGCGGCGGCGTAGGAATTCTTGAAACGCATAAAATGCACCTTTTCCGGCGGTCGGTCGGAAACCGCGCCATCCGGCTGAAGAGGCGGCACATACCCTATCGCGACCGTCGCGAGCATTTCGGTGTCTTGCCAGCTGTCGCCCGCGGGCAGCCGTGCGTCTGGAACTCGAATCGTGAGTGTCGTCGTGGCAGTTTCCTCGTGGTCTTCAGGAACGCCGCCGGAGTCGTGATGCCGATGTCCGGAAACACAAGTCGCCGGCTCGAGAATCGCCAACAGTATTGGTGATGATCGTCTTCGACCCGCCAGCGCCGGCGAGGTCCCTGGTGCGATTAGCGGATTCGTCTTCGCGGTTGGGTCGCCTGCGGTCAGGCGATTGCGTCACGTTTTTCCTGCCACCGGGTCTTCTGCTTCTGGAGCCACGTGTCGCCGGTCCGGGGTCGGCGGATCCGCTGATCCTGGGTGTGACCGCCGGCACCTGCCGGCTCTCCGTCGAGCGCCGCGCAGCGGCCGGGCAGAACTTGCACGGAGCATTGCCGCTCACGGAATCTCGAAGCACTGCCGGAGATCATCGCCGCCCGGCTGGTGGCGATCATGGCCAAGTCGATGAGGTGAGCGGGCAGGCGGGGGAACCGCAGGTTGGAAACCTGCGGCCACTTTCGGGGCGGGCCCGAGCGGGGAGGCGGGCCGCGATCCCCATCGCTTACGCGATTGGGCTTCCTGGCGGGGGAACCGCAGGTTGGAAACCTGCGGCCACTTTCGGGGCGGGCCCGAGCGGGGAGGCGGGTCGCGATCCCCATCGCTTACGCGATTGGGCTTCCTGGCGGGGGAACCGCAGGTTGAAAACCTGCGGCCACTTTCGGGCTTCCTGGCGCAGCAAGGCCGCGATCCCCATCGCTTACGCGATTGGGCTTCCTGGCGCAACGGGCGGGCGGACACCCAGGCCAGTCACGGGCGTCGGTGAACCGCGGTCAGCGCGTGTACGACGTCTCGATCACCGTCGCGGCCGGGGCCGTCGCGAGCGTCGGCTCCTGAGACACGATGATCTCCCGGGGGGCCGACTCGTAGATCACCGGATACGGCTTCCGCCAGCCGGCGGCCAACCAGCCATCCTTGCGGGTGTCGAGCTGCTCGATCGGCAGCGGCCCGACCTTCTCCATCTCGCCCGGCAGCTTCAGCGGCTCCACGTCGACCACCTCCTTGAACACCTTGTTGAACCGCTTCTGGAGGATGCCCCGCAGCGAGGTCTGCTGGACGCTCAGCTTCTTGCCGCCGCCGGGCACGAATCCCGGGGGGTAGATCTGCACGTCGCCGTCGCGCACCAGGCGGACACCCGGGTGCCCCGGCTCGATGCGATAGGTCGCCCAGACGTCCATCGCGTCGAACTCCCGCTCGCCCGAGGTGTAGTGGGTGCCGCGGACGGTCATCTTCACGCGGTTGTCGTCCACGTCGAGCTCCACTGGCCGCCGCTTCGCGAACGTGATCGACCAGGGCTGCTGGCCGGGGTCGTTCTTGAGCTCGGTCGGCACGGCCATGTTGTTCTTCTTGAGCTGCTCTTCGACGAACTTCTGGGTGATCGTCCGGCCGCCGAGCGTGATCTCGGCGGAGTTGTTCACCATCGATTCGTGCACGCGGGCCGAGAGCACCGCGTCGGGATCGACCGGCGGCGGCGGGGTGAAGGCGGCGATCTGGTCGGCCAGCGCCTTGCGGGCGGTCACCTGGAGCCGCGACTGCGTGGTGGAGAGGTTGAGCATCTCCGGATACCAGCCCCGCTCCAGCAGCGGCCGGCGGAACTTCGCCTGGTAGTCGCGGGCCGCCTTCGAGATCGGGTCGGCGGTCTGGCTCTCGAACTGCTGCCGCACCTTCGCGAGGGCCTTCCCCTCGGCGATCGCCTCGGCCTGGGGCCGCATCTCGGCGACCTTCCGCGACGCGATCTTGCGGATCAGCCGCTGGCCAAACTTCTTGTTCACGCCGATGCCCGCCGTTTGCGTGTCGGTGGAGGCCTGGGCCGACACCGGCAGGGCCACGATCTGCTGGTCGTCGATCAGCATCCGCTTGCGGGCCCCGAGCTTCGTCGTGCCCAGCGTTCGCACGGTCACCGGCCCCTGCGAGCCCTTGGTGTCGGAGTGATTGGTGGCGTCGAAGGCGATGTCCACGGTGGCCCGATCGTTCGAGGGCACGAAGTCGAGAAACACGCGGCCGTTGGTGCGGCCGGTGCCGCGAACCCGCGTGCCGAGCACGGTGTCGTTGATCGGCGACACGTCGCTCACCGGCCGGTTGACGCCGTTGGCGAGCAGGCTCTCGTCGACCTCGAGAAAGAGGTTGGGGCGGCTGAGGGCGCCGCGGACCCGCGCCACGGCGCCTGGCGCCTGGCCGGAATCCTCGAGCCGGGCCAGCAGCGGGCCGACCTGCCCCTGATCGAGCGGTTCGGGCGTGCCCGTGGCGGCCGCGGTGGCGACCGCGGCAGCGAGTCTGTCGAGCCGCTGGTTGTAGACCTCGGCGGCCTGGGGGCTGGTGGCGGCGTCGGCCGCTTCGAGGTAGCTGCCCACGGCGCGGCGGACGGCCGCGAACTGCGGCATCTCCAGGCCGTTCTCGCCGGAGTCGAGCCGACTGAAGAGGCGGCGGAGGGTGGCCACGTCGGCGTTCGAGCCCGACGCCGCCTGCTGCTGGAGCGCCGGCCAGTCGAGATACGTCTTCCAGTTCTCGCCACTGGGACTGCGGGCGAGGAGGCGGTCGAGGGGAGCGAGCGTCTCCCGGACTTTCGACGCGGCCGCTGCCAGACGACCCTCGGAGACCGGGCGGAAGGCTTCGCCCGCGCCGAGCGGCTGGTGGGCGAGGCTGCCGAGGTCGGCGGCGGAGGACGGCGAGCCGCCGAGCGAGAAGGCAACTGCGACCGCGAGGGGAACGACGTGGCGAAGCGACATGCGAATGGGGTCCTGGGAGATAGTCCGCGGGGAGGGCCGAAGTCTATCTCCATGGGCCCGCCCGCCTCCACACCAAACCTCCCGGGCATCCCGCGGCCGGAAAAAACGCCCGGAGACGTGGCCTGGGCCGCTTCCTGGTTGCCGGCGCGAGTCGGGGCGTGGTCCAATCCTGCTCCCTTCCTGCCTGCGGCCCCTCCTTCTTTCCCGCCCCGGCCGCACGCTCCCTCCGCTCCTGCCCCGAGGTGATCCATGGTGTTCCGCGTTGCCGCCGTCTCGCTCCTTTCATGCCTCGTGGGCACCGCGCTCGCCGCCACTCCCCGCCTCACCCCTCCGGACGTCGGCAGCCGTGCGGTGTCGCGGATCGACGACTACGCCGCCGCCACGGAGGCAGCGCGAGCGGCTGGCGGGATGCTGCTGGTGTCGATCGAGCCACAGGGGGGCGAGAGCCCGCTCGACCGCCCGGGACTCGAGGAGCGGTTTGCCACGGCCGCCACACCCTGGATCTTCTGCCGGCCCGATGCCGCCGCGGCCGCCTCCCTCATCGCCGACCCCGGCCTCGTCGAACTGCGGGGTGGTGCCGGCCTGTTCGTCGTGGACCACGCGCACGACGCCTGGCGTGGCCGGGTCGTCTCGGTGCTCCCGCGCACGCCCGGCAAGTACTACCGCTTCGAGCCTCACCACCTCGACGAGCTCCCCTCGCTCCCGGCGGGCTCGCTGACCCAGCGGTCGATGATCCTCGCGGTGCGGCTGCATCCCGAAGGCCCCCGGAGCACCGACGGCTTCTGTGATCCGGGTCTCTGCGGCGAGGCCGAAGCCCACTCGGCCCATCAGGCCCGCATCCGCCGGCAGGGCCATCACGGCTGGGAGACGCGGTCGCAGCGGCTCGGCGGGGCCGCGGCCGAGGTCTGCGCCGAAAGCTGGGAGAACCAAGACCTGCTCGACTCGTGCGTCGACTGCGTGGCCAGCTGGCGGCAGTCATCGGGCCACTGGCGGGCCGTGAGCGGCGGGCACGCGGCCTACGGCTACGACATCCGCCGCGGCGGCAACGGCATCTGGTACGCGACCGGCATCTTCCGGGAGTAACGGATGGCCCGGTCCATGGAGCTTCCGCAATGAACTGCGCATCGTGATAACAGGCCGAGCACGCTGCATCAGCCCCCAGTGAGCACATCGAGGTACTTCTGGTAGGCGTACACGCGGTCGCGGCGCTTGCCGGTGGTCTCTTTCAGGATGCCTGTCTTCTCGAGCGACTCGATCGCTTTGATCGCTGTTGGCTTGCTGACATCGAGTAACTCGACGGTCAGGGGCAGTGTGACGACTGGGTTCGATGGCAGGAGATCGAGCAGGCGAACCGCGGGCACGGTCACCGTGTCGTGCTTGATCAGGCGGGCGCGGTCTTTCCCTACGAGCATGAAGATCGCCTCCGCGGCCCGTACACCGTCGTCCGCGGCCTCGCGCACACACTCGAGATAGAACGTCATCCACGCTTCCCACTCACCCCCGGTGCGCACCCCGCTGAGGTGCGCGTAGTACTTCTGCTGCCTGCGTTTGAACGCCAGACTGAGATACAGCATCGGGGTCTTGAGCAGCCCCCAGTGCTCGAGCAGCAGCGTGACGAGCAATCGCCCAATCCGCCCGTTGCCATCGAGGAACGGGTGGATCGTCTCGAACTGCACGTGCGCCAGCCCGGCCTTCACCAGCGGCGGCAGCGCGTCACTGGAATGCAACCACTTGTCGAGCTGCGCCATGAGCGCGGGTACTTTCTCCGGCGGCGGGGGCACGAAGCTGGCATTGCCCGGGCGCGTGCCGCCGACCCAGTTCTGCGACCGCCGGATCTCGCCGGGTTGCCTGTCCGCGCCGCGCACGCCGCGCATGAGCCGCTTGTGCGCTTCGCAGAGCAGACGTGAACTCAGCGGCAAGCCCTTGGGCTTGGCGATCTCGGCCCGCGCGTAGGTGAGCGCATCGACGTAGTTGCAGACTTCGCGGACATCGTCTGGCCGCTCGGCACGCTTGGTGGCCTCGTAGGTGACCACGTCCTGAAGGGTGGCTTGGGTGCCCTCGATCTCCGACGAGACCACGGCCTCTTTGCGGACGAACCCATAGATGAACCACTGCGGACTCGGCACCATCGCGCCGGCCACGCTCAACTTGCCGACAGCGGCGACCGCCTCGGCATGCAACGTCATCAGCGGCTCGTCGAGCGCGAGCGGCGGATTGGCCGGTGGAAGCGGCAGCGGCACAAACGCCCGCACCTCTTCGTTGCCGCCCCTGGTCACGTGATGGGTCCCGGTTGTTCTTCGCATGAAGAAGGAAGCCCTCCTTTTCTTCGCGGCGTCCGCTCGTCAAGAAGTCTTGACCAGCATCGGTCACTAGTCAAGTACACTTGACTAGCGATGAGTGGCTGGCCCAGTCCATGGCACGGGCGCACCGATCTGCCGGCTGATGGCCGGCTCGTGAGCGGCGGGGTCGCCGCTCGGGGCAGTCCGGGAAACTTGACGTTTCCGCGAGGGGCGGACGTTACGGACAATAAATCCGGAGCGGATCCGGGTCTTTAGGATAGAGAGCACACCGCTGGGAAACGCGATGGGCGACCTGGGCAAGCGATTGGCGCGCGGTGAAGTGGCGGCGTTTGCCGAACTGTACGACCTCTGCGCCGACCGGCTGCACCACTACCTGGTCTCCCAGCTGGGCTCGCGGCATGACGCCGACGAGGTCTTGCAGGAAACGTTCCTGCGGCTGGTGCGGGGACGTGAGAAACTGGCCGGGGTTGAGAGCATCGCAGGCTACTCCTTCATGATCGCCCGCAACGAGGCGCTGCGACGTCTTGCTGAACGCTCGAACGAGAACCGCCGCAGGGCCGGGGCCGCCGAGCTGTTTCTCGAGGCCACTCACGACGACCACGAGGTTCGGGAAGCTGCGGAGGAACTGACCATGGCCTTGGCCAGGCTGCGACCCGAGCAGCGCGAGGTCGTCGAACTCAAGTGCTACGGCGGCCTCACGCTGGCCGAGATCGCCGCCATCACCGCCACGCCGCCGGGCACCGTTGCCACCCCCTTGCGAGCGACCGAGGCCGAGGCGATCACGGCCAAGCCGTCTGACGGCTCCGCGGCTCGGGCAATCGCTCACGCCGACGCCGCGAAGGACGATGTGTGACCGGCGACGATTGCAAAATACTATACGCCCGTATACACTTTGGCCTGTGTCGTCAGCCTCCACTTTCTCGGGAACTGGGAACGCCATGAGCACGACCATGTTTCGCGACCTGCTTCGGCAGCAGCCGTTCCGACCCTTTCGTGTGGTGATGTCGAGCGGCGAGGCCTATGAGGTGCGGCACCCGGAGATGGCTTGGGTGACGCACAACGACATCTTCGTGGGCGTGAACCTCGCCGAGGATGGCCTGCCCGTGGAAGCGAGGATCTGCCCGCTCTTGCATGTGGCCACCGTCGAACCGCTCAACACCGACGCTCGCGCGGGCTGACGACGCGCGGCACGCGGCACCTAGGCTCATGCCGCGCGGCCCCGTGCCGAGCCGCCAGCCGTCACCCGTCCACGGCCACCGCGGGCAGCACGAAGATCTTGCCGTCGCCCATGCGGCCGGTGCGGGCGACGGCCGTGATCGCGTTGACGACCTCGTCCACGCGGGCATCGTCCACCCAGAGCTGGATCTCCACCTTGGGGAGGAAGGCGAGGGAGTATTCGCTGTCGCCGTAGGCGTCGAGGTAGCTCTTCTGGCGACCGTAGCCCTTCACCTCGCGCACGGTGCAGGCCTCGAGCGGGGCGAACTTCAGCGCCTCGAGCACCCGCTCCGCGAGAAACGGCTTCACGATCGCGATCACTTCCTTCATGCGCTCATGCCGCCGCCCGGCTGGTTGGGCCAACCCCGCTCGCCCGGAGGTGCGAGCGGCGGCCGGCGCGGTGAACCTCGGCTTCACCCCGCCGGCCTTTGAGCGGGTGGGCCATGGATGGCCCAGCCCGATCAACTAAAAAAGTTCTCGCCGAACAGGTTGAGCGGCGGCTTGGTGGTCACGGTGATGTCGCCGTTGACCTTCGTCTGGCAGGCGAGCCGCATCTGCGCCTCGTTGCCGATGTAGGCCAGCGAAACGGCCATCCGGGCCGACTCCAAGAGCCCCCGCTTGCTGCAGTTTTCCATCCCCTTGGTGATCAGCACCCGGCAGCTGCCGCACTGGCCGAACCCATGGCAGTTCACCACCTGGTGGACCCCCGGATACAGCTGCACGCCGGCCTGAATCGCTTCCTTCCGGAGATTCGCCCCGGCCGGAACCTGGATTTCCTTCTTTTCGTTCGTGAACGTGATGGTGGGCATGGGAAACTCTCGATGGTCTGCGGGGGTTTCGCCGATACTGTAGCCGGCTCCCCGGCAACCTCCAAGCGACGGAACTCCCCGCCATGGCGGAACTCTCGAAGTACCAGCAGTCGATCGTCAAGAACTACTACGCCAACCTCGACACCGCCCTGCTTCAGCGGCTCGGCGAGCAGGTGACCGACCTGTACCTCGCCGAGGGCAAGAAGCGCGACAAGCTCTGGACCAGCATCGTGACCTCGCTCACCAAGCTCGGGGTGCCGAAGTCGCGGATCGACCAGATCCGGCAGTCGGACGACGCCCGCAAACTCGCCGGCCTGCTCCAGGAACTGCTCGCGAAGGATTGACGCCCCGGAATGGCGGGCGGCGATTGACCGGGCCGGCGGGCTGCCGCATCCTGTGGCACCTTCCCGCCCCGCAGGATCGCCGGCCATGACCGCCCCCGACACACCGTCCTCTTCCGCCCGTGCCGCAACCGTCGAGGCGCTCCGCTGGAAGAAGTTCCCGGTGCTCGACGACGGCTTCGTGGCCCTCGTCGATGTGATGGGCGACGACGGCTCCGTGGTGCAGGCAGCCCGCGTGAGCTACGGCGAGGGCACCCGGAAGGTGAGCGACGACCGCCAGCTGATCCGCTACCTCCTCCGCCACGCCCACACCACGCCGTTTGAGATGGCGGAGATCAAGTTCGTGGTCCGCGTGCCGATGGACTGCTGGCGACAGTGGATCCGGCACCGCACCGCGAGCGTGAACGAATACTCCACCCGTTACTCGCTCGCCATCGACTCGATGCAGGCGACGGCGAGCGACGAGTGGCGGAGCCAGGCGACGAGCAACCGCCAGGGTTCCGGCGGCCTCGCGCCGGCCGACGTCGGCGGCACGCTCACGCAGGCCGAGCACGAACTCCAGGGCTTCGCCCGCAAGGTTTACGAGGAGCGGCTCGAAGCGGGCATCGCCCGCGAGCAGGCCCGCAAGGATCTGCCGCTCTCCACCTACACCGAGGCCTACTGGAAGATCGACCTCCACAACCTGCTCCACTTCCTCGCCCTGCGGATGGACGCGCACGCCCAGCTCGAGATCCGCCGCTACGCCGAGACGATCGGCCAGGAGATCGTGAAGCCGCTGTTCCCGCTCGTCTGGGAGGCGTTTCTCGACTACCGCGTGCAGGCCCTGCGGCTCACCCGGCTCGACCGCGAGCTGATCGTCCGGCTCGTCGCCCAGGCCGGAGCGGGCGGGTTTCCGGCCTCGCACCAGGCCTTCCTTGCCGCCCAGGATCCGTCGTGGAAGGATCTCGACCGCTGTCGCGAACGCGACGAATGCCTCGACAAGCTCGTCGCGCTCGGCCTCGTGACCCGTTCCGTCTGAACCCCCGCCAAAACCACTGCTTGGAGCCACCGATGCCCACGCCCGCCGAGGAAGTGCTCGCCCTCACCCGCCGCCTGCTCGACGCCGTCGCCGCAGCCGACTGGAAGACCTACAAGGACCTCGTCGCCGACGACATCACCTGCTTCGAGCCCGAGGCGAAGGGGCAGCTCGTCGAGGGCCTCCCGTTCCACAAGTTCTACTTCGACCTCGCCGCCGCGAAGTCGCCGGGCACTGCCCATCTGACCACCACGCTCGCCTCGCCGGTCGTGAAGATGGTGGGCGACAATGTGGCGGTGGTGGCCTACGTGCGGCTCGTGCAGAAGCTCGATACCTCCGGCAGCCCGGTGGTGTCGAGCGGCGAGGAGACGCGGGTCTGGGTGCGAACGCCGAACGGCTGGAAGCACGTGCACTTCCACCGCAGCGTTCCGGGCTGACGCCGGCCGCGTGATGCTCGCGCGTCGTCGCAGCC
>JBBAVS010000135.1:0-9509 GCA_040397585.1 Pirellulales bacterium
TGAACAGCCGTATCCTTCGCAAACGCGGGGGATACGGCTGTTGTCGTTTCTGGTGACACATCCTGACCAGTGGTGATGACCGCGGACCGTGTCGCTATGGGTGCGCGTTCCTCGCCGCGCCCAGTCTCTGTCGGTGTAGGCTATGCCGAGCGGCGCTGCTCGTTTCCCGGAGCCCCTCATGCCCGTCTCCACCGTCACCCGCCGTGAGGCTGTGACGCTCTTGGCCTCGGGGCTCGCCCTTGTCGTGCAGCCAGTGGCCGCGCAGCTGACGCCCCGGGAACTCTTCACGGAAGCCGTCCAGCTGTTCTTCGACGCCAAGCCGGTCGAGTCAGCCCGCACTTTCGACCAGCTCGTCGTGGCCGTGCCTGGGGCGGAGCCGGAGCTGTGGCAACGCGGTCTGGCCCTGTACTACGCCGAGCGCTTCGAAGATGGCCGAAAGCAGTTTGAGCTGCACCGCACCGTGAACCCGAATGATGTCGAGAACCCAGCCTGGCACTTCCTCTGCGTCGCCCGGCTCGAAGGCATAGAAGCCGCCCGTGGCAAGCTGCTGCCCGTCGGCGAGGACTCCCGGGTACCCATGAAGGAGATCCTGGACCTGTATGCGGGCCGGTGCGAACCAGCCGATGTCTTGGCCGCGGCAGAGCAGGGCGAAGGAGAAGAACGCCGGAACCAGCTTTGCTATGCGCACTTGTATCTGGGGCTCTACACCGAGGCTACCGGTGACGCCAAGAAAGCCCGTGAGCACATCACCAAAGCTGCCGGACCCTTTCGCATGGACCACTACATGGGCAGGGTGGCCGTCATGCATGCGAAGCGAAGAGGCTGGCCGGTCGAGAAGTCGGGCCAGTAGCCGGTGTTGAAGCTGGCCGCCGGTGTCTCCTTCTTGGCAGCGGCGAACCCGGGGTTCGTGCAAGGCAACCGCATAAGGGTCGCCGGATCGACCGCGCTGCTGCGGCATACAAGAGGGCCGGAGGGCACCGTAACGACGCCCTCCGGCCCTTCCAGGATGTTCCGATGCTCGGCGCTCGAGCTTAGTAGCGGCGCCCGCCGCCGTACCCACCACGACTGCCACCACCACCACCACCACCGCTCTCACGGGGCTTGGCCTCGTTGACGGTGAGCGGCCGACCGTCGAACTCCTTCTCGTGCATGGCGCTGATCGCCCGCTGCGCGGCGTCGTCGGCCTGCATTTCGACGAATCCGAAGCCCTTGCTACGGCCCGTCTCACGATCCTGAATCACCTGCGCGCTCGTGACGGTGCCGAACTCGAGAAACATCTGCTCGAGAACATCGCTCGTGACGCTATAGGCCAAATTGCCGACGTACAGTTTCTTACCCATGATCAATACACTCCTCAGCGATGACCCATTTGCACTTTCGGGGTCATATCGAAAGGGCCAGAGAGTGGCAGCCCGCCAGACGGTCAAGGCGAGGAAAAGAAACCGCTCATGTGGCCGTTTTGCCACCGCGGAACCTCTCGCGTCGTCCAGAACCAACGTCTGAAGGTTACATCAGCATCGTGGGAATAGCAACGCTTCTCTGGGCTACAGCGTGGGGTAGAGACCCTCCAACCGCCCTAGGTAGGTGAGAATGTGGTCCCGGGCGGTCCGCAGCTCCTGTCTTGCATGAGCGTCCAGAGGGCGGGGGCCGGACTGTTCCGTCATCGCTCCGGCCGCCTCCCGCAGGGCCGGCCACAGAAACCGCTGTTCGCAATCCGTCTGGACCGCCCGTTTTCCGCCGATCTCACACTCGTGGGCGTCGTGGTCCAAGTCGTTCTTCAGCGAAGCCAGTCGGCGTTGGGCGGCGACCACGGCATGGGCACCGTCGGCGATACGGCCGCCATCGCCCTTGGCGATCTCCTCGATGCGGTCGCGATAGCGACGCAATCTCAGGATCACGCTCCGGGCGTCGCTGCGCTCGTTGCTGCTCATCCGGTCTACTCCAAATCAAGGGGGGGGGCAGGTCATGGTGATGGGGTCAGCGCCGGCGACGACCCGCGAAGGCACAGAGCCCCGCAGAGGCGGCGACGAGCAGTGCCGCTGCGGCCGGCTCCGGCACGGCGGCGATGCTCCCGGCGGAAGAGTTGTAAGGACCCGCGTTGAACAAGGACGCCGCGATGAGGTCGGCCACGTCGAGAATGTCGATGACGCCGTCGTAGTTGGAATCGCCTTCAGACCAGACCGCGGCAGCGCCGGAATTGAACTTGGCGGTGCCCAGCAGGTTGGCCACATCGAGGATGTCCACCGTCCAGTCGAGATTCGTGTCGCCCGGCGCCGCGTACGCGAACGTGAACGAGCCGTTGCCTTGGTCCAGCCAGCCGACCGTTCTGATCGCACCGCCGGCCGCGGCGCCGGCGACGGCCGAGGAGGTGATGCCTGCCGTGCCGTTCCACGAGCCGTCGCCGCGTCCCGTCGCGAGGGCGGCGCGGAGATCGGCCTGCGACAGGCCCCGGGCCACGGTGACGAGGCCGGTGCCGACATCCACCACCCCCCCGGCCCGGGGCTTCAGGCTGCCGACGGTCGTCTGCAGACCGGGCGTGAGCGCGAGCGTGCCGCCCGCCAGCGGGGAGATCGTGCTCGACACCAGGGCGGTCGCGTTCCCGAGCCGCAGCGTACCCTGCTGGATCACCGTGGAACCCGTGATGGTGTTGGCCGCGTCGAGCACGACCGTGCCGGCGCCGGTCTTGCGGGCCGGCAGCGTGCCGGCGAGTCGCGGCTGACCGGCGGCGGCCTGCCCCAGCGTGGTGCCGCTCCCCGCGAAGAGCGTGATCGGCGCGAGGCTCACCCCGTAGTAGTCGGCGACGGCCCAGGCCATGTCGGAGCCCACCTGCCGGTAGTCGTTGGGCGTGTTGGGCACGCCGGCGGTGGGGCCCGCCTGGTATGTGCCCTCGAACGTGATCGCCATCACGGAATCCCAGGTGGGCTGCACGGAGTAGCGGTCGTGCATCATCGACTCCACATAGACGCGGCCGGAGAGCGTGGATTGCGGGTCGGTCGTGCGGAGGGCGGCGAAGGCGCTGCGGGCCTTGACGGCGCTGACCCAGCGATTCTCCAAGGCCCGCACCTCCGCGGTCACTCCCGCTGTCGGGTAGGTCGCCTGGTGGACGAAGTGGAACGGATAGGTCTCATTGTGCGACGCATGGAGGTTGAGGAGCATCGAGATCGGGTTCGAGCCCGGGGCGGCCGCCGTGCCCATGAACCGCTCGATCGTGCTGCGGAGGGCCACGATCTCCGGGACGCTCGAGGTGTAGGGAGACGCCCACGCGTTCTCGAGGTTCACACTCGTGGAGGTGGTGCGGTAGTTGCCGAGGGCGACGCCGTCGGGGTTGGCCATCGTGACCACGTTGAAGATGGTGCGCGACAAGAGCGTCCGCGCCTCGTCGCTTCCGCCGGTGAGCCAGCCGACGAGGCCCTCGGCGGTGAAGGAGGCCGGCGTCTCGGACGGATGCACCGCGGCGTGCACCCACACCCGCTGCTTGCCCGCGTCGGGCACCGCGGTGTCGGTCAGCGTGTGCATCACGATGCCGCGGCCCTGCGCCGACTGGCCGATCGTTTCCTCCCGCACGAACGGATTGCCCGCGATCGACGCGCGGAAGCGGTCGACCATGCCGATGGTGTAGGGGAAATACTTGGCCAGCCGGATGGAACTCACCCCCGGCGGCGTCTGGATGGTGAAGGACTGCGTCTGGGTCGCCGACGAATAGGTGGGCACCACGCCCGGAACACGTTGGTAGGTGAGGCCGCCGTCGAGGCTCCAGACGGGCGTGATGATGTCGGTGTAGCCCGACTTCGTGAGCGCCATGGAGAGCGTCGAGCCGGCGGTCGAGTCGAGCCCGTCGACCTGGAAGTGCCACCACCGCCGGAAGCTCGTGCCGAGGCTGGCGTTGCCGTTGTCGTCGCGCATGGGGGCGGTGATCCGCCACGCGCTGCTGGAGGCGGTCACCACCACGCCCGCCGTGTCGATGTTCATCGATTCGCCGGCGAACGTGCGGACGATCGGGGCCGCGACCGCGGGCCGCAGGGCCGCCGCCAGCGACGCGATCACCAGGATCGCGCGGCCAGCCGTGCCGAGCCGTCGCATGCCGCCGAGGTCCATGAGTTCACCGCGCGGGGAAGCCGGGAGAAATCCCGCTGCCGCCGAACATTACCATACCCGAAGCCTACACCCCCGCGTTCGGTCCTGCAGGCGTGGCCTTCGAGGTCTCCCACCCCGGGCTGAGCTGGACTCACGGCCGATCCAACGCCATCCCCGCCGCGTCACTTCTTGGCGGCGGCCTTCGTCTTGTCCTGCTTGGGCTTCATGGCCTTCTTGTCGTTCTTCTGCGAGTTGTTGCCCTTGCCCATGTTCACACTCCTCAGGGTGCCTTGCCACGCTTGGCTGCCTCGCAGCCATTCCGTCCTTGTAATCGGCAGAATCGTCCCCGAGGTTGACGCGAAACCTGGCTCGCCTCGCCGTCTCATTCGTCCTCGAGGTGGAGTTTGTGCAGCAGGCGGTGCACGAAGGGGGTGAGCACCAGCGACATGGCGCCGATGAAGAGGAGCCCGGAGAACAGCGCGTAGAACGACGCGAAGAGCTTCCCCGCGTGCGTCGTGATCGGGTCGACCGGCCCCATGCCCCCGAGGATCATCGAGGCGTTGACGAGGGCGTCGATCCAGGGCAGGCCGCCCAGTTCGTGGTAGCCGAGCACCCCCACGCCCAGCGCTGCGGCCACGACGGTTGCCGAGAGGAACAGAAACCAGCCGGCGCGGATCAGGAACTTCGTGCGGGGTAGAAGCGGCTCGGAGCGATGCTCGAACATGCCGAGAGCCTACCACGCGGCCCCGGCGTGCGGTCACACCGCCCCGGCTTTCGTGGCTTTCAGCATCCGCTGGCGGGCCTGTGCCTCGACAGGCAACCGCGGGTGCACGTGGCCGAACGACTCAAGTGAGCCGAGGTCCTCGAGCACCAGGCCATGCCGGCCGAAGACGTTCGCATAAAACCCCGCCTCGCGATGCACCACGGGAAACCCCTGCCACGTGCCGGCCGGCTCGGCGCCGACGTTCGCCGTCGCGTAGAAGACGCCATCGGCGGTGAGATGCCGCGCCACCGCCGCCACCGCGTCGTCGAGGATGCGATCGTCCATGTGGATGAGCACCGCGAAGGCCCAGGCCACGTCGAAGGTGCGGCCGAGATCGAGCTCGGCGAGCCGGCTGCAGTGCACGAGCTGCGGTTCCCTGCCGGCGAGCCCGCTCTCGGTGAGCTCCTGACGGCCCTCGTCGAGCACCTCGCGGCGGACCTCCACGCCGGCGTAGTGGCCGGGAGCGAGGTACTCGATCAGCGGGATGCCGCCGCGGAGCGTGCCGCAGCCGAGATCGAGCAGCCGATGGTGTGGCATCAGGCCCGCGCCGCGGAGGAAGTCGATCTGGAACCGCCGCTTCATCTCCCAGAGATCAGGCGGCCCGACGAGCGCATGGCGAGCCGCCGCCCCCGCCTCGTCGCGTCGCTCATTCCCGCTCATGGCTTCCTCCAGGTGGTCGGCCGCTGTCGCCGGCCGCGATGGGCCACGGCGGCACTCGACCCGTAGAATAGAGGTCGGGGGACGACGAAGGCACCCCGAAATCACCGAGTGGGAGATCGCGCGGATGGCCGGCCCGCCGTTCGAGTCATCGACGCCGATCGTGATCGCCTGCGGCGTGGCTGCGGCGATCGCGGTCTTCGTCTGGACCCGCGCGCAAACGCGGCCGTGGCTGGTCGCTGCGGTGCTGGCCTGCGTGGCGGGAGGAGCCACGTTCCTCGCCGACCGTCTCGTGATCACCGACCGCGAGTTCCTGCTCAGCCTCTTCCCGCAACTCGCCACCGCCGCCGAGCGGCAGGACGTCGATACGATCCTCGCCGCCATCGATCCCGATCTGCGGCCCGTCCGCGACGAGGCTGCCAAGGTGCTCCGGCAGGTGAAGCCGACCGAGGTGAAGATCACCAGGCTGAAGGTGGACGTCGATCGGGCGAAGCAGCCTGCGGAGGCCCGGGTGGACATGATCGTCCGCGTGACGGGCAACCTGATCCAGCCGGCGGGGCAGGGGACCGCGCTGGCGGATGTCCGCGTCTCCATGCACGAGAAGAACGGCCGTTGGCTCGTGCGTGACGCCGAGGCAACCCAGGCGAAGCCCGGCCAGCCCTGAAACGCAGCCGCGGTCAGCGGGCCGGCGGTGCTGGAAACGGCGTCGGACCGTAGGGGAAGGGGGAGCCGCCTCCATAGACCATGCCGCCGGAACCGCCCCGGATCGGCACGCCGACCGCGTTGTTGCTGAAGTAGCGGGCGTGACGGCCGTTCACGGCGACGAGCCCGTTGGTGTAGACGGTGACGCGGCCGAAGTCGCGGCCCACGAGCCCGTTGTTGAAATACGTCATGTCGCCCATGCGGTTCGAGACGAGGCCATTGGCATACATCGTGCTGCGGCCCACCGTGAAGCTGCTGCCTCCCCAGTTGCCGGTGCCCCAGTTGCCGATCGTGCCGTGGCGGGCCGCCTGCGCGTGGGCGGTGCCTGGCGCGGCGATGAGCAGGAGTGTCAGGGCGGCGAGCAGGGATGCGAGGCGGTGCATGGAGGCTGACTCGGGGGAGGACGGGTTCACCTGCTCAACTCTACCCCGTGGCGAATGGCGCGGCCCGTAGAATGGATGGATCAGCCGTCACGGCCCGCAGGACTTGCCATGGTCACGTCGCCTCCGCCGGGGGCCGCCCCGTCTACGCCGGCCTGGCATGCCCTGTCGGCGGCGGCGGCCGCCCGGCTCCTCGCCACGGATTCCTCCGGCGGACTGACGGCGGCGGAGGCGGAGCGGCGGCTGGTGGCGCTCGGCCCCAACGCCCTCGACGAGCCGGCACTGCCGGCCTGGTGGTGGACGTTCCTGGGGCAGTTTCGCGAGCTGGTGATCTGGATCTTGCTGGTGGCCGCCGGGATCGCCGCGGCCATGCGCGACTGGGCCGATGCGGCCGCGATCGTGGCGATCGTGCTGGTCAACGCAATCATCGGGTTTCTGCAGGAGGACCGGGCGCAGCGGGCGCTGTGTGCCCTGCAGCGGATGGCCGCCCCGGCGGCGCGGGTGGTTCGCGGCGGCATCCTGCGATCGATCGCTGCCCGCGACCTCGTGTCGGGCGACCGCGTGGAACTGGAGGCGGGCGACCGCGTGCCGGCCGACGCGCGGCTCGTCGAAGCCTTCGGGATGGCGGTGCAGGAGTCGGCGCTGACCGGCGAGAGCGTCTCCGTGGAGAAGCATGCCGACGGCACGGTGGCTGGCGATGCCCCCCTCGGTGATCGGATCACGATGGTCTACGCGGCCACCGTGGTCGCGACCGGCCGCGGCGCCGGGCTCGTGGTCGCCACGGGCATGGGCACCGAGGTGGGCCACATCGCCGGGCTCCTCGAGCGGTCGCCTCCGGAGCCGACGCCCCTGCAGCGGCGGCTCGCCGCCCTGGGCCGCATGCTGATCGCGATCTGCCTCGGGCTCGTGGGCCTGATCTTCGCCGTGGAACTCGTCCGCGGCGGCGGATGGGCCGAACTCGTGCGGACGGGACGCCTCGCCGATGTCCTGCTGCGGGCGGTGAGCCTCGCGGTGGCCGCGGTGCCCGAGGGGCTGCCGACCGTGGTGACGCTCGTCTTGGCCCTCGGCGTCCAGCGGATGGTGGCTCGCAACGCCCTCGTGCGTCGGCTTTCGAGCGTCGAGACGCTCGGCTCGGTGACGGTGATCTGCTCCGACAAGACCGGCACCCTCACCCGCAACGAGATGACCGTGTGTGAGCTCGTGACCGCCGGACGCCGCTTCCGCGTGAGCGGCATCGGCTACGGACCCCAGGGGGAGATTCTGCCCACGGACGGCGCCGCGGCTGCCGGCACCGATCCGGATGTCCGGCGGCTGCTCTGGGCGGCCGCACGCTGCACGACCGCCACGCTCGGCGCGTCGGCCGAGGGCGTCTGGTCGGTGGTGGGCGATCCCACGGAGGGGGCGCTACTCGCGGCGGCTGCGAAGGGGGGAGTGGCCTCGGCCGATGCCGCCGAGCCGGTGATCCTGGAACTCCCCTTCGACGCCGTCCGCAAGCGGATGAGCGTGGTCGTGCAGACCGACGCCGGACGGCTGCTGGCCACGAAGGGGGCGCCGGAGGCGGTGCTCGCCGCCTGCAGCTTCGAGCAGCGACACGGCGTGGTGGTGCCCCTCGCCGCCGAACGGCGACGGGAGATCCTCGCCACCGCGGCCGGGCTCGCCGACCGGGCCCTGCGGGTGCTCGCGGTCGCCTGGCGGGAGATGCCCGGCCACGAACCGCTCGCCGGCGATCCGGCGACGCTCGAGCGCGGGCTCGTGCACGTGGGGCTCGTCGGCATGATCGATCCGCCCCGCGACGAGGCGCGGGCCGCCATCGACCGCTGCCGTTCCGCCGGCATCCGGCCGGTGATGATCACGGGCGATCACCCGGCAACGGCACTCGCCGTGGGGAGGGAACTGGGGCTCGTGGAAGCGGCCGACGGCGTGGTTGCGGGCGCCGCGATCGATGGCTGCGACGACGCGGCGCTCCGCCGCGTGGCGGCGACGGCCGGGGTCTATGCCCGCGTCTCGCCCGAGCACAAGCTGCGGATCGTGCAGGCGCTCCAGGCTCTCGGCCATGTGGTGGCGATGACCGGCGACGGCGTCAACGACGCCCCGGCGGTCAAAGCCGCCGACATCGGGATCGCGATGGGGAGTGCCGGCACCGACGTCACCCGCGAGGCGGCCGACATGGTGCTCACCGACGACAACTTCGCCTCGATCGTGGTCGCGGTCGAGGAAGGCCGCGGCATCTACGACAACATCCAGAAGTTCATGCACTATCTCCTCGCCTGCAACGCCGGGGAGGTGCTCCTCATGCTCTTCGCCGCCGTGGCCGGCTGGCCGGCCCCGCTGGCGGCGATCCAGATCCTCTGGCTGAATCTCGTCACCGACGGCCTTCCGGCGCTGGCGCTGGGCGTCGAGCCCCCGGAGCCCGACATCATGCGCCGCCCGCCACGGCCGCCCCACGAGGCCGTGATCCCATGGGGCCGCGGGCTGGAGATCGTGATCCACGGCGGGCTCGTGGCCGCGGTCTGCGGGGGGGCGTTTTGGCTGGCCTGGCGGGGCGACGCATCGCGGCTCGAGCACGCCCGCACGGTGACCTTCTGCGTGGCGGCCTTCGCGCAGCTTCTGTTTGCGATCGCCTGCCGCAGCGATCGGCGGCTGGGCCTCGGGCCGGGGCTGGCGGCCAACCCGGCGCTGCTGCTGGCGATCGCCGTGTCGGCGCTCGTGCACGTGGCGGTGGTGATGCTGCCGCCGACGCAGCCTGTGTTCGAGGTGACGCCTGGGGGGCCAGGGCGGGATTGGCCGCTGGTGCTCGGGCTGGCGACCGTGCCGCTGCTGGTGGTCGAGGCGGGCAAGGTCGCGCGGGCAGGAATCCGCAGGTTTTCGGAAGTGGGTACAGGTTTTTAACCTGCACAGCGAGCGGCGTCGGCGTGGTTCACCGCAGGTTGAAA
>JBBAVS010000136.1:0-9416 GCA_040397585.1 Pirellulales bacterium
AAACCTGCGGCCACTTTCAGAAACATGCGACCGCGGCGGCAAACCGGGCGGCGGCGGCTGCCGGATCGCTGACCACCGTCACGCTGCCCGGCTCGTGACCGCTCGCCGCGAGCGACTCGACCACGAGTCGGCGGAGCGTGGCGCTGCCCGCGAGAAGGCCGCCCGTCAGCCGCAAGGGATAGACGCCCGCCTCAAACGCGTTGCGGTCCGCGAGCGTCCGCACGTGGGCGGCCAGTTCGCCGGCCGCCGCGGCCAGAATCGCTGCCGCCACCGGATCGCCCACGTCGGCCGCCGCGAGCACCTCGCGGGCCGCGTCGGCGATCTCGCGGCGGCCCACGCCCGGCCCATGCACGCTCGCCACGAGGTCGGGAGCCCGGGCCACCGCGAAGCGCTTGAGCAGCGCCGCCTGGAGGATCGTCGCGGGCCCGCGGCCATCCGCCGCCCGCATCGCCGCCTTGAGTGCCGCGAGGCCGATCGCGTGGCCGCTGCCTTCGTCGCCGAGCAGCGGCCCCCAGCCCCCGCAGCGGTCGGCCACCGTGGCCGCCGAGAGCGCCGCCCCGCGAGGCCAGGAGAGCGCGAGCGAACCCGTGCCGGAGATCAGCACCACGCCCCACGGCTCGGCCGCGGCATCGGCGAAGGGCAGCAGGCCGTCGGGCACCACGACCACCCGGTCGGCGAGGCCAGCCTGGGTGGCCCAGGCGAGGACGGCGTCGCGATCCTCAGGCAATCCCACTCCCGCGAGCCCGAGGCAGGCGGCGGCCACGGGTTGCGGCGGCCGTCCCGCATCGGCAAACGCCTGCGCGATCGCGGCCAGGATCGAGGCCCGCGCCGCCTCGTGGCCAGCAACCCGCGGGTTGGCGGGTCCACCGCGGCCCCGGCCCACGATCTCGATCGACCCCGCGCCGGCCGCCGCGAGCCGCGCCAGCACGGCGGCGCACTTCGAGCCGCCGCCGTCGATGCCGAGCACGAGCGGGACGAGGTCCGCGCCTTCAGCGGTCGCCATGGCCGTCTCCGCCGATCGCCCTCCGCAGATGGCCGCCCGCCGCGGCAAGCAGCGCGCGGGCCTCGGCGGGAGACACGTTCCGCTGCTTCGCCACCACCGCCGTCTTGAGCTCGCCGTCGGCCTCCGCCACGAGCCGCTCGGCCTCCTCGTCGCTCGCGCCGGTGAGCATGGCCACGATCCGGCGCGTCCGGGCCACGAGCTTCGTGTTCGTCGCCCGCAGGTCCACCATCAGGTTGCCGTAGGTCTTGCCAATCCGGATCATCGCGCCGGTGGTCAGCATGTTGAGCACCAGCTTGGTGGCGGTGCCAGCCTTGAGCCGGGTGGATCCCGTGATGATCTCCGGCCCCACGCGGGGCACGATCATCAGCTCGGCCAGCGACTCGAGTTCCGACTTGTCGTTGCAGGCTAAGCCGATCGCGAACGCGCCCACGGCGCGGGCGTGGGCCAGCCCACCGAGCACGTACGGCGTGCGTCCGCTGGTGGCGATGCCCACGAGCACGTCGCGGGCGGAGAGGCCGATGGCGGCGAGGTCGGACGCGGCGAGTTCCCGGCTGTCTTCGGCCCCCTCGACGGCCCGCGTCAGGGCCTGGGGGCCGCCGGCGATCAGGCCCACCACCATCTCCGGCGGCGTGCCGAAGGTCGGCGGGCACTCCGAGGCGTCGAGCACGCCGAGCCGGCCGGAGGTGCCGGCGCCGATGTACACGAGCCGGCCTCCGGCCCGGAACCGCTCGGCGATGATCTCGATCGCTTGGGCGATCGCCGCCGACTCCCGCGCCACGGCCGCGGCCACCTCCGCGTCCTCGGCGTTCATCACCGCCACGATGCCGGCGGCGTCCAGCTCGTCGATCCGCGCCGACGCAGGATTGACGGCTTCCGTGGTCAGGTGTCCGAGTGATGTTGTCATGGTGAAAACACCTTAGCCGGAATGCCGCCGGATTGCGATTCCGCCGTCGCGTCGTGGCCCCTTGGGTACCGCAGCGGCTACACTCCTCCCCCATGACGATCCCCCTCGGCCCGGTCGACATCGCGGTGCTGGTGGCCTACTTCGGTTCGGCCCTCGTGGTCGGGCTCCTGGTCGCCGGCCGCATCCGCTCGCTCGACGCCTACCTGCTCGGCGATCGGAACCTGCCCTGGTGGGTGATCCTGGGCTCGATCGTGGCCACCGAGACGAGTGCCGCCACGGTGCTCAGCGTGCCGGGGGAGAGCTTCGGGCCGGCGGGGATGCGATTTCTGCAGCTGCCGCTGGGCTACATGCTCGGCCGGCTGGCGATCGTCCGCTTCCTGCTGCCGCTCTACTTCCGCGGCGAGCTCAACACCGCCCACGAGGTGCTCCGCGATCGGTTCGGCCCGGCGATGCAGCGGGCGGCGGCCCTCCTGTTTCTCGTGGCGCGAAACCTCGGCGACGGCCTGCGGCTGTTCCTCGCGGCCCTCGTGTTCCAGAAGCTCACCGGGCTGCCCCTGGCCTGGAGCGTGGGGGCGATGGGCGCCGTCACGATTCTCTACACGGTGTTCGGCGGCCTGCGGAGCGTGGCCTGGAACGACTGCCTGCAGCTGGTGATCTACGTGCTCGGGGGGATCGTGGCCGTGTTCGTGATCCTCGCCCGGATTCCCGGCGGCTGGCCGGCAGCCTGGGACTTCGCGACCGCGCACGACAAGCTCCGCATGTTCGACTTCTCGCTCGACCTCGCCAATCCCTACACGTTCTGGGCCGGCCTCGTGGGGGGCGCCGTGCTCAGCCTCGGCACCCACGGCACCGATCACATGATGGTGCAGCGCTACCTCAGCGCCCGCGGCGAGCGCGACGCGGCCCGGGCGCTGCTCACCAGCGGCGTGGTGGTGTTTCTCCAGTTCGCCCTCTTCCTCGGGATCGGCGTGCTGCTCGCCGCCTTCCACGGCCTCGGCGGCGAGGCCCCGCCGGCCCGGCCCGACGAGGTGTTCGCCACCTTCATCGTCAACCACTTTCCCGCCAACACGGGGCTCATCGGCCTCTTGCTGGCGGCCATCCTGGCGGCCGCGATGTCCACGATCGCCAGTTCGCTCAACGCCTCGGCGTCGTCGATGATCCACGACGTCTGGCTGCCGCTTCGCGCCGCCGCCGGTCGCCGCGAGCCGCTCGCGCCCGCGGCCGCGCTCGCGACCACCCGCTGGCTCACGGTCGGCTTCGGCCTCGTGCAGGTGGCCGTGGGGATCGCCGCCGCGGCCATCGACTCCACGGTGGTGAGCCGCGCCCTGACGATCGCGGGCTATTCCGCGGGGCTCCTCCTCGGCGTGTTCGTGCTGGGCGTGGCCACGCGGCGGGTGGGGCAGGGGGCCGCGCTCGTGGGCGCCGCCGCGGGGCTTGCCGCCCTGCTCACCGTCCAGTTCGTGCTGCCCGGGCAGGGCATCAGGATCGCCTGGCCGTGGTATGCCCTGATCGGCTCCTCGGTCACGTTCGCGGCGGGCCTCGCCGCCTCGCTCGTCCTCCCCCGTGCGGAGTTGTCGCGATGATCCTTCGAGCGGGCTTCCTGCTGGCGGTGTGTCTCGTGTCCGCGGCCACCGCCGCCGACGTGCCCCGGCTCACACCGGCCGCCGCGGGCTTCGATCCCGCGCGGCTGGCCATGATCGACGGCCTCGTCGAGGAGGCGCTCGCCGCAGACAAGATGCCGGGCTGCGTGGTCTGCATCGGCCGCCGTGATGGCATCGCCCTGCTCGCGGCCTACGGCCGCCGGGCCGTGCGGCCCGCCGTCGAGCCGATGACCGTGGACACCGTCTTCGATCTCGCCTCGCTGACCAAGCCCGTGGCCACGGCCACCGCGATCATGCGGCTCGTCGAGGAGGGCCGGCTGCGGCTCTCCGACCCGGTCGCAACCCACATCCCCGAGTTCGCCGCCAACGGCAAGGAAAAGCTCACCGTCCACGACCTGCTCACCCACCAGAGCGGGCTGATCGCCGACAACCCGATCGACGACTACGCCGACGGCCCCGCGAAGGCACTCGAGCGGATCTGGAACCTCGCGCCGCTGCACCCGGCGGCCACGAAGTTCATCTACTCCGACGTCAACTTCATCGTCCTCGGCCAGCTCGTCGAGCGGATTTCGGGGGAATCGGTCGCCGCCTTCGCGACGCGGACCACGTTCGCGCCGCTCGGCATGGCGGAGACCGGCTACCTGCCCGCGGAGCCGCTGCGGGCCCGCGCGGCGCCCACGGAGGAGCGGGAGAGCCGCTGGATGCGGGGCGAGGTTCACGACCCCCGCGCCTGGAAGCTCGGCGGCGTCGCCGGCCACGCCGGGCTGTTCGGCACGGCCACCGACCTGGCCCGCTACGCCACGATGATGCTCCGCGGCGGTGAGCTCGACGGCGTCCGCGTGCTCGCACCGGAGACGATCGCCGTGATGACCCGTGGCACGCCGATCCCCGGCGGCGGCTTCCGCGGACTCGGCTGGGACAAGCGCAGCCCGCTGTCGAGCAACCGCGGCGACCTGCTCACCGAGTCGGCCTTCGGCCACGGCGGCTTCACGGGCACGGGCCTGTGGATCGACCCGGCCCTCGACCTTTACGTGATCTTTCTTTCGAACCGCGTGCACCCCGACGGCAAGGGCTTGGTCAATCCGCTGATTGCCCGGATCGCATCGGTGGCGGCGGGGGCGGTCGTGGCGCCGCGGGGTGCGTTGCAGGCCGCCAGCGACCGGCCGGTGCTCACGGGCATCGACGTGCTCGTGCGTGACAACTTCCGGCAGCTCGCGGGCAAGCGGGTAGCCCTGATCACCAACCACACGGGGCTCGACCGCCGGCAGCGGCGCACCGCCACCCTGCTGGCCCAGGCCGACGGCGTGAAGCTCGTGGCGATCTTCGGGCCCGAGCACGGGGCCAGCGGCACGTTCGACCAGGCCAACGTGCCCGACGGCAAGGACGAGGAGACGGGCGTGCCCGTGAAGAGCCTGTACGGAAAAACGAAGCGGCCCACGGCCGAGATGCTCGCCGATGTCGATGTGGTCGTGTTCGACATCCAAGACATCGGCTGCCGGTTCTACACCTACGTCTCCACGATGCTCGAGGCGATGAAGGCCGCAGCCGAACACAACAAGGCCTTCGTCGTGCTCGACCGGCCAAACCCGATCGACGGCGTGTCGATCGCGGGGCCGCGGGTGGACGACAGCCGCGGCACGTTCGTCGGCTGCCATCCGATCCCGCTGCGGCACGGGATGACGGTGGGCGAGCTGGCGAAGATGTTCGCGGCCGACCTGAAGCTCGATCTCGACCTGACCGTCGTCGCCTGCGAGGGCTGGCGGCGAGCCGACGCCTTCGACGCCACGGGACTCGAGTGGGTGAACCCGTCGCCCAACATGCGGAGCCTGACCGAGGCGTTTCTCTATCCGGGCATCGGGCTCCTGGAGTTCACGAACCTCTCGGTGGGCCGCGGCACCGACACGCCCTTCGAGGTACTCGGCGCCCCGTGGCTCGACGGCCAAGCGCTCGCGGAGGCCCTGGCCGCCCGCCGGATCCCGGGCGTGGGCTTCGTGCCGATCCGGTTCACGCCCCGAGCCAGCAAGTTTTCGGGGCAGGCGTGCGGCGGGATCAACATCGCGGTGACCGACCGGGCCGTGCTCGATCCCGTCCGCGTGGGGCTCGAAATCGCCGTCGCGCTTCGCCGGCTGCATACCCAGGAATGGGAGCTCGACAAACTCGACGTGCTCCTGCTTCACAAGGCGACGCTCGAGGCGATCCGCGCCGGGGCCGATGCCGACGTCGTGCTGACCGCAGGCCGCGACGGACTGTCCGAGTTCGGCCGGCGGCGGACGCCGCATTTGCTCTATCAGTAATGGGGGGCACGGGTTGAAAACCTGTGCTCCGGATCGTCGACAACCTTCGTGCCCACCCCGTCGCGCGGGTTTTCAACCTGCCTGTCCGACCCCTTCACCTCGGGGGTGGCACCTCGAAACCGACGACACCGCAAGGATTCATAATTTATTGACGCCGCTGTTCGAATTCGGTTTACTCTTGAGTAGGGACTGGGAACAGTGCCTTTTTACCGCCAACCACGATCGTCTCCCGCGTTTCCCCGAGGGTTCATCCCGATGCTCGCTTTCAATCACCAGCTCGTCGCCTGCCGTGCCATCCGGTCCCTCGGGAATGCCTTGCTCGCGGCTGTCTGCTGCCTGGCCCCGCTGGCGGCCGCCCAGGCGCAGGTCACGCTTACGGAGGTCACGCGGTACAACCTCGGAGCGATCAACTCGGGCACCAACGCCGACGGCTCGATCAACAGCCGTTATGTGGGCAACAACGTCAACTCAGTCGCGTGGAATGGGTCACGGCTGTTCGTAGCCGGCTTCGTCAACCACACGAGCGGTGCGTCGTTCGACAACGAAGGCATCATCGAGATCACGAATACGGCGACGACCGGCGTGGTGACCTCCGGAAACGTCCAGTACGGTAACCGCTTCGGGTTTTACCCTGGCATCGGCCAGCGGGGTTACACCGGCCTCGAACTGAGCGGCAACCGGCTCGTGGCAGCACTCGATCTCGGTGCCGATGGCGTAGGCTTCGTTCCCGGCATGGCGGGCTACGACATCTCCACCGCAACCCCCACCCAGACCTGGGCTCTCAACAACGTGCGGGGCAGCGTCAATCCCGCGAATGACCCGGGCTACGTGGTCTCGGGGTCGAGCCTCGGGGGTTCCGGCGTGGCCTGGGGGACGTTCGGCACGGGCAGCACCAGCCGCGGCCTGCTGAATCCGGCGACGGGGGCCTCGATCTACGGATTCACCAGCGGCAGCGTACCCGTAGGCCTCGAGTGGTGGACTTCTCCTGCGATGCCGGGGAGCCCTCGGGCCCTGTCGTTCGATCCGGACACGGGCGACGTGTACGGCCGGACCGGTAACTGGGTCACGAAGGCCGTCCGTACAGGCTCCAACTCGGCGTCCGCCCCGGTGGCGATTTGGAACACCTTCTCGTCGGACGACCGCACGCTCGGCCAAAATCTTGCCTTCATGAGCAACACGATCAACGGAGATCTCGTGGCCTTCAACGGTCGGGATAGTGCGTCCTACCCGCAAACGTTCGTCCAGTCAGTCGGCGTGATCGACTCCAACGGTGGAACCCAGTCGGTCTCCTGGAACTTCTTGACCGGCACCGTGTCGGGCTACGACACCGTGCAGCGCACCGGCTGGTACGACTTCGCCTTCGACCCGACCAGCCAGACGCTGGCCGTGGCCCAGCCTCAGGAGGGCCGCGTCTCGATCTTCAAGCTCGGCGCGCCCGATCCCTCCACGCAGCTCCGCTGGGCTCCCACCGACGGCTATGTCCTCGGCGGCGATGGCACCTGGGACAACAGCCCAGCGACCGTTTGGAACGGGGCGTACGGCCCTGAGGCCTGGAGCGCCGGCGCCCAGGCCTACTTCGGTGGCACCGCCTTCCCCACGAGCACGATCACGGTGGCCGCCGGCGGCGTGAGCGTGGGCCGCGGCCTATCGTTCGTCGCCAACGGCTATACGATCGCCGGCGGCTCGATCGCGCTCACCGGCAGCACCGGCTCGGTCAACAACCTCTACGTCGATCCGGGCGTGACCGCGACCGTCAACTCGTCGATCGCCGCGACGAACGGTCTGGCGAAGTCGGGGGGCGGCACGCTCGTGATTGGCGGCACGGTCACCGGCGGCAACCTCTCGATCAACAACGGCACGCTCGCGGTCGCACCCACGGGGGTGATCCGGTCGGCGCCCGGGATCTCGGTCCTGGCCAGCGGCACGCTCGACGTCACCCAACTGGCAGGCGGCTACGTGGTTCCCGGTGGCCAGTCGCTCGCCGGCGCGGGCCTGGTGAGCGGGTCGGTGACGATGTCGTCCGGGGCCACGCTGTCACCGGGCTCGAATCTCGGCACGCTCACGATCACCAACGACCTCACCCTGAACGGCGGCGGCAACTACAACTGGCAGATCACCAGCGGCTCCGGCTCGGCCGGCACGTCCTGGGATCTCGCCAGCATCGGCGGTGCGCTCTCGATCGCATCCAGCTCCACGTCGCCCTTCAAGGTCAACCTCTGGAGCCTCTCGGGCACGAGCCCCGACGTGAACGGCAACGCCGCCAACTTCGACTCCACGCAGAACTACTCGTGGACGATCGTCACGGCCACCGGGGGCATCTCGGGCTTCGCGGCCAACAAGTTCCTGATCAACACGTCGGGCACGAACGGCACCACGGGCTTTGCCAACGCGTTCGGCAACGGCACGTTCAGCCTCGCCCAGAGCGGCAACAGCCTCAACCTCGTGTTCACCGCGGGCGGCCCGACGGTGATCACGATCAACGTGGCCAGCGGCACGCAGACCCAGAGCCAGGCTGGTTACCCGACGCTCTCCGGTTCGATCCCGGTGTTCAAGACCGGCGCCGGCACGCTGGTGGTCAATCAGGCCAATACGCTCACGGGTTCCACGACGGTGCAGGGGGGCCGGCTCCAGCTGGCCAACGGCGCGGCCCTGGCTTCGAGCCGGCTCGTGCCGGTCGCGGGCGGCACGGTGACGCTTTCACCCGGCCTGCAGACGACCGTCGGCGGCCTCGCGGCGAATGCCGGCGGCCTGGTGGACGTGGGCAACGGCATGGTCACCGTGGCGGCGGGCCTCTCGGCCACGGACATGGTGGCCGCGATCGTCACCGGCCTGGGCGACGGCACCTGGAACGGCACGAGCGGGATCACCTCGAGCGTGGCCGCCGCGAGCGGCGGCGATCGTACGGTGGGCTGGCTCGACAACGGCGACGGCTCGGTGACCTTCGCCTTCGCCGCGGCGGGCGACACGAACCTCGACTGGCAGGTGGACATCATCGACGCGGCCAACTTCCTCGCCGGTGGCAAGTTCGACAGCGGCACCCCGGCCTCGTGGAACGAGGGCGACTTCACCTACGACGGTGTGGTGGACATCCTCGACGCGGCGAGCTTCCTCTCCAACGGCCTGTTCGACGCGGGCCCGTACAACTCCGCTCCGGGTACGGCCGGCAGCGTGGCCGCGGTGCCGGAGCCGACGGGCCTCGCCTGGATTGCCGCAGCCGCCGGCCTCTTCGTCGCCGGCTTCCGCCAGCGGCGTCAGGAAGCGTAACCGCGTAACCGCTCCGATCGCCTCCTCAGGAAGCGTAACCGCGTAAGCGGTACGATCGCGTCCAAATCCCGCGCCGACCTCCGCCGCGATCCCCATCGCTCACGCGATTGGGCTTCCTGAGCCCGTCGCGCACCGAACGGCGTAACCGCTCCGATCGCCCTCCGCAGGAAGCGTAACCGCGTAAGCGGTACGATCGCGTCCAAATTCCGCGCCGACCTCCGCCGCGATCCCCATCGCTCACGCGATTGGGCTTCCTGAGCCCGTCGCGCACCGAACGGCGTAACCGCTCCGATCGCCCTCCGCAGGAAGCGTAACCGCGTAAGCGGTACGATCGCGTCCAAATTCCGCGC
>JBBAVS010000137.1:0-9406 GCA_040397585.1 Pirellulales bacterium
GGCGTGATCCCGCTCACGCGGCCGGCCTGGCCGAGCGTTCGCGGCCGGATCCGTGCGAGCTGCTCGCGGGCCTCGGCGCGGAGATGCCGCACGGTGCCGTAGTCGAAGCCCTCGGGGATCGGCCGGCTCGCATGCTTCCGCTGCCGCTCGATCCGCTCGCGGTCGAGGGCCACGTAGCCGGCGTAGCGGATGTCGTTCTCGATCTGCACCGCCGCCTCCCGCGACACGGCAGCGAGCGTTGGCGCCGCCGCCACCGCATGGGCCCAGGTGAACTCCGGCCGCTTGAGCAGGTCGGCAAGCGCCGTGCCCTGCACGCGGGTGGCCGCCAGCGCCGCCAGCGTGGCCTCGATCTCGGCCGTCTTCGCCGCGAGCCGCTCGACGCGGTGTGGCTCGGCGAGCCCGTGCCGCGCGGCCACCGGCGTGAGCCGCCGGTCGGCGTTGTCGTGCCGCAGGGCCAGCCGATGCTCCGCGCGGCTCGTGAACATCCGGTAGGGCTCGTCCACGCCGCGGGTCACGAGATCGTCGATCAACACGCCGATGTAGGAATCCTCCCGGTCGAGCACGAGCGGCTCGCGGCCGGCCGCGGCGAGCGCCGCATTCGCCCCCGCCACGAGGCCCTGCGCCGCAGCCTCCTCGTAACCCGTGGTGCCGTTGATCTGCCCCGCGCAGAACAGACCCCGGGCCCGCTTGCTCGCGAGCGTGGGGAGGAGCTGATCGGGCGGGCAGTAGTCGTATTCGACGGCGTAGCCGTAGCGCATGATCGCCGCCCGCTCGAGGCCGGGCACGAGCCGCACCATCGCGTCCTGCACGTCGCGGGGCAGGCTCGTGGAGATCCCGTTGACGTAGATCTCGCGGGTGTGCCGCCCCTCGGGCTCGAGGAACAGCTGGTGGCTCTCCTTGTCGGCGAAGCGGACGACCTTGTCTTCGATGCTCGGGCAATACCGCGGCCCGCGCGACTCGATCTGGCCGGTGAACATCGGCGCCCGATGGAGGTTGGCCCGGATCAAGTCGTGGATCTCGGGCGTCGTCCGCGTGATCCAGCAGACCATCTGCTCGCGGTCGATCGCATCGGTGAGGAACGAGAACGGCTGCGGCTCGGGATCGCCCGGCTGCACGTCGAGCTGCGAGAAGTCGATGCCCGCGGCCGAGAGCCGACAGGGCGTGCCCGTCTTGAAGCGATCGACCACGAGGCCGAGCCGCTGGAGCGCCGTCGAGATGCCCGCCGTGGTGCCCTCCCCTGCCCTGCCCCCCGTCGTCCGCGCCTCGCCGGTGTGCATCACCGCCTGGAGGAACGTGCCGGTGGTGAGCACGACTGCCGCCGCGCGATACTCGGCGTCGCCGCGGACCCGCACGCCGGTGATCCGCCACGCGGGAGCCGCCACGCCGTCGCCCCCGAGCGGCTCGACGACGAGCTCCTCGACCGTCTCCTGGCGAAGATCGAGGTGCGGCGTCTCCTCGACGAGCCGCTTGACCTCCATCTGGTAGAGCTTCTTGTCGGCCTGCGCCCGCGGCCCGTGCATCGCGGGCCCCTTCGACCGGTTGAGCACGCGATACTGGATGCCGGTGGCATCGATCGCCCGGGCCATCACGCCGCCGAGGGCATCGACCTCGCGGACGAGCTGCGCCTTGCCCACGCCGCCGATCGCCGGATTGCAGCTCATCTGGCCGACGGTGTCGCAGTTGGTCGTCAGCAGGGCCGTGCGGGCCCCGAGCCGGGCCGCCGCGCAGGCCGCCTCCACGCCGGCATGGCCGGCCCCGATCACGAGCACGTCGTACTCATAGATGCAGCCCATGACGCGAGTGTAGCAACGGGGTCCAACGCCTCGGACGCTCCTCCGTCAGGAAGCCCAATCGCGTAAGCGATGGGGATCACGGCCCGCCGCGCCGCTCGGGGCCGCCCGCCCGGTGGGATCCCGCAGGTTGAAAACCTGCGGCCACGTGGGGACGGGGCATGGGCGGCCCCGAGCTCGTCTCGCGCGATGAGCGTGCTGGACGGTACGATGATCTGTCATGGGAGCTCTGTTCGCGTCGTCGTCGCTGCTCGGTGCCGTGGTGGCCGTTGCGGCCGCTTCGTCGACTGGTCACGCCGCCGATGAGGCGACCACCTCGCGCACGTTCGCCGTCGGGGACGCGCGGCTCGACGTCGTCGAGCGGGTGTTCGCCGCGCCCGAGCGCGACGCTCCGGCCTCGCGCCCCACGATCGCCTTCGTGAGCGTCCACGACGACGAGGAGACGGCGGTCGAAGCCGCCACGGACGTGCTCCGCGACCGCGGCGGCCGCCTCGTGGAACTGCGGCACACGGGCAGCCGCGAGATCACCTTCCGGCTCGGCGGCACCGGGCATCGCCTCGACCCCAACCGGATCTTCACGCCCGCCGGCCGCCGGGCCACCCTCGAGGCCCTCTCCACCTGGTCGCAGCCGGCCGACGACGTCGTGGCCGCGTTCGCCGACGAGCTGCTCTCGACGGTCGCGGTGGACGACGTGGATGTGCTCATCGCCCTCCACAACAACACTCCCGACCGCTACACGGCCGCGAACTACGCTCCCGGCGGCTCGCTCGCGGCCGACGCCGCCCGCGTGCACCTCCAGCCCGGCGGCGACCCCGACGACTTCTTCTTCGTGACCAACCCGGAGCTGTTCGACGCGCTCGCCACCCGCGGTCACTCCGTCGTCCTGCAGAACGAGGCCACCGTCACCGACGACGGCTCGCTCTCGGTGTGGTGCGGACGGATGCAGATCCCGTATGTGAACGTCGAGGCCGAGCACGGCCACCGCGCCGAGCAGGCGGCGATGCTCCGCGATCTCACGGCGGCTCTCGCCGAGCGGCCTCCGCAGCGCGGCCCGCGCACGACCACCGCCCTCCCCCGGGGCTGCGAGCTCGTCGATCTCGCGGAGCTCGACCCCGCGCTCGTGATCGACAACCGCTACGCCACCACTGCCAACGTCACGGGCACGCGACTCTACCCCGATCCGCGGATCTTCCTGGAGCGGTCGGCCGCCGAGCGGCTGGCGCGAGTGCAGGCGTCGCTCCGCGGCCGCGGCCTCGGGCTCAAGGTGTTCGACGGCTACCGCCCGCACGCCGTCCAGAAAGCCCTCTGGAAGGTGAAGCCCGACACCCGCTACGTGGCCGACCCCGCGAAGGGCTCGCGGCACAACCGCGGATCGGCCGTGGACGTCACGCTGGTGGACGCGGCGGGCCGCGAACTGCCGATGCCGTCGGCGTTCGACGAGTTCGGTCCGCGGTCGCACCTCGACTTCCTCGACGCCGACAGTGACCAACTCGCCCATCGCGACACGCTCCAGAAGGCGATGCGGGCCGAGGGCTTTCTGCCGCTGGCGACCGAATGGTGGCACTTCGACGCGCCCGGCTGGCGGGCCTTCCCCGTGATGGACGCCAACCCCTACGGCACGCCGCTGTTTCCCGATGCCGCCCCGGCGGAGCCGGCGCCGTGATCCGCGCGCTGCCCGGCCGGCTCCGCGCGGCGGCTCTGGCCGTGGCCGTGGTCATCGGCACCACGGTTCGCAGCGCGGCGGGAGCGGACGACCTCGTGGCGATCCGGGGTTGCACGCTCGTGCCCGTCGCGTGGGCCGACGGCGACAGCTTTCGGATCCAGACGCCGGCGGGCGAGGAGCACACGATCCGCCTCTACGGCGTCGATTGCCCGGAGCACCACGTCAACGGCGAGACCGACGCCCGACGGCTGCGCACCCAGCGGCGCTACTTCGGGATCGCGGAGGTGAAGTCCGACGCGACCGCCTCGATCGAGTTCGCCAAGCGGCTCGCGGCGGAGGCCACGGCGGAGACCCGGCGGCTGCTCGCCAAGCCCTTCACCGTGCATACGAGCTTCGCCGACGGCCGCGGTGACGGCCGCTTCAAGCGGATCTACGCGTTCGTGACCGACGCCGACGGCCGCGACCTCGCCGAGCAGCTCGTGTCGCGGGGGCTGGCCCGGGCCTTCGGCGTGGCCCGCGGCACGCCGGCCGGCGAGTCGGGGGAGGAATACCGCGAACGGCTCGCCGACCTGGAGCTGCAGGCCGCGAAGCGGGGCAGCGGCATCTGGGCGCACACCGACTGGGACAAGCTGCCCGTGGAGCGGCGGCTCGAGCGGCTCGAGGAGCACGAGCTCAAGCAGGCGATCGACGGCACGGCCCCGCCGCCCGCCGGCTTCACGCTCGACCCCAACACCGCCTCGCGGGACGAGCTCATGCGCCTCCCGGGCGTGGGCGAGACGCTGGCCAACCGGATCATCGAGCATCGGCCCTACAAGCGGGTCGTGGATCTCCTCGAGGTGGACGGCATCGGCCCGGCGAAGTTCCGCGAGCTCAAGGGCATGCTGCGGATCGAGGTACCCGCGCCGTGACGCCAGACACCGCAGGTTGAAAACCTGCGGCCACTTCAAGACCTGCGGCCACTTCAAGACCTGCGGCCACGTTCAGGACACCACAGCCGAAACCGTGAACCACGGCCCCAACGAGCTCGGGGCTGCCCGTGCCCCGAGAGCCGGGCTATGGGAGCAAGCGCAGCCAGGATGGCGAAGCGCAGCGGACATGCAGAGAGCGGATGCCACGATGGCATCCGCGAACGTCCGGCGACGGGGCACGGGCAGCCCCGAGCGGCGCGGCACCACAGATCCCCATCGCTTACGCGATTGGGCTTCCTGATGCAGCGAACGAGATCCCCATCGCTTACGCGATTGGGCTTCCTGGCGGTGTCTCAGGACGGCGTCACGCCGCGGCCCGCTGCTGCGGCGGGGCGAGCTTGAAGAGCGCGAAGAGATCCTCGGCCGTGAGGCCGCTCGGCACGGGCTCGCCGGCCTGCGCGAGGATCGTCTCGGAGAGGTCGCGCTTCTTGCGGAGCACTTCGTCGATCCGCTCCTCGATCGTGTCCACCGAGAGGAAGCGCGTCACGGTCACCGCTCCGGCGGCGCCGATGCGGTGCGCCCGGTTGATTGCCTGATCCTCGACGGCCGGGTTCCACCAGCGGTCGAAGAGAAACACGTATTGCGAGAACTGGAGGTTGAGCCCCACGGCGCCCGCTCCATAGGAGAGCAGCAGCACCGAATGCTTCTTTTCGTGCTTGAACCTCCGGATCGCCTCGTCGCGGGCCGTGGTGGACATTCCGCCGTGATACTGGAGCGCGCCAAACTTGCCGAACGCCCCCTCGAGCCGGCCGAGCGTCTCCACCCACTGGCTGAAGACGAGCGCCTTGCGGCCGCTGGCCTGCACCTCCTCGAGCTCCGCCTGCAGGCAGTCGAGCTTCGCGCTCTCGCCCGTGGCGGTGTCGAAGTTGCAGATCTGCTTGAGCCGGAGCACGAGCTCGAAGACGTGCTGGATCGTGGCCTCGCGGCCCATGTCGGCCAGCCGCAACACGCCTTCCTCCTCGGCACGGCGATAGGTCTCGCGCTGCTCGGCCGTGAGTTCGATCCGCTCGTCGCGGTTGAGCCGCGGCGGCATGTCCTTGAGAACCTTGTCCTTCGTCCGCCGCAGGATGTGGTCGCCCACGGCCGCGCCCATCGCCTTCGGGGCCATGCGCTCGCTGAGATGGCCCGGGGCCACGAACTCGAACAGGCCCACGAGATCGTCGGCGCTGTTCTCGATCGGCGTGCCGGTGAGGGCCCACGACCGGCTGCGGTCGAGCGACCGCACGGCCTGGTTGGTCTGGCTGGAGCGGTTTTTGATCCGCTGGGCCTCGTCGAGCACCACGAGGTCGAACGACAGCCCGAGCTCCGCCACCAGGTCGCGGTCGCGGACGAGCACCTCGTAGTTGGCGAGCTTCACGGGCACGTCTTCCAGGCTCCACTGCCACCGCCGCCGCGGCTGGTCGCCTTCGATCACGGCCACGACGAGCTCCGGCGCCCAGTCGGCGAGCTCGCGGGCCCAGTTGGAGACGAGGCCCTTGGGGCAGACGACGAGCACCCGGCGGGCCTCGCCGCTCCGCACGAGCAGCCGGATCGACGAGATCGCCTGCATCGACTTGCCGAGCCCCATCTCGTCGGCGAGCACCGCCGCGTGCCGCGGCATCAGAAACGCCATGCCGTCGAGCTGAAACGGAAACGGCTGCCGCGGAAACTCGAGCTTGCCGGTGTGCAGCATCGTCTCGAGGTCGGGCTGGAGCAGGTAGAAGAACCTCTCGGAGAGCTTGACGATGTCCCGCGGGGGCGCGATCCGGGTCCGCCGCACGGCTGCCGGCTGCGGCGGTGCGTCGGCCGCCGAGGCCTCGGCCCGACGACCGCTGCGCGCTGCCGCAGGGGCCGCCGGCGTCTGGGCGGGGGGCGCGAAGCGGTAGCTCGTCAGCTTCGGCCGCGGCAGGCCGAGCTCGACGCGGATCACCGCGGGCCCGGTCCCGGCCACGGGCAGCCGCAGGGCCGGTGGTCTCGCGATCCGCAGATCATTCCAGGGCAGCACGGCGGCCGGGGCGATCGCCAGCTCGTCGGCCCGCAGGGAACGAATCTGGCTGGCTGGCTTGTCCATCATGGGATGCCGGGGAGGCCGGGGCGACGCCTCAGTGCCGCTGGGCCTCCTCGATCGCCGCGCGGATGCGGTCGAAGGGCTCCTGCAGATCGACCGCGAGCGCGAGCGCCGCGAGCCGTTCGCACAGCGCCGCGTCGTCGGCCGCCTCGCTGGCGTGGGGGATCACCCGGGCCGTCCCCACGGTGAAACCCGCCGCGGCCTCCGTGCCGTCGAGCGGCCGCACGAGGGCCACCGGCAGCTTCGTGTGCGGACGGACGTGGAGCATTCCATCGTGGTCGGTGAGCACCACCGCGGGCGACGCCTTGCTCTCGGCGAGCAGGGCGGCCCCGATCTGCTGGCCGTGGAGGTGGCCGTGGAGCGTGGGGCCGTAGAGGATCTGCTGGGCGCGGCTCACCTTCACCGGCGCCGTGCAGTGGAACTCCAGCGGTCGACCGAGCCCATCGACCACGAGATAGCCGCCAAACAGGCCGTGCTGCGGCGACTCGATCGCCGTCAGAAACCCGAACACCGCACCGTCTCCTGGCTCCGCCTGCTGCTGCATGCCGGCTCCCGCTCCCTCCGTGTCCGCTCGACCGCCTTCCCTGGCGACCCGCGAGGCATCCCATCCATCGGGCTTCGCCGCCGGCCACTTGAACGCCCTGTCGCGTCAGGCCTTCCCGTGGCCATTTCGCCGGTCATCACCGCGGTGCGAAGCTGGGCAAACCCTGCCGATGGCGTCGTTGGCGGGAGCCGGGGCGTGGAAAAACGGCCGCGGCGTGCCTACGATGACGGACGTGCACGGCGGCGTTCTCGCCGCGCTTCCAGGACGGAGCTGCCATGAGTGACGGTCCGCCGATCTTCAGCCAGTTCGACATCTCGTCCGGCTCGGTCTCGTCCGGCAGCCGGCAGCCGGTGGTGGGCGACCTCACCGAAACGAATCGGCTGCTCCACGACCTCGTCGCCGCCCAGCACAAGTCAAACGAACTCCTCGTCGAGCTGCTCAACCAGGTGTCGCTGCAGCAGCGGCAGCGCATGGCGGAGCTGAAGGCCTGGCGGGAGGCCAACCCGCAGCTCGCCAAGGAATGCCGGCGGGCCGCCGAGTCGCTCGCCAAGGTGCACACCGAGTTTCTCTCGGGCCTCGCCCAGGAGGCGGCCGACAACGCCGACGACTTCTCCGACAGCGAATACGCGCTCGGCGAGTTCATCGATCGCTACGGCCCCCGCCTGGCCCACTTCAACGGCGTGCTCCAGCTGTTCGCCCAGCTCGGGGCGCCGGTGCCGCAGCCGGAAACGCCCGCCGACGGCTGACCGTCTCCGGCCGACCCTCCTCCGGGTCGGCCCCAGCCTTCCTCCAGGATCCGACTCATGGCCTCCGCATCCGCCCAGCCCAAGACTCCGGTGTTCGACGTCGCAAGTCCGGAGGCCGTGCAGCAAGCCCGCCGCACGCTCGACGCCCACACCGTCGAGATGATGGCCTGGCACTTCCACGAGTCGACCGGCTGCCCGTTCTGGCTGGAGTACGCGAAGAGCCTGCCGTTCAATCCGCTGACCGACGTGAAGTGCTTCGACGACCTCAAGAAGTTCCCGCCGTTCGAAGACGAGTGGCTCCGCGGCGGCCCGGTGCGCCGCTGGGTGCCGAAGGGGCTGGCCGACCAGCCGATGTTCGTGTTCGAGACCGGCGGCACGACGGGCGTGCCCAAGTCACGGGTCAACTCTCGCGACTTCCGCACCGACTACGAGATGTTCAGCGACACGCTCCCCGAGAAGTATTTCCCGCGCGGTGCCAACTGGCTGATGCTCGGCCCCTCGGGTCCGCGGCGGCTGCGGCTCTCGATCGAGCACCTCGCCCAGCACCGCGGCGGGATCAGCTTCTGCGTGGATCTCGACCCGCGGTGGGTGATCAAGCTGATCCAGAAGGGCTGGATGGAGCACCTCGAGGCCTACAAGCAGCACTGCATCGACCAGGCGATCACGATCCTGGAGGCGGGCCACGACATCCGCTGCATGTTCACGACCCCGAAGCTCCTCGAGGCCCTGGCCCTGGCCCTGGAGAAGAAGGGCACGACGATCGGCAAGGTCGGGATCACCGGCATCTTCTCCGGCGGCACCGAGTTCACCCCGCAGTGGACCCGGTTCGCGGTCGAGGAGCTCCTCGACGGCGCCTACATGACGCCCACCTACGGCAACACGCTGATGGGCCTGGCGGCGAGCCGGCCTGTCGTCCCGGCCGACGGCTACACGATCGCCTACTACGCCCCGCAGCCGCGGGCGGTGATCGAGGTGGTGGACTTCGACGACCGCGATACGATCGTGCCCTACGGTGGCACGGGCCGCGTGCGGCTCACGACGCTCACGAAGGAGACGTTCATCCCGGGCTTTCTGGAGCGGGACGAGGGGGAGCGGGAACTGCCCTACGCGAAGTATCCCTGGGACGGCATCAGCGGCGTCCGTCCATTCCGCGAGCTCGCGGCCACGACGACCGTGGGCGTGTACTGAATACACGGCTGGCACGGCCATCCTAAGGGGCCGAAGCGCGGCGGAAACCTTCGCGCCCAAGCCGGCTTCGGGCCAGCCATACCCCGTCGCCGGACGTTCGCTCCGCCCCTCCAGGGCTCCGCTCTCTCGATGCTGACTGCGCTTCGCCATCCCTGGCTGCGCTGGTCAGCAACGCCGGCTCTCGGGATACGGCTGGCCCGAAGCCTCGCCGCACGTCTCGCCGGATCCCTCATGCCGGGAGGCGCGGGGTTGCCCGTGCCCCGAGAGCCGGGCTATGGAAGCAAGCGGAGGCAGGATGCCGTAGCGCAGCGGACATGCAGAGAGCGGATGCCACGATGGCATCCGCGAACGTCCGGCGACGGGGCATGGGTAGCCCCGGGCCGCGCGACGCCACAAAGCCCAAGATCCGCAGGTTGAAAACCTGCGGCCACTTTCCGCCATGGCAACGTCGAGCGAGGGG
>JBBAVS010000138.1:0-9317 GCA_040397585.1 Pirellulales bacterium
CGTGTGCCACGAAGTGGTGGAATATGCCGCATTATTGTTTGCAGTGGAGTGAAAATCAACGGGCGGTATCCACCAGGGATGGGAAAGGTGACAGCCACCAAATCTTGGTAAGGCAACTGCGGGGAAGTCGCCGCGACGCCGCCGTGGCCGCAGTTGCCTCATCCGTCTGGCCGAGCAAAAGCGGCCAAGGCACCCCGCGGGCCATCCATGCCAACCGCGGGCTTCACCCGACGACTCACGCCCCGACGAAAGCAAGAGTTCGATCGAGGATCGTTCGCGAGCGAAACACGCCGCCTGCCCAGTTTTCGTGGCTGTCACCTTTATCGTCCTTGCTGGAGAAATACAATGAGCACCATGCACCAGGAAACCGAAGCCGTGGCGACGAGAGCTTGGACTGAGGGCCGGATCATCTACCTGGAGTTGACCGACCAACGAATCATCGGTTTTCCGGCGAATCGTTTCCGTCGGCTCAAGGAGGCGAGCGACGTGGAGTTGGCCGAGGTGCGACTGGAGGTCGGCGGCACGGCGCTGCGCTGGGAATCCCTCGACGAAGACATCTCGGTCGAGGGCGTGGTGGCGGGCAGGTTCCAGTTGCCGCCAACCCCCTGAACTGACCGGCCATCGCCGCCCCGGAAAAGGTGACAGCCCCGAATGGCACGAAGATAGCCGCAAGTGGTTTCGTGGCATCCACCACATCTGGGCAAGAGCAAACGCTGGTGGCCACCAGATCCTGGCGGCCTGAACCAACCCTTGCGGGGGAGCGGTGGCTCGCTTGGTGTCAGGGGCCCGAAAAAAAGGGATGCAACTCCGTCTTATTTCTCCAGGTTCCTGCTGCGTGGTCTCGCTCGCTAGAATCCGTGTATGTGGTTCCATCGCCGGACTTCTCGCGGGGACGCGATCCATGACAACGCTGCTTGAACGAGCAATCGACCAACTGCGGAAGTGCAGCCCGGCCGAGCAAGACACGATCGCAGCCCTCATTCTCGAGGAAATCGCTGACGATACCCGCTGGGAGGCGGCATTCGCTGCGTCCCATCCCGAGATCGAGCAGCTTGCCGAAAGGGTTCGCGCCAGGATTCGCTCTGGCCAAACCCGTGATATGCGGATCGAAGACCTTTGAAATCGAAGCTGGAGGATGACTTTCTTGCCTGCCTGAAACGTCTCCCCGACGCCGTCAGGCAAACAGCCCGCAAGAACTATCGACTCTGGCTCGATGATCCCAGGCATCCGAGCCTTGCTTTCAAGCAGATCGGTGCGACCGGCGTGTGGTCGGTTCGAGTCGGCATCGGTTGGCGAGCCCTTGGCTTGGTCGACGATGACACCATCACGTGGTTTTGGATCGGATCCCACGCCGACTACGACACGCTCGTAAAGTCGCTGCGATAACCGGCCCGGGGACGGAAAACCCGGCGAACGGTAGAACGCGGCGGCCACACGGCTCGACCTCGGGGCAACCATGCGGCCGCGCGGTCGGCCCAGGGCCGGCGAAGGTGCCACGCGCGAGCCGCGCTTGGCCTATCGCCGTCACGGGTCGAGCCCGCCGCAGGCCGCCCGCGGGTCAACCGAGCAGGCGGCCGAGGCAGGCGGTGGCGAGGCGTGCCTGGCCGAGCGCCGTGTCGGCGTCAGCGGCGTCGTACTCGTCGGTCGGGATGAAGTCGATGTCGCCGTAGAAGCTGAACTCCCGCTCCTTGCGGAGTTCCTTCGATGCTTCGGCCAGGGCAGTCAACTCGTGGCCGCTCACGCCCTTGAAGCGCTCGGCGAACTGGAGCACCAGATCGCCCACGTCGTGGATCTTCGGAGGGTCGATGCCCGCCCAACGCAGCATGCCCTTGAGCGCGAGTTCGACCACCTCCTGGCTTTCTCGAACGACATCCGAAAATGCGGCTCGGGCATGCAGCACTTCAAGCGCTGCGAGGCGGTCGTTGCACTTCCGGTAGTAGCCTGCCGCCAGGTCGTTGGTCGTCATAGTTCGACCACATCGCCCGGTCGGAAGTCGGGCTTGTAGTCCCAGAAGGCGCCCCCTTTGAACGGCACCCTCCGCGAACCGAGTGCCCGCATGCGCTCTCGCAATCCTGCGAGGAACGCCTCGAGCATGCCGCCGCGATCGAACAGCACCACACTCCACAGCGTCATGTCGAGATAGAGCGGACTGCCGGCCGCGAGTTCTTCCGGCGTCTTGAACACCGGGGACAGTTCGATCTCCGGGCCCTGATCCGACCACACACGCGACCTGACCGCCCGGGTGGCGTCGGCCACGGGCCGAAACTCACGCACTCTCTTCATCCGGCTCGGCGGCAGCGGTTCGGCGACAATGAGCAGATCAAGGTCGGACGCCGGCGTGGCTGCACCCCGGGCCCAGGATCCGAAGATCGCCATCGCGATCAGCCGCTCGCCGTACATGGCGGCAGTTGCCTCATGAACGGCTTTGAACAGGTCATCGCGAGCGGAGGAACTCATGGAAAGGCATTGTAAAGCATAGGACGGCCATCGGCACGTGTGGCGTTTCACCGGTGACGAGCCGTTCGCGGTTCCTTATTCAGCGAAGGATAGGTCGGCCAATGGCACTTCGGCAAACGACGGCCGAGCGGGGCGGATCACGAGCAGCTCGTCGGGCGACACCTGAAGGATCGCCCGGTCGAAAGTGGACCTGCACGAGCTCTCCCCAGTCGGTCGGCGGACCACGGGCGGGAGAGACGGCCGGTGGTTCAAGCGGTTCGCCGAGGTGGGTGAGGATCTGACTTCACGCGGGCGAAGCGATCCTGGCCTTCGACGCTACGAACCTCTCACTTCGCGTGAGCCGGCTCCTGCCGGGCGTGACGGCCGCGCTGAGACGGGGGCGGAATATCCCGCCCAGCCAAGCGTCGCTGGACGGTGCCATATGGCACTGACTATAGTGCCTTATGGCATTACACCCTCGGAACCCCTGCCCATGAGCACCATTCAGGAACTCACGACGTTCATGGGAGGGCCGAGGTTTGTCGGAGCTCCGCGGTCCGAATATGAGTTCATTTTGGCGATTCGAAAGGGGCTCCCGGCCGAAGTGATCGCTCACGTTGCTGTGTCGTCGTCGCTCACCGAAGACGAGATCCTGCGGGCACTGCGAATCCCCAAGCGCACCACGGCTCGCCGCAAAGCCACCGCCTCGCCTCTCAAGCCGCTCGCGTCGGAGTTGATTTACCGGCTGAGCAAGGTGGTGGTGGCGGCAACCGACGTGCTTGGCAGCCGAGCCAAGGCGAGAGAATGGATCCTCGCGAAGAATCGGGCCCTCCACGGCGAGCGGCCTATCGACCTCCTGGACACAGCCATCGGCTTTGAGGACGTGCTCGATGTCCTCCGTCGAATCGACTACGGGGTGTACAGCTAGCCATGGAGCTCTGGCGGCTGTGCCGAGCGAAGCACGAAGCAACGGCGTTCAGCGGCATTGGCGCCCAACTTGCCGGCGGGCGATGGAACCATAAGGGTTATCCGATGGTGTATACGTCGGAACACCTCTCGCTCGCGGTTCTCGAAATGTTCGTGCACGTCTCCGCACAAACCGCCCCGGGTGACCTGATTTCGATTCGAGCATCGTTGCCTGATGACGTGCCGGTGACGGAACTTCCCGAATCGGCTTTGCCGCCCAACTGGAAGGCGGTCCCGGCTCCCGCGGAGTTGAAAGACATCGGCACGGCGTGGTTGAAGGAGGGGCGAACGGCTGTTCTCGTCGTGCCTTCGGCCGTGACCCCCCGGGAACGAAACCTGCTGCTGAACCCGAAACACCCCGCCATGAACTTCCTGCAGGCCGACTCCGGGCAGCCGTTTCACCTCGATCCACGAATGTTCGAGAAGTGAACCGCCCCCCTGGGCTTGCCAATGATCTGCTCCGCCTCGAACTTCTCGTGGATAGCCCGGTCGAGGATCGGTCGCGCAAGATCCATGCCGCCCCGAATGAGGTCTTCCATCACCGGTCTTGCCGCCCAGATCCGGCTGATTTTGGCACGTCATGCGCCGGCCGCCGGCCCCGCCGGCGCTGCAGCCGATCGTCACACGCCGCGGCCTTCGAGATAAACGAGCACAAGCGCGAGGTCGGCCGGCGTGATCCCGCTCACGCGGCCGGCCTGGCCGAGCGTTCGCGGCCGGATCCGCGCGCGCCGCTCGGCGGCCTCGGCACGAAGGTGCCCCGCACGGGCAACCCCGGCCCCCAGCGGCAGGCCCCAAGGGCGTGCCCACCAAGGGAAGACCTTGACACGGGACGAGATGTCGTATATCGTGGGCTATACAAAGAACCTCCAGAGGGAGGTTCGCGGTGACCACTGAAAGGCATGGAGGCCTCACATGAGTGGAATTTGGACCATTGTCATCCGCGGAGCGTGTCATGCCGTCGCCGGTTCCGTTTCGAAAGGTTCGTCGCCTGCTCGAGAATGCGGGTTGGGGTCTCGCGAGAATTAGCGGTTCCCATCATCTCTTCAAGCACCCGGAGACCGGGGGCGTCCTGTCGATCCCAGTCCACAAGAATCAGGTAAAGCCCTGCTATGTCCGTGAGATCGAAAAAACCATCGCACGGCAGAGTGAAGGCGACGACGCTGGAACTGAAGAAGCCGTTTGATCCGGTGATTCTGCGGAAAGCGGCCGCACTCGCAGAGCGATACACGGTGATCGTCGGGCTCGACGACGATGCGCAGCCTCCCACGTACGTAGGCCGAACACTCGAACTGCCACTCGTAATGGCCGACGGCGTGACCCGCGCGGCCTGCATGGAACAGGTCATCGAGGCGACCCGATTCGCGATCGCCGCAATGCTCGAAGCCGGCGATGTTCCGCCCCAGCCGGCGACCGACGACTCTCGGACCGCACAGATCAACATCCGGCTGACACAGCGGGAGAAGTTCTGTCTCGAAGCTGCGGCGAAGCGGGCCGGATTCCGGGGCCTCTCGGACTTTGTCCGAACGGCGGCACTCGATCGAGCCAGTTAACGTCAAGAGCAGCACGGGCCGACCTCATTCGCTCGTGTCAACGGCGGCGGCGCGATCGGCCGCGTTTGTTCAGGCCAGCATCGCCTTGACGAGGTTCGCGTCGATCGGGTTGGTGCTCGTGGGCTTGCCCTGCTGGTGGTGGCGGTAGTGCCGGGTGACCGTGCCGTCGGCCGCCTCGGCCTCGGAAGGCTGCTGCAACGCGAAGCAACAGCCCCGCTCGCACGACACCTCCCGGATTGCCTGGGCCAAACTCATGGCGAGGATGGGGGAGGAGTTTCCGCTCGATTGCCCGGCGTGTGGCGGCGACATCCGGTTTAGAGGAGACGGCCGGCAGGAGCCGGCTCACTTCGAACCGGAGGTTCGCAAGCGGGCGAAGGCCAGGATGGCTTCGCCCGCGTAAAGTCAGCCCCTCACGCACGTGGGCGAACCACTCGAACCGTACCAAAGCGGGTGCGGGGCGTTTCGAGAAACCCGCTCCGGACGCCCGGGCCGCACCTCCCGAGGCTCACGAGTCGCTCATCAGCCCGAAGACCGTCGCGGTAGTGCCATTGACCGGGCTATCCTTCGGGCGGCATCCACGAGGGTGCCGTCCGCGGCGGTGTTTTTTGACCGTCCGAAGTGGCCGCAGGTTGCCCGAAGTGGCCGCAGGTTGCCCGAAGTGGCCGCAGGTTTTTAACCTGCGGAATAGCTTGTGCAGGTTGAAAACCTGCACCCACGTTCAGGCAGGGTGCCTCGAAGAAGGCGCCAGCCACGACATCTGCGCCAACCTGACCGCGACCAACGCTCCGGCCGAGCGACACACGGCCCCGGGACGGAAGACACCTGAACGCTCAAACGCGGCCTGCACCGCCTTCCGCCAGTCTTCGAATCCGGCTCGTGGGTTGGCCTGTTCGAGCCGCCCTCAGAGAATCCCGCCGTCCCAGAGCCGACGGCTGAACTCGGCGAACGGCAGCACCGTTACGACGTCGTCCACGATCGTCTTCTTCCCGAGATACACCCCGTAGGCGGCGTCCAACGAGCCCTGATCGGCCAGCATCGCCAAGGGTTTGTTCCACTCCCGACGCCACTCCGGCGAGGCCTTCGCCTCGATGGCCACGAATCGGCCGGGCCGGCTGAGGATCTTCTTCTGCGTCTCCACGACGAAATCGACGTCAAAGGCGCCGGCGACGGTGTAGTGAAAGAATCGCCGATCCTTCCGCAGGTAGGAATCGAACGCGCGGAGTTCGCCGAGCACGAGGGTCTCGAAGGAAAAACCCCGCCACTCGTCAGGCATCTTCTCCCGCACCCAGCCGGCCGCGGCCCGAGCCACCCCGGCATCGAAGAAATAGAATTTGGGATGGGCCGCCTCCTTCGAGCGCCGCCCTGGGCGATAGGCGGGAAGCCGGAATCCGAGCAGCGTGTCTTCGAGGATCTCAAAGTAGGTGTCGACCGTCCGTCGCTTGATCGCAGCCTGTTGGGCTACCCGTTCCACGTTGAGGAGTTGGGCGTGATGTCGCGCCGCCACATGCAGGAATCTGGAGAACGGCTCGATGGAGCGCGTCAGCGCCTCGGCTGCGATCTCCTCCTGCAGGTAGGTGCCGACATAGCTCGCGAGGGTATCGGCCGCGTGGGCCGGATCCGCGAGCACGGGCGGCAGCGTGCCGTAGTTCAGGCAGCCGTCGAACAGGGCCGGCTGCTTGATCTCCGCCCAGACCAGCGGAAAGAAATCGCAGCGGATCGCCCGCCCGCCGAGCAGATTGACGTCGGCCCGACGCAGCTTTCGGGCGCTCGACCCGGTGATCGCGAAGTTGATCCGACGCGACTCGTAGAGTCCATGAATCTCGTCGAGGAGATCGGGCACTTTCTGGGCCTCGTCCACGACCGCCCAGTCGCCCGCCCGTAGCCCGGCAAGGTCGGTCCGGATCAGGGACGGGTTGGCACGGTAGCGATACAGCTGCTCCGTGTGCAAAAGATCGATCGTCAGCGCCCGCGGGAAGTGCTTCGCGAGCCAGGTGGATTTGCCGGTGCCGCGGGGCCCAAGCAGGAGAAATGTCTTCGTCGGGGGCGCAAGGAGTCGCGAGAAGAGCCTTGCCATGACGCGATTCCTCCGTGCCATCCGCCGCAGCTGTCGCGAAGCGCCCGCCCGGAAAGCAGATTCTACATCGCCGATGTAGAAATAGAAATCGGCGTCGTGGCAGCCCTCACGCCTGGCCGAGCGACAAAGCGGCCCCGGAGCGGAAGCCCCGGTGTCAGGAACACGTGAAACAAGCGCCTGACCGCGGGCGGCATCCACGAGGGTGCCGTCCGAAGTGGCCGCAGGTTGCCTGAAGTGGCCGCAGGTTGCCCGAAGTGGCCGCAGGTTGCCCGAAGTGGCCGCAGGTTTTCAACCTGCGGGGAGTCCAGGCCCAGGGTTGTGCTTGTGCAGGTTGAAAACCTGCACCCACTTTCGGGCAGGGTGCTGCGAAGAAGGTGCCAGCCACCACATCTGGGTAAGGCAACTGCGGGGAAGTCGCAGCGACGCTGCCTTGGCCGCAGTTGCCTCATCCGTCTGGCCGAGCAAAAGCGGCCCAGGCACCCCGCGGGCCAGCCGTGCGAACCATGGGCTTTCCAATGATCTGCTCCCCCTCGAACTTCTCGTGGATAGCCCGGTCGAGGATCGGTCGCGCAAGATCCATGTGGCCCCGAATGAGGTCTTCCATCACCGGTCTTGCCGCCCAGATCCGGCTGATTGTGGCACGTCATGCGCCGGCCGCCGGCCCCGGCGGCGCTGCAGCCGATCGTCATGGCTTCCATCGTAGCCGCGGCTCTGGAGCCTGCGCGGCAGGCCGGCAGAGGGTGAAAACCCGGGCTACGGGCGGTCTGCGCGGGCGGCACGCAGGCGGCTGACAATGTCGAGATCAACGGCCTCGCCAAGCTTCTCGGCGAGTTCCAGGCACGCCGACCAGTCGATCACGTCTCGTTGCGCTGCCACGAGGCCGCGGATGTCCTGATCATCCTGTGGCCGCCCCGCGAGCGCTTTCATGACGAGCAGATCCTCGATCGACACCACCGGGATGAACGTGCCTCCGATCGCGACCGGCGTGGCGCGACGAACTGCCTGCTGCTCGAAGCCCGACATCCCGATCGCCAGATCGGCACGGATGCCGGTGTGGCGGTGCCTGAGCGGCAGAATGAAGGCCCTTGCGACCACCTCCTCCACCCCGGTAAAGAGCGGGACAAAGGGGGTCGAGTCGAGTTCGCGAACGAGCCGCAACGCATCGTCGACGGTGGCGAGAACGACCAGATCGACATCCGCCGTCATCCGCGGCTGGCCGCGGAGCGAAACGGCAAGCCCGCCGATGAGGGCCGACTGGATGCCGCGCGCTTCCAGCATGGTGACGGCGTCAGCCAGCGTCGGCCAAAGGGCTGGTTCCACGGGTTGCCTTGTCAAAGCGTTGGAAAGCCTGCACCTGACGAAGGCGATCGCGGAGCGACTCCTGCCAGTTCCGGTCGTCCACCTGCTGCCAGTCGCCTGCCGCGACGCGTACGGCCCGCACGGTGACGAACAGGTCGTCGGTTACCGCCAGACGCTCCGCTGGGGAGAGCCCGGAGGCCCACGAAGCGTCGCTCGCCCGCACCCGGTCGCCGCACAGCTGTTCAAACAGTTGCCAACGCTGCTGCGTTGCCGGAGTGTCTGGCGTTTTTACGACTGCAGCCATCGCAGCAGTATACCTCGGGTTGCCCCCTGATCGATTCGCGCGGCCAGAGGCCAACGGCGTCGTCGAGCTGTCGCCGTTTGCCGGCAGGATGCCGGTGCGGCGGTTGACCTGCCCCCCTTAAACGTCGCCACTTTCAGAGAGAGAATCTCTGGTGGCTCAAACCAAGGGAGGGCAAGAGATGCCACGAGGAAAGAAGTTCACTGCGGAGCAGATCATTGGGAAGCTCCGCGAGGCTGAGGTTGGGTTGGCTCAAGGGAAGACGGTGCCCGAGCCATCGACGTGGGTGATGGGACTGGCGGGAACTGCCTGTGTGGCGTGGCGATCGGTTCGGCGTCGGCGGGCACGGTAACCTCCGCCCTTTGGCCTTTGTCCCCTGCCCCCGGGAGCGGAAGACCCGGTGACAGGAAGAAACCGACGCAAGCGCCTGACCGCGGGCGGCATCCACGAGGGTGCCGTCCGCGGCGGCGTTTTTTGACCGTCCGAAGTGGCCGCAGGTTGCCCGAAGTGGCCGCAGGTTTTCAACCTGCGGGGAGTCCAGGCCCAGGGTTGTGCTTGTGCAGGTTGAAAACCTGCACCCACTTTCAGGCAGGGTGCCTCGAAGAAGGTGACAGCCACCACATCTGGGTAAGGAAGCTGCGGGGAAGTCGCCGCGACGCCGCCTTGGCCGCAGTTGCCTCATCCGTCTGGC
>JBBAVS010000139.1:0-9305 GCA_040397585.1 Pirellulales bacterium
CCTCATCGCGCGTCATCCGGCACCTGAGCGTGTCTGGTTTTTCGTGCGAGAACGGCAAAGCTGATCAGCGGCGGAACACGGACTCTGCGTCACCGCTGGATTCTATCCGCCGTCTGATCCAGCGATTGGTTCGCCGCGGAACGCAGCGCTCGACACAGCAGCGAGTCAGTTACCTTGATCGGTGGCACTCACCGAGTCATCTGCATTCGCGTTTCGCCTAAATACCATCAACACGTGAGCTGCGGCTGACGGCCGTAACGTCTTGGATGGGTCGAGGCTACTGGGTCGCGAGGTTTCGGAGCGTAAGAAAAAGGCAACGGTTAGGGTGTCGCCGGTGCAATCGTAGACGGACTGAAATAGCGCGGGGCCGTCTTCGCCAACAAGGTTGATCTCACGGGGGGAAGAGAGTGCGTTGATCGGGCACCAAAACTTCCGCGGTTTCTCGCCATGCCATACGACGCGATCTCCGGCGAACGTCCAGGTCACTGGCTTCTGCTTTAAGGGCTGCAACTCGCCGTCGATCCTCTTCTCAATAAGGGTCCAAGAACCGTGAAGCAGCTTGCGCTGCTCGGATTCGGCTCGAAGAACAACGTCGGCCGATGGGCTAGGGGCCGACGAGTCATCAGCGCCGATGCCTCTGCCGAAAGTCGATGCGGGTGAAGCCATCAAGACTCCGACGATCAGCAGGGTTTTGTAGTCTGGTGTGAACATTGCAATCACCCTCCATAAAAAGACAAGGAGATCATCGCACTCGGGACAGGTTTGGCGACGGCGAACGGCCCCGATCAAAGGCTCGCGGCCCACGACTCTGCAATCACCCACGACGATGCCCGCGAGTCCTTTGCATCGGGTGGTTAGGCGATGCGGCCACACTCGAACGCGGCATACGCCAATCCTTGAATCTCACCATCACCCATGCACACGACATCGCCCTGCTCGTCCCGAATCTGGTAGCTCTGCTGCACGCCACCGAGCGACGCGCTGCCATCGAGCCCAGATAAAATCGTGTAGAAGGCGTCGGTCAATGCGTTGTCGAGAATCGCTCGCATCGCTAAAAGCTGCTCAGGCGAGCGAGCAAGCTCCGCAACCTTGGTCGCGACCACGCTCTGCGAGGAGGCATCGCAATAAGTCAGGAGCAGATCGTCCTTCTCGCGGCGGAAACACTGAACAAACTGTTGTGGTGTCATGTGTGGTGTGAGTGGTAACGCCTAACCATTAATTATGCGGACCCTGGTAGCAACCCCATTATGCCCCGATAGCAGGATTATGCCCTTCGCGGGCTATCGCCCGCAACTTCCTTTCGCGGCTCGGGTTAGGGGCCGATTTCGCCCCCAGTGGGCAGGCGCGTTATGCAGCAAAAGTGCTTCGTAGCAGCGGAGACTGTGTGGGCAGGGACGGGGCGGCTAAAGGCCGGGAAGTCACCCGGGTGATACCCCGGCGAGCTCGGTCCTCCCAGGGCACGGCGACTCACCCGATGTCGAGCCAGCGGGAGAGCGGGGCGTCGGCCTCGAGGCCGAGGATGCCGCGGAGTTCGGCCAGTTCCGCGTCGTCGAGCGATACGAACACCACCGGGTCCTGCACGAGCGCGGGCTCGACGAGCCGCCAGCCCGTGATCGTCGTCCCCTCCATGATCGGCGCCCGGCCGTAGCCATACATCATGTTGTCCACGTTCTCGAAGAAGTTGCGGAGCACGATCGCCTCCGGTCGGGGCCGACGGACGAAGTACAGCTCGATCACGTCCCGCCAGAAGTGCGGGACGAAGTTCTCGCCGACGTCGGCGAGCCCGTAGCGGTCGCGGTTGGTCCCGGCGATGCAGGTCGGCAGCCGGCCGGGCGGCAGGCCGCGGTCGCGGCAGCGGGCTTCGAGGCAGCCGAGGAGATTGATCGAGAAGTCGGCGCTGAAGCAGTCGTCGCAGATCAGCACCACGTCGCCGAGGTCGGCCGCCCTCCCCTGCCCCGCCCGTGCCGCCGCTCCATCCAGCAGGGCGTCGGCCAGCCGCTCGAAGGGAATGTGGTAGCTCTGGATCTCGGTCGGCAGGCCGTGGCCGAGCACCACGATGGTCAGGGGCGTTGTGCCGCTCGCCGCGGTGCGGACGGCGGTCAGGAAGTCGGTCGCGACCGACTCGAGCGTCTCGCCGGCGTCGTCCTTCTTGAAGATCGTGGTCTTTGCCCCGTAGGCCGCGGCGATCGTCGTGATCTCCTTGGGGCCGAGGCCCGTGGCCGGATCGAGCAGGCCGATCACGGCCCAGCCGGGGGCGAGCACCGGCGCAGGGGCCGCTCGCGTTCGCACCCGGTCGATGAAGTCGGCGAGCTTCGCGAGCGTGTTCACGCGGTCGGCCGCCGGCAGCGCCGCGAGCCGGTCGGCGTGTTGGAGCGCCAGGTGGTGCACGGCCGGCTCGATCTGCCGCCAGTGCTTCGCGTCGCATGGCCGCGCCGCCAGCACCGCCGGCGCGATGTCGCGCTGAAAGGCCGCGACATCGGCGGGGATCGCCGCCGTGTCGGCCGCCCAGGCTCCGCTCGGCCAGAGCGCCGCGGCGACCAGCGCGGCGAGCAGCGCGGCGAGCGAGGGGCTGCCCATGCCCGAGAGCCGGCGTTTGCTTTCTCCGCGAAGCCAGGATGGCGAAGCGGAGAAAGCAGCGAGCGAGCGGAGGGCAGGATGCCCGCAGCGAGCGTCCGGCGACGGGCGTGGGCAGCCCTGAGCGGCGGGACACCACAGGTTGAAAACCTGTGCCACTGGGGGACACCACAGGTTGAAAACCTGTGCCACTGGGGGACGCCACAGGTTGAAAACCTGTGCCACTGGCGACGGGCATGGGCAGCCCTGAGCGGCGCGGGAGGCCGGCATGTCCCCATCGCTTACGCGATTGGGCTTCCTGATGGCGGCGTCTGGTGATGCGCGCGGGCCGGTCACGTGTCGATGATTCCTTTCACCACGTGGCCGTGCACGTCGGTAAGGCGGAACTGACGGCCCTGGTAGCGGAAGGTGAGCTTCGTGTGGTCGATGCCCGCCAGGTGCATCATCGTCGCCTGCATGTCGTGGATGTGCACCGGGTCGGCCGTGATGTTCCAGGCGTAGTCGTCGGTCGAGCCGTGCACGTGGCCCGCCTTCGCGCCGCCGCCGGCCAGCAGAAACGAGAAGGCCCGGCCGAAGTGGTCGCGACCCTTCGGGTTGGCCGGGTCGCCCTGGCCGAACGGCGTGCGGCCGAACTCGCCCCCCCAGGCCACGAGCGTGTCGGCGAGCATGCCGCGGTCCTTGAGGTCTTGGATCAGGGCCGCCGATGGGGCGTCGGTGTCGCGGCACTGCACCTCCAGCTGCGTGAACAGATTCTGGTGCTGGTCCCAGCCGGCGTGCATCAGCTGCACGAACCGCGTGCCCCGCTCCAAGAGCCGCCGGGCGACGAGGCAGTTGAAGGCGAAGCTCCCCTTCGTCCGCACGTCGGGGCCGTAGCGGTCGAGCACGTGCTGCGGCTCGTCGGTGAAATCCACGAGGTCGGGCACGCTGGCCTGCATGCGGTAGGCCATCTCATACTGGGCGATCCGCGTGTCGATCTCCGGATCGCCGTAGTCGGCGAGGTGCGCCGCGTTCATCGCCGCCAGATCGTCGAGCAGCACGCGGCGGGCTTCGCGGCTCACCCCGGGCGGATTGGCGAGATACGGCACCGGATCGCCGGTGTTGCGGAACTTCACCCCCTGGTAGCGCGACGGCAGGAAGCCGCTTCCCCAGTAGTAGTCGAAGAACAACTGGCCGCAGGTCTTGCCCTTGTCGCTCGAGGTCATCACCACGAACGCCGGCAGGTCGTCGGTCTCGCAGCCGAGGCCGTAGCTCATCCAGGCGCCCATGCTCGGCCGGCCCGGCACCTGCGATCCCGTCAGGAAGAAGGTCACGCCCGGGGCATGGTTGACCGCCTCGGTGTTCATGCTCCGCACGAGGCAGAGGTCGTCGGCGAGGCTGCCGAGCTGGGGCAGCAGCGTGCTCATCTCCATGCCGCAGCGGCCATACTTCGTGAACGGCTTGATGGGCGACACGACCGGCCACTTCACGTAGCCGCTCGACATCGTGGAGAGCCGCGTGGAGCCCCGCACGCTCTCGGGCACGTCCTGCCCACCCCGCTCCATGAGCACCGGCTTGGGGTCGAAGAGGTCGATGTGCGACGGTCCGCCCCCCTGCCAGAGCATCACCACCCGCTTCGCTTTCGGCGGGTGATGCGGCAGGCCGGTCAGCCCGGGCGTGCCGGACGCGGCCGCGTTGCGGGCCAGGAGCGAGGCCAGCGCCACCGAGCCGATCCCCATGCCGGCGGAGCCGAAGAGCTGCCGGCGGGTGACGTGGCGGACGTTTTCGAGCTGAAGATCCCGCATGCTCATTCCCTCGTCAGCGCTTCGTCGAGATTCAGGATCGCGAGGCACACGCTCGCCAGGGCCGCATGCTCCGCGGGATCGAGCGCCGCGTCGTGCGGGCTCGCGCCCACGCGCACGAGCTGCTTTGCCGCCTCGATGTCGGCGCGATACACCTCCAACTGCCGGCCGTGCATCCGGGCGAGCGCCGTCAGATCGTCGCCGGTCGGTCGCCGGCCGACCACGCGGCGGAACGCGTAGGCCAGCCTCTCCTCCAGGCCGGTGGCGTGCTTCAGGCTCCGCGCGGCGAGCACCCGCGCCGCCTCCACCCAGGTGGGATCGTTGAGCGTGGTGAGGGCGTGCAGCGGCGTGCTCGTGAGGCTCGCCCGCACCGTGCAGGTCTGGCGGTTCGCGGCGTCAAACATGTTGGCCGGGCTCACCGTCCGCCGCCAGAAGGTGTAGAGGCTGCGGCGGTAGAGGTCGGCGCCGTGGCCCGTCGGATAGGTGAAGTCGCGCTCCTTGGTGATCGCCAACGCCTCCCAGATCTGGTCGGGCTGATACGGATAGACGGGGCGGCCGCCGCGCGTGAGGTCGAGCAGGCCGCTGGCGGCGAGCGCCACGTCGCGGAGCACCATCGCCGGCATGCGGAACCGGCTTCCCCGGGCATGCAGCCGGTTCTCGGGGTCGCCGGCGAGGTGGGGGGCGGTCACCCGGCTCGACTGCCGGTAGGTGGCGCTGGTGACCAGCAGCCGGTGCAGCCGCTTCTGGCTCCAGCCCTGCTCGCGAAACTCCACCGCCAGCCAGTCGAGCAGATCCATGTGGGTCGGATACTCGCTCTGCACGCCCATGTCTTCGGTCGTCTTCACGAGGCCCGTCCCGAAGAACTGCTGCCACATCCGGTTGACCTGCACGCGGGCCGTGAGCGGGTGTTCCGGCAGGAACAGCCAGCGGGCGAGGCCGAGGCGGTTGCGCGGGACGTCGGCGGGCAGCGGCGGCAGAAACACCGGCGGCCGGAACTCGACCTTCTCCCCGACCGGCGCGAGGTAGTCGCCACGCTCGAGGATCCGCGTGTCTCGCGGCTGCTCGTCGCTCATCACCATCACCCGCGGGATCTGGTCGCCCTTGTACTCCTCGAAGGCCTTGCGGGCCGCCTCATACTTCGCCTCCTGCGGCAAATTGTTGATCAGCGGGGCCTTCACCTTGGCGTCGAAGAAGCGGCGGAGTTCCTGCTCGATTTCCCGCTTGTCGTTGTCGGTGCGGTCGGCCTCCGGCTTGATCAACAGCGGCGGGAGCGTCCGCGGAAGACCATCGCCGTCGGCCGGCGTGCCGTCGGTGAACAGGCCTGTCTTCCAGGCGGCGTAGAGGGCTTCGACGACCGGCTTCGACTCCGCCTCCAGGGCTTTCATCTCCGCCTCCAGGGCGGCCAGCCGGGCATTGTTTTCGGCACTGGGCAGTTCCAGCACGGGAGGGGCCACGCGGATCCGGGCCGAGAACCGCGTCGGCGTGCCGGTCTCGGGGAGCCGGTTGAAGGCGTCGAGGAGGGCGTAGTAGTCGGTGCGGGTCAGCGGGTCGTATTTGTGGTCGTGGCACTGCGCGCAGGCCATCGTCAGGCCGAGCCAGGTGGTGCTCGTCGTGTCCACGCGGTCGAAGAGATTGTTGAACCGCTGCTCCTCGGGGATCGCGCCCCCCTCGCCGTTGAGGAGGTGGTTGCGGTTGAAGCCGCTGGCGATCTTCTGCTCCGGTGTGGCGTCAGGCAGGAGGTCGCCGGCGAGCTGCTCGATCGAGAACTGGTCGAAGGGCATGTCGGCGTTGAGGGCGGTCACCACCCAGTCGCGCCAGATCCACTGCCACGTGTCGCCGTCCTGCTGGAAGCCGTTGGAGTCGGCGTAGCGGGCCGCGTCGAGCCACGGCAGGGCCATCCGCTCGCCGTAATGCGGCGCGGCGAGAAGGCGGTCCACCAGCAACTCGTATGCGTCCGGCCGCTCGTCGGCCACGAAGGCATCGACCTCCTCCGGCGTCGGCGGCAGGCCGACGAGATCGGCGTAGAGGCGACGGATCAGCGTGGCCCGGTCGGCCTCCGGGGCCGGCGCGAGCCCCGCGGCTTCGATCTTCGCAAGCACGAAGTGATCGAGCGGCTGGCGGGGCCAGTCGGCCCGCTGCACCGGCGGCAGGGCCGGCCGCACCGGGGCCGCAAACGCCCAGTGCGGCTCATACCCGGCCCCCTCGGCGATCCAGCGATCGAGGAGCCGCTTCTGGTGGTCGGAGAGCCGCCGATTGGAATCGGGGGGCGGCATCAGCACGTCGGGATCGGTGGAGTGGATCCGTTCGAGGAGAGTGCTGGAGCCCGGCGTGCCGGGCACGATCGCCTGTGCCGCGACGGCGGCCTCACGGAGGTCGAGCCGGAGGTCGGCCTGCCGCTTGTTGGCATCCTGGCCGTGGCAGTAGAAGCAGTTTTCCGACAGGATCGGCCGGATGTCGCGGTTGAAGTCGAGCGGCGCCGGCGGGGCTTCGGCGCGGGTGGACCCGGCAACGAACCATCCCGCCGCGGCGAGGACGATCGAGGCTCCGAATCCCGCACGGGGAAAGATCGAGCAACCCATGGAACGCTTTCCACGAGGGGTCACCCGCATCGCCGGCCCGAGGAGGTCCACCAGGCCTCGGATCGCGGACCGTTCTGGTCGTTCAGCGGGACGGTCGAGAGACCCATCGACTTTATCATCTCCTTACGCCCCTCACAAATGCCCGTCCGCCGCGGCGGCTGCGCTCGGGGGTCAGGGCACGAGCCAGGCGAGCCAGTGATCGTCGTGCCAGCGAAGCCGCAGCCAGCCGGTGATCTCGGGGCCATGCAGCCGCACCGACACCTGCTCCGCCGCGGGCGGCGTGTGGGGCTCCCACGCCGCCGGTTCGTAGGTGCCGGCAGCCACGCGGCGGGCGAACCCACGGCCGCCCGAAACCTCACCCGCCTCATGGTCTAGCCAGGCGAGTCGGTGGCGGGCCATTTCGACCGCGTTCACATCCGGCCCGCCAGCCTGTGGAACCGTGGCGAGCCGCCACGTCCGGCACTGCTCACCCTCTTCGAGGAGCAGGTCGTAGTGGAGGCTGGCGGGATCGTCGGGCGCGGCGGTGTGTTCCAGAATGATGAACCGTGGCATGCCGGAGAAGCATACGGCATGGCGGGTGGTCCGCGCCGCCGGTGATGCGTTCAACGCGGGAGGTTCCGCGCGGGACTGCGGTTGCTGCCACGTCAGCCCGCGAAGATCTCGAGGCGCCGGCCCGTTCCGAGGCCGATCGACGCGGCTCGGGCCGAGAGTTCTTCGAGGGCCCGGCTCCCCACGGCTCCGAGGTTCACCGTCCACTCGTTGACGTAGAGATCGACATGCTGCATCAGCACTGCGTCGTCGTGTTCCTGGGCGTGCGCCCGCATCGTCGGCAGGGCGGCGGCGCGGTCGGCGAGGGCGTGCTGGAGCGAGTCGTGGATCACCCGCTGCACCGTCGCGATCGTGTCGGCGGGCAGCCGTCGGCTGGCCACGATGCCGCCCAGCGGGAGCGGGCAGCCGGTCTCGGTCTCCCAGCGGGTGCCGAGGTCTTCCACCAGCCCGAGGCCGTGCTGCTGCCAGGTGAACCGCCCCTCGTGGATGCAGACGCCGAAGTCGGCCCGCCCCGCCTCGAGCGCCGGCATGATCTCGGAAAACACGACGTGCTCCACCCGCGTCGTGTGCGGGTGGAAGAGCGCGAAGAGGAGCGCGGCCGTCGTGTGTCGGCCGGGGCAGAGTGTGAGCTGCCCGGGGCCGGTCGGCCTGCCGCCGGCGTGTGCCGAGAGCAAGAGCGGCCCCACGCCGAACCCGAGCGCCGAGCCGCTCGGCAGCACCACATAGTCGTCGGCCAGTGCGAGGGCGGCGTGGAAGCTCGTCTTGGCGACGTCGAAGTCGCCGGCCAGCAGCCGCTCATTGAGCTGCTGGATGTCGAGCAGTTCCACCTCGAACGACAGCCCACGCCAATCCACCGCCCGGGTGAGCAGTCCGTGGAACGCGAAGGTGTCGTTGGGGCAGGTCGAGATGCCCAGGCGGATGGTGCGGCTCACGGTTCCTCCGCGATCAGCTGGGCCGCCAGCCTGCCCGCCGCTTCGAGGGCCGCCTGCGTCTGCCACCGGCTCTGGTCGCGGTCGCCGGCGGTGTTGGAGATGCCGCGGACGATCTCGCACGGCACGCCGGCCAGCCGGCAGGCGAACGCCACGGCAAACCCCTCCATGTCTTCCGCCACGGCGGCGGGATACACGTGCTTTCGCGCGTGCACGTCGGCGGCGGAGGCCGAGGCGGCGCAGGCCGTGAGCAGGAGGCGATCTTCTGCGGGCGACGCATCCTTCAGTCCCACGGCGATCACGTCGCCGATCGCAGGCGATCCATCGGCGGCAGCGCCGGGCCACTGGGGCCAGCCGACCGCGGCCGCAGGGAGAAACTCGTCACGCGAGCCGACGCCGATGCCGAAGCAGGCCACCTGCTGGAAGCGATACGCCGCCGCAAGAGACAGGCCATCGTCCATCCGGCCGGCGATGCCGACGAGCAGCACCCGCTCCGGCTGGTGGCGGGCCACGAGCAGCGCCGCGCGGGCGGCGGCGGCCACGGGGCCGAAGCCGCAGAGTGCCACGAGGCCATCACGGCCGAGCGCGGGGATCACGAGGGGATCGAGCACGCGCCGTTCGAGATCGGTCGGCACGAGAATCAGCGTTCGCATCGCGGAAAGTATAGGCCGCAGCAGCCGGCGTGGCCGCGGCTCAGGAAGCGTAACGCCGTAAGGCGTACGATCGCGCCACGCCGGGCGTCGCTTCTGTCCCCATCGCTCACGCGATTGGGCTTCCTGGTGCCGCTCAGGAAGCGTAACGCCGTAAGGCGTACGATCGCCCCACGCCGGACGTCGCTTCGGTCCCCATCGCTCACGCGATTGGGCTTCCTGGTGCCGCTCAGGAAGCGTAACGCC
>JBBAVS010000140.1:0-1723 GCA_040397585.1 Pirellulales bacterium
TACGCGATTGGGCTTCCTGATCCGGGCGATCCCCATCGCTTACGCGATTGGGCTTTCTGATCCGGGCGATCCCCATCGCTTACGCGATTGGGCTTCCTGATCCGGGAAGCGTAACCGCGTGAGCGGTACGACCGCACACCGCTGGACTCCCGTAGGCAGTTACGCCTGAGGATCGCGTGTGATTCGTATCAGAACTTCTGGATCAGGTCGAAGCCCAGCATCGTCTGCTGGTTGCTGACGCCGTCGTTGTAGGCGCGGCGCGGGCCGGTGGGGCCGCCGAAGAAGTCCCAGCGGAAGCAGGGCCGCATCATGAAGTTGCCCGTCGGCACCCAGTTGGGGCCGAGCGTGAGCGAGTAGTAGTTGCCGGGGAGCGGCACGTGGTTGGGGTTGCTCGGCCGGTTCAAGCCCACCCGGGTGCCGTCGGTGTCTTGAAACCATTCGAAGCGGGCTCCCCAGAGCCAGGTCTTGCTCCAGCGGTAGTAGAGGTATTGGTCGATGCCGGTCCAGAGCGCGGTGCCGCCGTCGGCGAGTCCCTTGGCCTGCGTGCCGAGCCACTGGTGGAAGACGTATTCCACGTTGTCGGTCGGCCGGACCTCGAACAAGAGGCTGTAGCGGGTGCGGTTGGCCGAGGTGAGCGGTGGCGCCGGCTGGAAGAGGGGCGAGAAGTCGTTGCCTTCGTTTCCAGAGATGACCGCGAAGGTCGTGGCCAGCGAGTTGTCGTCGTTCTTCGCCCGGATCCGGCCGAGGAAGTTGGCATCGCTGTACGGAGAGGCCAGGCTGTTCCAGCCGTTGACGAGGCCGCCATCGACCTCGACGTTGTCGGAGGCTTTCCAGTTCACGAGGCCGCCCCAGTGGGTGAACGGGCCGGCAAACTGATAGCTGTATGACCTCGGATAGAAGAAGTTGCCGACGGCGGGCACGCCCTCGTAGCCCACGATCGTGTAGAAGTGGCCGAGCTTGAGCGAGAGGTCTTGGTTGCCGACTTCGGCGTAGAGCTGCGGGATCGCGAGGCCGTAAAACTCGCCGCTGTTCCAGTCGGTGGGCCCGGGGTTGGTCTCCCAGCCGAGCGACATCGCCAGGGGAAAGTCTTCGCCGTAGAGCAGGTCCGTCCGGTAGCCGATGCCGTTGTCGCCGTCGGTCGGGAGCGTTTGCTCGGCGATGAGGTAGACCTGGTTCATCATCGGCTCGTTGGCCCGGTCCACGGCGTTGTAGGGACCGTTGAACTTGCTCGGCGGTACGCCGAAGTTGCCGATGAAGCCGCCGTTGAGCCAGCCGGAGATGCCGCCGCGGTCGCCGCCACCGAACAGGAACCAGTCCTGCCCGGAGGGGATCACGCCCGTCATCACGTCGTCGTTGAGCACCGGGTCAAACGCCTCGAACGAGCCGACCTGGCCGGGTTGGCCGACGAAGCCTGTTTCCTGGGCCGCCGTCCAGCTGCCGAGGGCCATGCCGATCACCGCCGCCGCCACCGCCAGGCCGTCACGCATTGCTATCCTCCCGGAGAAAGTTCCGGGGAGTCATCGGCCAGAGATTCGGCACAACCGTTGTCGGAGGCACGGCCCCTGAAAGGTCGCAGGCGGTCTTCCCGGATCGCGTGACCCGCAGAGCTTGCTGCGCCGGTGTGACGTGGGTGCAGGTTTTCAGCCATGAAAGTGGCTGCGGGTTTTCAACGGGAAAAGTGGGTGCAGGTTTTCAACCGAGAAAGTGGGTGCAGGTTTTCAAC
>JBBAVS010000140.1:1823-9166 GCA_040397585.1 Pirellulales bacterium
AACGGGAAAAGTGGGTGCAGGTTTTCAACCGAGAAAGTGGGTGCAGGTTTTCAACGTGGAAAGTGGGTGCAGGTTTTCAACCTGCACACGCAGCTGCTTCGGGATGTTCCGCAGGTTGAAAACCTGCGGCCACTCATGAAAACCTGCGGGCACCCGGTTCGCGGATGCCCCGGATCAGCCGTGGACGGTCTCGTCGGACCGGGCCGCCTCGACCACGCGGCGGTAGATGGCGATCGCGGCCGCGGCGGCCCGGATTGCGGCGGGCAGGTCGCCGGCCGCCAACAGCCGGCGGGCCTCGGCCACGGCGTCCAGCAGCCGGTCGCGGTCGCGGCTCGACAGGCCGTCGGCCGCCGACTCGACGGCGGCGATGATGCCTTCGAGCAGGGGCGCGGAAGCCGCGCAGGAGTAGCTGCGGTAGGGGCCGGCGCCGAGCTTCGCCCCCGGCCGGAGCACGCGGACGCCACCGCTCGCCGGGGCGATCGCCCCGAGCAGGGCCGCGAGCAGCGAGCCGACGAAGAGCAGCCCCATGGCGGCGAGGGTGGCGAACGCCAGCGCTTCCGCCAGCCCGGCGCCGAGGCTGGCGATGGCAGCCTCGGTGGTGAGGCCGCCGTAGCCGACGAGGGCCACCAGCAGGCTCCCGGCCGCGAGGCCGAGCAGGGGCCAGGACACGGGGCGGCGGGCCGCGGCCGCGGGCACCTCCTCGCTGAGCGGCCACGGGGTCGTGTCGGCCGTGGCGGGAGAAGCCTCGTTCTCACCGGCGCGGGCCACGATCACGGTGACGTTGTCGGGGGCACCGCGGACGAGCGCCAGCCCGACGAGTGCCGCGGCCGCGTCGCGCGTCGGCAGGCTGCCCGCGAGGAGGCCGATCTCCTCGTCGGCGACCTGGCCCGACAGCCCGTCGCTGCAGAGCAGGAACACGTCGTCGGCGGCGACCGGAAACGGCCCCTCGAGGTCCACCGTGACCTGCGGGTGCGGCCCCATGGAGCGGGTGATGATGTTCTTCGGGATCGCATCCTCGACGCCGGCGGGACGGTGCGCCTCCATCTCCCAGGCGAGGGAGTGATCGCGGGAGAGCTGGTCGATGGTGGTGCCGCGGATGCGATAGGCGCGGCTGTCTCCCACATGGCCCACCAAGGCCCCGCGGGGCAGGAGCGCCAGCGTTGTGCAGGTGGTGCCCATGCCCTTCATGTCGATCGCGTTCTCGCCACGGGCGTGGATCTCCGCGTTGGCCTGCTCGATGCTTGCCTTGAGGGCCAGCGGCGGCGAGCGCGCGGCTGCCTTCTCGTAGAAGAGCGGCACGTGCTCGACCGCCAGGGCGCTGGCCATCTCGCCCGCGGCATGGGCTCCCATGCCGTCGGCCACCACGAACAGCCAGCCGCGGCGGCGATACTGCTCGAGGCCCCAGGGCACGAGCACCGCCTTGGCGTCTTGGTTGTTGGCCCGCCGGCGACCGATATCGGTCAGTTCGCAGTAGTCGAGAGTGGTGCCGGATGCCACGCGTCGAACCCCGGGAAAGCGGGAGGGTGGGGCAAGGAAAGGGGGAGGACCGAAAGTCTAGCCAGCCGGCGGCACGGTCGCGACCTGGCACGGCCCGGGCAACCTGGGCAACTCCTGTCGATCTGGCGGCGGCCGAGTTCGGCTCGTATTGTCCGCCGCATGCGTCGTGTCTTTCTGCTCGCCGCCGCCGCCGCCGTGCTCTCGTCGCCCGGGTGCGTCCAGCGCCGGATGACGATCCGCTCGAATCCGCCCGGGGCGCTCGTCTACGTCGACGACTATCCGCTGGGCAGCACGCCGGTGTCGCACGACTTCGTCTACTACGGCACCCGGAAGATCAGGCTCGTGAAGGACGGCTACGAGACGCTCACCGTCCGGCAGCCCTTCCCCGTGCCGTGGTACGAGATCTTCCCGCTCGACTTCGTCACCGAGAACATCATCCCCTGGGAGGTGCGCGACGAGCGGGTGGTCGATCTCGCGATGCAGCCGGCGGCATCGACGCCGGCGGAACTCGTCGTGTCGCGTGCGGAGCAGGTGCGGCTCGCGGCGGGCAGCCTGCCGCCGGTGGCGCCGCAGCCGGTGGTCACACCCGCGCCGGTCGTCCAGCCGGTGCCGGCGCCGCCACCCGTGCAGTCGCCGATCCAGCCATACGCCCCGCAGCCGCTGCCGGCCCCGCCCCAGCAGCCGCTCGTGCTCCCGCCGCCGCAGGGCATGCAGGGCCTCCAGCCGCCGCTGCGAAACGCACCGTCGCAAGGCATCCCGTCGCTCGGCATGCCATAATCGCCGCATGGCGAGCGACGACCGATCTGCCCATGCTGCCGCCCGTGATGCGGTCGATGCCCGCAAGCTCGATCGGCTGAGGGCCATGCTCCGCGAGGTGCTTCCGCACAACGGCTTCTATGCCGCGAAGCTCTCCCGCGTGATCGATCCGGCCGGCATCCGCGGGCTCGACGACCTCGCCACCTGGCCGTTCACCTTCAAGGACGAGCTCGTGGAGGCGGCGGCCGCGACCGGCCGCCCCGGCAACCTCACCTGGGAGCCGGACCGCTACGTCCGCTACCACCAGACGAGCGGCACGCACGGCCGGCCGCTGCCGGTGCACGACACCGCCGCCGACTGGGCGTGGTGGATGGCCTGCTGGGAGACGATCCTCGACCGCGGCGGCGTGACCGCCGGCGATCGCGTGGTCGTGGCCTCGTCGTTCGGTCCGTACGTCGGTTTCTGGAGCGGATTCGAGGCGGCGATCGCTGCCGGGGCGCTGGCGATTCCGACCGGGGGCATGACGAGCCTGGCGCGTCTGGAGCTGATCCGCACCGTCGGCGGCAGCGTGCTGCTGGCGACGCCGAGCTACGCCCTGCACCTCGCCGAGGTGGCGGCCGAGGCGAAGATCGACGCCGCCGCGCTCGGGGTGCGGCTGGTGATCGTGGCCGGCGAACCCGGCGGCTCGGTTGCCGCCACCCGGGCCCGGATCGCCGCCGCGTGGGCCGCCGACGTGCTCGATCACGCCGGCGCCACCGAGGTTGGCCCCTGGGGCGTGGGCGACCACCACGGCGACGGGCTCGACGTGATCGAGGACTGGTTCCACCCGGAGTTTCTCGCAGTCGAGACGGGCGCGGCCGCCGAACCCGGGCAGCTCGCGGAGCTGGTGCTCACGACGCTCGGCCGCTGCGGGGCGCCGGTGATCCGCTACCGCACCGGCGACGTGGTTCGGCCAACGTGGGCCTCCCCGGCCGATGTCGAGGCGGGCGCCTGCCCCTGGGTGCGGCTCGCCGGCGGCATCCTCGGCCGCACCGACGACATGCTGGTGATCCGGGGCATCAACGTGTTTCCGCACGCCATCGACGAGATCGTCCGCGGATTTCCCGAGGTGATCGAGCACCGGCTCACGGCCTCCACCCGCGAGAGCCTCGACGAGCTGACGCTCGAGATCGAGGATCGCCTCGACGATCCCGAGCGCGTCGCCCGCGAGCTCAAGATCCGCCTCGGCCTGCGGGTCGCCGTCCGGACGGTGCCGCGTGGCAGCCTGCCGCGGTTCGAGGGCAAGGGGCGACGATTCGTCGATCTGCGACACACACCCGGAGGGAATGCATGACGCCGAATCAGCCCGTGCCGACGGCGATCCGCCGGGCGGCGGACGAAGCCGCGGGCAAGGCCATCGAGATCGACTGGAGCGACGGCACGACCGCCCGCTACACCGCGAAGCTGCTCCGCGATGCCTGCCCCTGCGCCACCTGCCGGGAGAAACGGTCGGCGCCGACGCCAGTGCCCATGCTGCAGGTGCTGCGGCCGGAAGACCTGGTGCCGCTGGTGGTCACGGGCATGAAGCCCGTGGGGCAGTATGCCTACTCGATCGGCTTCTCCGACGGCCACGACACCGGCATCTACACGCTCGAGTATCTCCGCGAGCTGGCGTGAGCGAGGGGCAGCGAATCAGGCGAGCCCGCAGGCGGCGGCGTTGATCACCGCGGCGATCCGCACGGCGTCGTGGCAGGCGTCTTCGCTGGCGCCGAGGTGGAGCAGGCTCGCCTCGTGGTTCTTGATGCAGAGCTCGCAGCCGGCAAGCGCTGCACAGCCGAGGCTCATCAGCTCGAAATCGAGCTTCGAGGTGGCGGGCTGGGCCATCCGGCTCATCCGCAGCCGCGGCGACCGCGACTCGTAGCTCTCCTTGCCGAGCATGTGCCGGAACCGGTAGTAGACCGTGTTCATCGCCATCAGGCCCGCCGCGGCGACCGCGTCGGAGAGCACGGGGGGGGCCGTGTCGCCGAGGCCCGCACGGGCGTCCGACTCCAGGGCCTCGATGAGCGGCCGGCAGCGGATGAACCGGGCCGCCGCCAGCGCCACCCCGAGGGCCTGGGCCGGCTGGAGGTTTTCGCCGGCGAGGACCGACCCCACGTTGAGGCGGATGTCTTTGAGGTCGTCGGGCAGGGTGTCGCGAAGGGCGTCGGTCGTGGGCGTGGGGATCGACATGGCAGGTTTCGGGACGCGGGGGACGGCGGAGGTGTATGGCGTGCGGTGATTGTAGCCGCTCGTTGTCTGCGGGCCGCGAAGGATGCTACCCTCGGGCGATTTTTGCCCGCCCCGCAGAAGCTGTTCCATGCCGCGCCGCGACGACCTGCACACCATCCTCCTGATCGGGTCCGGCCCCATCGTCATCGGCCAGGCCTGTGAGTTCGACTATTCCGGCACGCAGGCCTGCAAGGCCCTCCGCGAGGATGGCTACCGGGTGGTGCTGGTCAACTCGAACCCGGCCACGATCATGACCGATCCGGGCACCGCCGACCGCACCTACATCGAGCCGCTCACCTGGCAGACGCTCGAGAAGGTGATCGAGGTCGAGAAGCCCGACGCCGTGCTCCCCACGCTGGGCGGCCAGACGGCCCTCAACCTGGCGATGGAACTGGTGAAGCACGGCGTGCTGGAGAAGCACGGCGTGGAGATGATCGGCGCCAAGGCCGACGCGATCCGCCGCGGCGAGGACCGCGAGGTCTTCAAGGCCACGATGCAGAAGATCGGCCTGGAGACCTGCCGGGGGCGGATCGTGAGGAGCTTGCCGGAAGCCCGCGAAGTGCTCGTCGAGATCGGCCTGCCGGCGGTGATCCGGCCGAGCTTCACGCTCGGCGGCTCCGGCTCGGGCGTGGCCTACAACCGCGAGGAGTTCGACGCCAAGGTGCAGCGCGGCCTCGACCTCTCGCCGGTGGGGGAGGTGCTGGTCGAGGAGTCGATCCTCGGCTGGAAGGAATACGAGATGGAGGTGATGCGCGACACCGACGACAACGCCGTCGTGATCTGCTCCATCGAGAACTTCGACCCCTGCGGCGTGCACACCGGCGATTCGATCACCGTCGCGCCCGCGATGACGCTCACCGACAAGCAGTATCAGCGGATGCGCGACGCGAGCTTCGCCGTGATCCGGGCGATCGGCGTCGAGACGGGAGGCTCCAACATCCAGTTCGCCGTCGACCCCGAGACGGGCCGGATGATCGTCATCGAGATGAATCCGCGGGTCAGTCGGTCGAGCGCCCTGGCGAGCAAGGCGACCGGGTTCCCGATCGCGAAGATCGCGGCCAAGCTCGCGGTCGGCTGGCGGCTCCACGAGCTCGCCAACGACATCACCCGCAAGACGAAGGCCTGCTTCGAGCCGTCGATCGACTACGTGGTCGTGAAGGTGCCGCGGTTCGCCTTCGAGAAGTTTCCCGAGGCCGACAGCCGGCTGACCACGCAGATGAAGAGCGTGGGGGAGACGATGGCGATCGGCCGGACCTTCAAGGAGGCCTTCCAGAAGGCGCTCCGTGGCCTGGAGGTGGGCTCGTTCGGGTTCGGGTGCGACGGCAAGGATCTCTGGGGCACGCCGGCCGAGCCCTCGATCGACGACATCCGCGCGAAGATCGCCACGCCCGACCCCGACCGCGTCTGGTATCTCCGCTACGCGATCAAGGCGGGGCTCTCGGTCGACGAGATCCACGAGATCACGGCGATCGACCGCTGGTTTCTCGACCAGCTGCAGCAGCTCGTCGAGATCGAGAGCCTGCTGCGGACGGTCGGCTCGCTCGCCGCGCTCGACGACGGCACGCTGCGGATGGCGAAGCAGGCGGGCTTCTCCGACCGGCAGCTGGCCACGCTCCTGGATTCGAGCGAGTTCGAGATCCGGGCGGAGCGAAAGCGACGCGGGATCGTGGCCACCTACAAGGCGGTCGACACCTGTGCCGCCGAGTTCGAGGCGGTCACACCCTACTTCTACTCCACCTGGGAAGACGAGGACGAGACACCGCCCAAGGAGCCGGGCAGGAAGCGGGTGATGATCCTCGGCGGCGGCCCCAACCGGATCGGGCAGGGGATCGAGTTCGACTACTGCTGCTGCCATGCGAGCTTCGCGCTCCGCGAGCTGGGCATCGAGAGCGTGATGGTCAACTCGAACCCGGAGACGGTGAGCACCGACTACGACACGAGCGACATGCTGTTCTTCGAGCCGCTCACCTGCGAGGACGTGCTCAACATCGCCGACCGGATCCAGCCCGACGGCGTGATCGTGCAGCTCGGCGGGCAGACCCCGCTGAACCTCGCCCGGGCGCTCCACGCGGCCGGCCTGCCGATCATCGGCACGTCGGTCGACACGATCGAGATGGCCGAGGACCGGGAGAAGTTTCGCGACCTGCTCGATCGGCTCGGCCTCAAGCAGCCCGACAGCGGCATCGCGCGAACGCTCGAGCAGGCCCGCCGCGAGGTGGCCCGGATCGGCTATCCGAGCCTCGTGCGGCCGAGCTTCGTGCTCGGCGGCCGGGCGATGGAGATCTGCTACGACCAGTCGCAGTTCGAGCGCTACGTCGCCGAGGCGTTCGCCGTGGCCCAGGGGCAGCCCGTGCTCATCGACCGCTTCCTCGAGGACGCGATCGAGGTGGACGTGGACTGCATCGCCGACGGCAAGGACGTGATCGTGGCCGGCGTGATGGAGCACATCGAGGAGGCCGGCGTGCACTCGGGCGACTCGGCCTGCTGCATCCCGCCCCACAGCCTCGCGCCCCAGATGATCGCGGAGATCAAGGCGGCGGCCACCGGCCTCGCGAAGAGCCTCGGCGTGGTCGGCCTCATGAACGTCCAGTTCGCGGTCAAGAAGGAGGCGGGCGAAGACGGGTCGAGCGGCCAGGCGCTCTACGTGATCGAGGTCAATCCGCGGGCCAGCCGCACCGTGCCCTTCGTCGCCAAGGCCACGGGGCTGCCGGTGGCGAAGGTGGCGGTGAAGGTGATGGCGGGCACGAGCCTGGCGGAGCAGGGGATCACGGCCGATCCGGTGCCCGCCCACGTGAGCGTGAAGGAGAGCGTGTTCCCGTTCGTGAAGTTCGCCGGCGTGGACA
>JBBAVS010000141.1:0-8993 GCA_040397585.1 Pirellulales bacterium
CGGTCGAAGAGCTTCTTCAGGGCCCAGACCGTGGCGGCACGGCCCGCGCGGGCGATCGACCGCGTCAGCGGGATGTGCTTCGGACACACGGCCACGCAGTTTTGCGCGTTGCCGCACATCTGCAGGCCGCCCTGCCGCGTGAGGGCCTGCATCCGCTCGTCGGCGATCATCTTGCCCGTCGGATGGGCGTTGAAGAGCACCGCCTGGCTGATCGCATGCGGCCCCACGAAGCCCGCGTCGAAGGCGGCCAGCCGCCGCTTCTCGAAGTCGGCCTCCGACTCCCCGTCGTGCCGCACCACCTCCACCTTCGTGTATTGCGGGCAGGCCTCCAGGCAGCAGCCGCAGCTCATGCACTCCGAGAGCGGATAGGCCTCCTCCTGCTCATCCGGCGAAATCCGCGGGCCCGGGCCGAGGTCGTACGACCCCTCCACCGGCACCCAGGCTTTTACTTTTTCCAGGCCACGGAACAGCCGCCGGCGATCGACCACGAGGTCGCGAACCACCGGAAACTTCGACATCGGCCGGAGCTCGATCTCGTCGCCATCCTCGGCCTGCAGCCGATCGACCAGCGCCGAACAGGCCATCCGCGTGCGGCCGTTGATCAGCATCGTGCAGGAGCCGCACACCTCCTCGAGGCAGTTGCAGTCCCACGCCACCGGCGCCACCTTGCGGCCGTCCTGCGACCGGGCCTGGGCCGCGATCTTCTGCAGAACGCTGATCACGTTCATGTTGGGCTCGTAGGGAACCTCGAATCGCTCCCAGTAGCTCTCGCCCCCCGCCACGTCTTGCCGCAACACCCGCACCCGCACCACGGCATGGGCCGGAGCATGGTCGTCGCCGCCCGCGTGGTGCACGAGATCCGCCGCCGCATCAGCTGCCTTGATCATGGTTGGTTCTCCGAGTGAATTGTGCGTGTCAGGCCCCGGCGCCGACCGGCTGCCCCTGCGGCTCGCCCTGGCCGGCCCGCTTCGCCGCCCGCTGCTTCCACACCTCTTCGATCGCATCGCCGCCCACCAGGCCATAGAGCCGCGGCCGCGGCGGAGTCAGCGACGTGTCGATGTCTTGGTAGGTGATCTCCGGATCGCCGTTGGCCCCGCAGGCGGCGATCGTAGACTTCAGCCATTTCTTCGTGTTCGCCTCGAAGGCGTCGCACCAGCCCTCCGCCTCCAGCCGCTTGGCCTCCGGGTCGGTCGCCTTGAGGCCGGGCATCGAGAAGGCCGGCTTGAAGTGGGCCCCGCGGCACTCGTCGCGGAGCAGGGCCCCCTTGAGGATCAGCTTCGCGATCGGGAACATCTCGCCGAGCGCCTTGGTGAAGACCACGTTTTGGTTCGTCCAGTTGCCCGTGTCCGACACGGCACACCGCTTCCAGCGGTCCGCCATCCGGCAGACGTCGTCGTAGGCGGCGGCGAGCTGGTCGTTGCGCCGCACCACCGTGGCCACCCGCGTCATCAGGTTGCCGAGCTCCTGGTGCAGGGCGTAGGGATTCTCGTCGCCCGCCGTCCGGGCGAGCAGCTCGCGATGCTTCTCCTCGTGGCGGCGGATCTCGGCATCGAAGAGCCGCGAGTGGTCGCCCGCCCCCTTCGCCCCGCACACGTTCACGAGCGTGGGGGCCACGAACAGCCCGCTGAAGATGCAGGAGAGGAGCGAGTTGGCCCCCAGGCGATTGGCCCCGTGATACTGGTAGTCGCACTCGCCGATCGCGTAGAGGCCGGGGATATTGGTCTGCTGGTTGCGGGCCGCCCCCTCCACCATGCCGCCCGTGGCGCTCCGCTCGTAGTCCACCCACAGGCCGCCCATCGAGTAGTGCACCGCCGGGAAGATCTTCATCGGCGTCACCCGCGGATCAACGCCCTGGAACTTCTCGTAGATGTCGAGGATGCCGCCGAGCTTGCGGTCGAGCGTTTCCTTGGGGATGTGCGTGAGGTCGAGATACACGCAGAGCCGGTCCTTCTCCACCGAGAGGCCGTCGGTCGTGCAGATGTCGAAGATCTCGCGGGTGGCGATGTCGCGGGGCACGAGGTTGCCATACTTCGGATACCGCTCCTCCAGGAAGTAGGAGCGGTCGGCCTCGGGGATGCTCCGCGGATCGCGGGGATCCTGCGGCTTCCGCGGCACCCACACCCGGCCCCCTTCGCCGCGGGCGCTCTCGCTCATCAGCCGCAGCTTGTCGGCGCCGGGGATGGCGGTGGGATGCACCTGGATGAACTCGCCGTTCCCATACCACGCGCCGGCCTGGTAGGCCCGGCTCACGGCACTGCCCGTGCACACCATCGACATCGTCGAGCGGCCGTAGATCAGGCCGTTGCCCCCGGTGGCGAGCACCACGGCGTCGGTCGGGAAGGCCTTGAACTGCATGGTGACGAGGTCTTGGCAGACGGCGCCCCGGCAGCGGCCCGACTCATCGAGCACCGGCCCGAGGAAGTCCCAAAACTCCCACTTCTTCACCTTGCCCTCCACCTCCCAGCGGCGGACCTGCTCGTCGAGGGCGTAGAGCAGCTGCTGGCCGGTGGTGGCCCCGGCGAAGGCGGTCCGCTTGTAGAGCGTGCCGCCGAACCGCCGCTGGTCGCGAAAACCCTCCGACGTGCGGTTGAAGGGCACGCCCAGCCGGTCCATCAGGTCGATGATCCGCGGGCCCCAGTCGGCCATCTCCTTCACCGGGGGCTGGTGCTGGAGGAAGTCGCCACCGTAGACCGTGTCGTCGAAGTGCTTCCACTCGCTGTCGCCCTGCTGGCGGGTGAGGGCGTTGACGCTGTTGATGCCCCCCTGGGCACACACGCTGTGCGACCGCTTCACCGGCACGAGGCTCACGAGATCCACCTCGACCCCCAGCTCCGCGAGCCGCATGGTGGCCGCGAGGCCTGCCAGACCGCCGCCGACGACGAGAACCCTCGATGCTGCCCCAGACGCTGCCATGGTGTGGAGTTCCTGCGTGATGGATCAGTGGGTGGGTGAGGGAATCGGGGTCGGGGCCACCGCTCCGCCCGGCACCGACAGGGCCCGCTTCTGCTTCTCAGTCCAGGTTTCGGCGTCGCGAGCCTTCGCCACGTCGAGCGTGCGGAAGCCGCCGAGGGCTCCGAGGCCGGCGGCCGCCAGGCCGAGGCCCACCACGATGCTCACGACGTTGGCCCGCCGCATCGCCGCCGGGCTCGTCCACAGCCCCCAGGTGATGCCGAGCGTCCAGAGCCCGTTGGCGAAGTGAAACACGGTCGAGAGGATGCCGATGCAGTAGAGCAGCGCCACGAGCGTGGGCTGGAGCGCCGTGGCGGCCGTGCTGGCGGCACGGTGCGGGTCGAAGCTGCCCCCGCCGAACGGCTTGCCCAGCCAGTGCAGCTGCATGATGTGCCAGACGATGAACGCAAACGCGATCATGCCGGTGGCCCGCTGGAGCGTGTAGCGGACGTTGCCCACATACGGATAGGAGCCGACGTTGGGCATCCCGTTGGCGATGATCACGAAGCCCACCGCCGCGTGAAACAGCATCGGCAGGAAGATGAAGGCCCACTCAATCGGCACCAGGAGCGGGCCGAGCGAGTGGATCATGTCGACCCGCGACTGGAACGTGCGGCCGTCGTCGCCGGCGAGGATCGAGGAGTTGGTCAGCAGGTGGACGGCGAGAAACGCTCCCACCGGGATCAGGCCGGCCAGGGAAAACAGCCGATAGATCAGGAACTGGTGGCGTTCCAGGAACGACGGGGAAGACTCGCTCACGATCGACCTCGGAGAGCGGCACGGCCGCATTGGGGGGGGCGGGAAGCCGGCCACCGGATTGCCTCCGGCGGCGGCTCGTCAACCCTGGGGAGTATAGGTGGGGCAGGCTGAGCGACAACGCCACATGGCGATTTGGCGGGGCGATGCGGCGGTTTTATACTCGTGGGATTCGGTGCCCGTCGGCTGCGGAGAGTGGCTGGTGACGCAGAGTAGTGACGATGAATCGGCCGATCCGGCCGCGACACGGCATCGTGAGCACGAGGTCGTCGAGCACCTTCCCGACGGCGTCGCGGTGGTGGACTGCGGCGGCAGCATCACCTGGGCCAACGAGCGGCTCACCGGCTGGGCCGGCCAGGGCGACCTCCGCGGCCGCGACTTTCTCTCGTCGCTGACCGGCTGGGCCGCGGAGCACCGCCCCACCGAGATCGGCGACTTGTTCGAGGCCCTGATGGCGGGCCGGGCCCACTCCGCGATCCTCAAGACGGCCGGCAACCGGTTCTTCGCCGTCCACGCCTCGGCGGCCTTCTCCCCGGCCGACGTCAGCTCCGGGCCGCGGGCCATCGTCACCGTTCGTGACGTCACCAAGACGATCCTCGAGCAGCAGAAGCGGGCGGCGATCCACGCGGCCGGGCAGACGCTCGCCGACCTCTCGCCGGCCGAGCTCGCCGACATGACGGTCCACGAGCGGATCGAGCTGCTCAAGAGCAACATCATCCATTACTCGAAAGACCTGCTGAAGTTCGACGTGCTGGAGATCCGGCTCCTCGACCGGCAGACGGGCCGGCTCGAGCCGCTGCTCGCCGAGGGGATGCAGCCCGAGGCCGAGGCCCGCATCCTCCACGCCCGGCGGGAGAACAACGGCGTCACCGGCTACGTGGCCGCCACCGGCCACGCCTACTGGTGCAGCGACACCACCAAAGACCCGCTCTACCTCGAGGGCTGCAAGGGGGCCAAGAGCTCGATCACCGTGCCGCTCATGCTCCACGACCAGGTGATCGGCACCTTCAACGTGGAGAGCCCGGAGCCCGGCGGCTTCGACTCCACCGACCTGCAGTTCCTGGAGATTTTCTCGCGCGACGTGGCCGCGGCCCTCAACACCCTCGAACTCCTCGTGGCCGAGAAGGCGACGACGGCGGCCGAGAGCATCGAGGCCATCCACGGCGCCGTCGCCCTGCCGGTGGACGACATCTTGAACGACGCCGTCAGCGTGATGGAGAAATACATCGGGCACGACGCCGATGTGGTGCAGCGGCTGCAGCAGATCCTGAAAAACGCCCGCGACATCAAGCAGGTGATCCAGCGGGTGGGCGAGCAGATGGCCCCCAGCTCCGCCCACACGCAACGGCGGCAGGGCGACCGCCGCCGGGCCCTGGTGGGCAAGCGGATCCTCGTCGTCGATTCCGACGAGCAGGTGCGGCAAGCAGCCCACGCCCTGCTCGAACGCTCGGGCTGCACGGTGGAAACGGCCCGCGACGGCGTCGAGGCCGCGTCGATGGTGCGGGCCTGCCGCGGCGACGCCTACGACGCGATCATCGCCGACATCCGCCTCCCCGACATGAGCGGCTACCAGCTCCTCCTGCGGCTCCAGGAGATCCTCGATCCGGTGCCGCTGATCCTCATGACCGGCTTCGGCTACGACCCCGGCCACTCGATCGTGAAGGCCCGCCAGGCCGGCATCGACCTGGTGCTCTTCAAGCCCTTCCGGATCGATCAGCTGCTCGACACGGTCGAGAAGGCGATTTCCCGGCGGCAGGCTCCCCCGGTGGCCGCCACCGACCCGTCGGGCCTCACCTAGCTGTCCGTGGACAAAGCCTTCCATGGCCTTTGTCCACGTGGTTGACCGCTTCGGACGGCCCTCGGCCTGCCGAAACCGCCTGGTTTACGGGGTTTCCGCCAGGTGGACGTGGCCTTGACCCGCCGCGACGCACGCGGGTACTTCTCCCGCCTCACGGATCGTTTCCCGCACAAGGAATCCGCGCATGTCACGCCTCCCCACCCTGCGACCCGCGTTCGGCCCACGCCGACCCGTGCCGGCCTCCCCAGGCCGGCTCGTCGCCTTGGCGGTGGTTTTGCTGGCGTGCGGCCGGGCCGGTGCCGAGGATCTGCCACCCCCCGACGCGGCCAAGCCGCTCGACGAGAAGGCGGCCCGCCGGGTGATCGAAGATGCGATCAACCAGGCAGCCAAGCCCGCCGCCGCCCCGGCCGCGAAGGCTCCGCCGACGAGCGCCGCCGCGGCCGAGAGCCTGCTCGTGGCCCGGATCAGCGCCGAAGTGGCCGCCAAGCAGCTCGAAGCCAAGCGGATGTCGCAGAAGTCGCCGGCCGACGCGCTCGACCTGCTCGACAAGACCGCCAAGGGGCTCGACGACCAGCAGCTCGCCGAAGAGACGAAGGCGCAGATGCTCCGCCGGATCGAGCGGACCCGCCGCGACATCGAGGAAGCCACCGGCAAGCGCCGCAACGAGCTCGCGATGGAGAAGCAGGCCGCCCAGATCGAGGCCCAGGTCGACCGCGAGCGGTCGCAGAAGGTCGAGGTGGACCAGCGGATCGCGATGCTCATCGAGGAATACAACACCCTCGTGGACGAGCGGCGGTTTGCCGAGGCCGAAGCGATCGCCAAGAAGGCAGGCCAGCTCGCCCCCGACAACGCCGTGGTCCGCCAGCTGCTCGCCCAGAGCCGGATGATCCGCCGCCTCGACACCCAGAAGTCGATCGACGGCGACCGGCAGGCCGGCTACCTCGACGTGGCCGAAGACGTGGAGGCCTCCGGCACGCCGTTCGTGGGCCCGATCAAGTTTCCCGAGACGAAGGACTGGCAAGACCTGACGAAGTCGCGGTCGCAGCGGATGGCCGAGGGTCGCTCGCGGGCCACGGCCGCCGAGGTGGCGATCCACAAGAAGCTCGACTCCCAGGTGAAGCCCACCTACCGGGGCCAGCCGCTCGCCGTGGTGATCGACGCCCTGGCCAAGCAGGCCGACGTGGCCATCCACCTCGACATGGTGGGGCTCGACCAGGAAGACGTCCGCAGCGACACGCCGGTGACGCTCGCCCTCGACCAGCCGATCTCGCTGAAGAGCGCCCTGCGGCTCTTGCTCGAGCCGCTCCACCTCAGCTACGTGGTCAAGGACGAGGTGCTCAAGGTCACGAGCCCCCGGCTCGTGAAGGGGGATGTCTACGCGGTCACCTATCCCGTGGCCGACCTCGTGCTCCCGATCCCCAACTTCTCCTCTGACGGCCTCGGCATCACCGGCGCCCTCCGCGACGGCTATTCGCAGGTGGCCCTGCGGAACAACCTCGCCGTGCAGGTGGGCCCGGCGCCCGCCGGCATCAACGCGGCCCGCGCCGGCAGCGACGCCGCGGTCGATTCCGCGTCGCTCGCCCAGCTGCAGTTCGGCGGCAACGGCGGCCCGCCGATCACCGGCTCCACGCCGTCGATCCCCTTCGGCCCGCCCTCGATCGGCGGCGGCATGCAGAACTTCCAGCCGCTCATCGACCTGATCCAGAGCACGGTCGCCCAGGAAACCTGGGACACGCAGGGCGGCCCGGGCGCGATCCGCCCGTTCGAGACCAACCTCAGCCTCGTCGTCAGCCAGACCCAGGAGGTGCACGAGGAGATCGCCAACCTCCTCGAGCAGCTCCGCCGGCTCCAGGATCTCCAGGTGACGATCGAGGTGAGGTTCATCACCCTCGCCGACACGTTCTTCGAGCGGATCGGCGTGGACTTCGACTTCAACATTCAGACCGGCGTGAACGACCCGCTCAACATGACGGCGATCCCGACGCAGAGCAACGGCTCGGTGTCGCCCTTCCGCAGCGGCATCAACGCCCAGCCGGGCGGCCGGTCGCAGACGATCGGGCTCGACAACACCGGCAATCCCGGCGTGGCCCTCTTCAACTCGGGCACCGGCATCGGCGGCGCCATCGGCGGGGTCGGTGGAGCGGCCGGTGCGGCGGGTGTCGCGGCCACGGCCGCCCAGGCGGGCCGCAGCTTCTACTCGATCCCCTTCCGGCAGAACAGCTTCGGCAGCGCCTCGGTGCCGGCCCTCCCGGGCCTCCCCGATCCCACCACCAGCGCCGCCAACTTCGGCTTCGCGATCCTCTCCGACATCGAGGCCTACTTCCTGATCCAGGCGGCCCAGGGCAACACGCGGTCGAACGTGATGCAGGCCCCGAAGGTCACGCTCTTCAACGGCCAGCAGGCCTTCGTGTCGGACACCCGCCAGCGGCCGTTCGTGACCGCGGTGGTGCCGGTCGTGGGCGACTTCTCGGCGGCCCAGCAGCCGGTGATCACGGTGCTCAACGAGGGCACGGCGGTCAACGTGCAGGCGGTGGTCTCCAACGACCGGCGGTTCGTCCGGCTCACCCTCGTGCCCTTCTTCTCGCAGATCGGCAAGGTCGAGCAGTTCCAGTTCGAGGGCTCGCGGTCAACGAAGTCGAAGACCAGCGACGAGAAGAGCGGAGCCGACGTGAAGGTGCCGGGGGCCACCGGCCTCGTCGGCCTCACCAATGGCACGGCCACCACAGGCGAACTCGAGCTGCAGTCGAACGGCACCACGATCCAGCTGCCCGAGTTCCTGTTCACCACCGTGACCACCACGGTGAGCGTGCCCGACGGCGGCACCGTGCTGCTCGGCGGCATCAAGCGGCTCCGCGAGGGCCGCAACGAGTTCGGCGTGCCGATCCTCTCGAAAATCCCCTACATCAACCGCCTCTTCAAGAACGTGGGCCTCGGCCGCACGACCGACAGCCTGATGCTGATGGTCACGCCGCGGATCATCATCCAGGAAGAGGAAGAGGAGAAGCTCCTCGGGACCACGCGGCCGTGACGAGCGTTGCCCGGATGGCGATCGTTGCCGGTGCGATTCTCGGCGGCCTGTCGGTGGCCGGCGGGGCGTTTGGAGCCCACGGGCTCAAGGCCCTGCTCGAGGCGGGCGGCCAGACCGACAACTGGGAAACCGCGTTTCGCTATGGCCTCGTGCACGCCCTGGCGCTCGTGGCCGTGGGCCTGCTCGCGGCGATTCGGCCCGCCACGCCCGGCCTCGCCCTCGCAACGTGGTGTTTCCTGGCGGGCACCCTGATCTTCAGCGGCTGCCTGGCCACGCTTGCCGTCACGGGCGTGAAGCCCCTTGGGGCGATCGTGCCGATCGGCGGCGTGCTCCTGATCGCCGGCTGGGCCCGGCTCGCCCTCTCCGCCGCCTCCCTCGACCGCTGATCCCACCCACGTGGGTGCCCCAAAGTGGGTGCAGGTTTTCAACCTGCACAAAAGTGGGTGCAGGTTTTCAACCTGC
>JBBAVS010000142.1:0-5923 GCA_040397585.1 Pirellulales bacterium
TGAAGTGGCCGCAGGTTTTCAACCTGCGGGATCTCGGCGCGGGGTGTGCTTCATGTGCAGGTTGAAAACCTGCACCCACTCTGGCGGTGCAGTGGCCGCGGGGGCCTGAAGTGGCCGCAGGTGCCTGAAGTGGCCGCAGGTTTTCAACCTGCGGAATCTCGGCGCGGGTTTTGGGTCATGTGCAGGTTGAAAACCTGCACCCACGTTGGGGTTAAAAACCTGCACCCACGTTGGGGTTGAAAACCTGCACCCACTTTAGGAGGTCAGAAACCTGCACTCACGTTCGGGGTTGAAGGGCGTCGCTCACGGCATCCCGGGGATCGCCGGGGGCCGCACCCGCCGCTTCGTCTCTTCGAGGCTCGTCAGGAACGCCGTCAGGTCGGCTAGGTCCTGCTTGTTGAGGCCGAGCGGCTTGAGCAACGGCGACTTCTGCGGAAACCGCGGGTCGTCGGCCTGGCTCTCCTTGCGCACCGGCGTCGGCATTCCCGCGTTGTAGAGCGTGAGAGCCACCTGCAGTTCGAAGAGCCCGTTGTGCATCAGCGGCAGCGTGGCCGTGGCGTCGCGGATGCTCGGCGTGCGGAACTTCCCCGTGTCGGCCGGGTCGTTCGTGATCCGGCCGCGACCGATGTCTTCGAAGGGCCGGCCGTAGTTGGAGAGGCCAAGGTCGTGGAAGCCACCGTCGGAGAAGGCGGGGCCGTTGTGGCAGTTGATGCAGCGGGCCTCGCGGCGGAAGAGATCCATGCCGAGCAGGGCCTCGTCGGTGAGTGCCGCGGGGCTGCCTCTCATGAAGCTGTCGAACCGCGACGTGCCCCCCACCACCGTCCGCTCGAAGCAGGCGAGCGCCTGGGCGGCCCGGTCGATCGACACAGGCTCGGTGCCGAAGGCCTTCTGCCAGAGTTCCTTGTAGCCCGGCTCCTTCTCCAAGAGGGCCACCACGTGCTCCGGGCCCGAACGCATCTCGTCGGGATTCATCAGCACCTGCCGGGCCTGGTCCTCGAGCGACGCGGCCCGACCGTCCCAGAAGAGGTGCGTCTGGAAGGCGGTGTTGCGGATGCTCGGAGAGTTGCGGGCGAGCTGCTTCCGCGAGTGGCCGAAGCTCGTGGTGCGACCATCCGCCCAGCCGAGGTCGGGATCGTGGCAGGAGGCGCAGGCGATCTGCTCGCTGCCCGAGAGCCGCGGGTCGAAGAACAGCGTCTTGCCGAGGGTTTCCTTGGCAACGGTGTGCGGGTTGTCGGCCGGGTGCTCCACCTCGGGGAGCAGGCCGATCTCTTTCCAGTTCACGCCCGGATCGACGTTCGGCACGGGCCACGTGGCTGGGTCGCCGGAGTACACGCGGCGGAGTTCGTCGGCGCGGGCCTTCCGCTCGGCGGCCGTCCGCTCCGGCCGGGGCTCGGGCTTCGGATCGGGCCGTTGGCCGGCGGCGAGGGCGGTGGCAGCCCAGACCGAGAGCACGACCAGCCAGCATGCCGACGAAAAAGCCACCCGTCGCATCGAAAAAGCCTCGTTTCGCAGGGTCTCGGGTGAGGCATCAGCCTGCCCGAGCGACAGCGCGTCGCACGAACGTGCGATTGGCAGCCGTCACAGTCAGGAATAGTTTATCACACGCGGTGGTCGAGTTTTGGCGGGTTTGTCGGTCTTGCTCTCGCATAAAGGTGCGACATTCGCATCGGGGTGAATGAGTCTATTCTAACGGTCGGTTGGGAGTGGCGGTGCGTCGGCATTTCGGATGCCGGTCGATCCGCTGCGGATCCTGGTTGCATGCGTCGTTTCGGATTCTCGAGAAGGGGGACATCATGTCGCTTTCGTGTCGGTCGGTGTTGACGCTTCGGCATGGCTGCGGCGTCCTCGCGCTGCTGGCGGTCTGGCAGTCGGCAGCCGTGGTGCACGCGCAGTCCACATGGCTGCCGACGTCGGGAACCACCCCCTGGCTCACCGGCGCGGCCTGGAGCGGTGGGCTAATTCCGAATGCGAGCGGCGCGGTAGCCGTGTTTCCGAACGCGGCCACGAGCGCCAGTGTCCTCAGCGGCACCGTGACGACGGGCACGGTCACGTTCATGGCCGGCTCGGGCAACCTCGTGATGACGGGAAGCAATGGCGGCACAACTGACGTCATCACGCTCGCCACGGCGGCGGGCTCGCCGACGGTCAACGTCAACGGCAGCGGCCAGCTCTACTGGTACACCGACCTCGCCGGCACTCAGGGCTACACAAAGACCGGCAGCGGCGTGCTCATCTTCCGCTACAACACCGACAACCTCACCTACACGGGCACCACGAACCTCGGCGGCGGCACCGTCCAGATCAACCAGGACGGCAGCCTCGGCAACGTCAACAACCCGATTCTCGTGTCGGCCAACTCCGCGCTGCAGAGCATCAGCGGCAATCAGCTGGGCACGATCACGCTGCCGTCCACCCGCACGATCACGATCAATAGCGGCATCACGTTCACGCTGCAGAACGGCGGCACCGGCAACTCCACGGTCGTCAACGGGCCGATCACCGGTGCCGGCAATCTCACGCTCGTCAGCAACTCGTTCAGCCTCAACGGCGCGAACACCTACGCCGGCAACACCATCATCCGCAGCGCCACGGTCACGCTCGGCCCGTCGAGCCCGCTGTCGTCCGCGGCGCTCACGCTCAACTCCGCGGGGGCCGCGGCCAACCAGCTCTCGACGCTGGTCGATCTCGGCGGCCAGTCGCAGTCGGTGTCGTCGCTCTCGCTCACGATCGGCGGCTCCAACCAGGTTTCCAACACCTTCCGCAACGGTTCGCTCTCCGTCACCGGGGGCAATCTGAACGTCGGCTCGGGGAGCACCGGCGCCGTCACCGGCACCACCACGCTCGATCTCCGGGGGCTGTCGGCGTTTTCCTACACCAATCCCGCCGGCACGTTCGCGGTCAACACCACCGGCACGCTGGCGGGCGGCGCCTCCGTGGTGAAGGGGGGTACGTTCGCGACGCTCGTGAACACGGCGACCACCAACACGATCACCGCCGCTCACGTGCAGATCGGCAACTCCACCGACGGACCGAACGTGAGCCAGTCGACGCTCGGCCTCGGCCAGACCAACACGTTCAACACGGGCACCCTCACGATCGGCGCCTACCGTGGCAACGGCACCGTCGCGTACCAGGCGGGCGTCACGGGCGGGAGCCTCCTGCTCCGCGGCACGGCGGGCGGCAGCAGCCGGGTGGACAACGTCTACGTCGGCTCCAAGATCGGCGGCGATGCCTTCGGTGCCGGCGTGTTCGACGTCTCGGCCGGGTCGATCGACGCCCGGGTCAACAGTTTCGTGGTCGGCCACTATTTGGCCAATGCGAGCAACGCCCATTCCGGCACCTTCACCATGGCTTCCGGCACCGTCGACGCCACCACGCTCACGCTCGGCAGCGTGGTATTCACGGGTTCCATGGGCACGCCGTCGATCACGAGCGTGGTCAACCAGAACGGCGGCCTCGTCAAGGCCGCGGCCGTCGTGTTCGGGACGAACTCCGCCACGCTTGGCACCAACTCGCCCACGTTTGCCTCCACCTACAACCTCGCGGGAGGCACGCTCGCGGCGGCCTCGATCGTCAGCGGCGGCGGCACCTTCAACTCGGCGTCCAACCGCCGGATCGTTTGGAGCGGAGGTGTGATCCAGAACTACGACGCCGCCACCGACCTTGTGATCACGGGCTCGGCGGGCACGGGCGGATCGCTCACCCTGGCCCTCTCGCCGACGGGAACGCGGTCTTTTGTGCCCACTGCCGGCCGATCGATCAGCGTCGGTGCCAACACGATCGTGTCTGGCTCGGGCGGCCTGTCGGTCGATGGTCTCGGCACCGTGGTGCTGAGTGGATCCGCGAGCTACCTGGGAGCCACGGCGGTCAACAGCGGCTCGCTCCTCGTCGACACCTTCCTCGCCAACAGTTCGAGCGTCTCGGTGGCGACCGGAGCCACGCTCGGAGGCTCGGGCACCATCTCCGCCCCGGTATCGCTGGCCGGTTTCTTGGCCCCGGGGCCAGCCGGCGGGTTTGGCGCGCTGACGCTAGGGTCGCTGAGCCTCTCCGGTTCCAGCACCACGCTCCTCGGGATCGGCGGCACGACCCGCGGGGCTTCGTACGACGCCATCAACGTGACCCAGCCGTCGGCCCTCACCTACGGCGGCGGCCTGTCGCTCTCGCTCAGCGACGTGTTCGCCGACAACACCAGCTTCAGCCTGTTCGGCATCAACGGCACGCCCTCCAGTTCGTTCTCGACGGTGACGGCCAGCGGCTCGTACGGCCTGCTGACGTTCACCAACTCCGGCGGGGTCTGGACGGCGGCCGCCGGCAACGGCCAGACGCTCACCTTCACGGAAACGACGGGCGCGCTCGTGATCATCCCGGAGCCGACGCTGGTGCTGAGCGGGGCGATGACGGCCGGGTTGGCCGCGCTGCTCGTGGCCCGGCGGCGGTCATCCCGCTGAGCCAGCGTCCCCTTTCCCGGCACGAGGTCCACCCATGCATCGCCCCCGGTCTGCCTTCACGCTCGTCGAACTGCTCGTGGTGATCGCGATCATCGCGACGCTGATCGGGCTCTTGCTGCCCGCCGTGCAGACCGCCCGCGAGGCGGCCCGCCGCTCGGCCTGCACCAACAACCTCAAGCAGATCGGCATGGCGATGCATCTGCACCACAACGCCCGCAACGCGTTTCCGGCCGGCTTCTCCCACTTCTGGACGAGCGGTGCGGTGTGGGGCTGGGGCACGTTCCTCCTGCCCTACATGGAGCAATCCGCGCTCTTCACCCAGCTCGATCCGGCGAACCGCCGGCTCTCGGCGGTGTTCGTGGCGGGGGCGGCGGCGGCCGACCGGGCGGCCCTCCAGGCCGCGATCCCCACCTATCGCTGTCCGTCCGACGACGCGCCCAACCCCAACACGCTGTTCCGGTTCGGCAGCGGGGCCTTCGATGTCGGCACGTCCAACTACGTCGGCAGCTGCGGCGAAATGGGCTGGAACAATCGCAATAGCGACGACCCGACGCTCGTGCCCAACTACGGCCCGCGGTATTCCCACGATCCGGGCGGGATGCTGTTCGGTGTGGCCGACCGGAGGGCGACGGCCACTTCCTCGATCCCCAACTCGGGGCCGAGCAGGGGGCCGCTCGGGCTGCGGATCAAGGACGTCACCGACGGCACGTCGAAGACGTGGTGCATCGGCGAGCGGAGCAAGGTCAACTACGCGGCCGTGTGGGTGGGCGGGGGCAACGCCGCCGGCTTCGGGGCCGGCGAGACGGCCCGGATCATCGGCCGGATCAACACCAACGGGTTTTTCATCAACCTCAACTTCCTGCAGCTCAACTCGCCCCCCACCGCCGGCGACATCGACAACAACGGCAAGATTTTCTCGAGCCTGCATCCCGGCGGCGTGAACATGATGCTCGTGGACGGGTCGGTCCGCTGGGCCCAGGAGAACGTCGATCCCGAGATTCATCTCGGCATGGCGCACCGCAACGAGGGCACGATCACGGGTGACACCCGATGACCGAGCGGCCGTCGTGGTGGCCCGCCGGGTCGGGGGCGTGGCTCGGGCTGGTGGCGGCGGGGCTGGTCGCTGCTGCGGGCTGCGGCGGCCGGGGCTTCGCCGAGGTCGCCGGCACCGTGCTCATCGACGGCAAGCCGCTGTCGGGGGCGTTCGTCACGTTCGTCCCGGAAGGGCCCGATGCCGTGCGGGGCGTGGGATCGACCAACGACGAGGGCCGCTACCGCGTGATTCGACCCGGCGGCAAGATCGGGGCGATGATCGGCAAGAACCGCGTGAGCGTGACCGGCGGCGATTCGGGCCGGGCGTTGCCCCCGCACTACAACACCCAGACCACGCTGCAGTGCGACGTGACGCGAGGAGCGAACGTCTTCGACATCGACATCAAGACGAAGTGAGCTGAAACAGCGGCCGCAGGTTTTCT
>JBBAVS010000142.1:6023-8975 GCA_040397585.1 Pirellulales bacterium
GTTGCCTGAACGTGGCCCTGGGTTGCCTGAAAGTGGCCGCAGGTTTTTAACCTGCGGAATCTCACGCCCGGGGTGGTGCTTGTGCAGGTTGAAAACCTGCACCCACGTTCCGGCCCTCCATCACCACCGCCGCGGCCAGCACCTCCTCGGGCGTCCTGCCGGCGGCCCGGAGGTCGCGGATCGCCAGGCCACCCGCCCGCTTGGCGAGCCGGCGGCCCGCTGCGTCGCAGACGAGCGGGGCGTGGCACCACGCCGGCGGCGTCCAGCCCAGGGCCTCATAAAGCAGCAGCTGGCGGGCGGTGCTCGTGAGCAGATCGGCGCCCCGGACCACCTCCGCGATTTCCATCGCGTGGTCGTCGGCCACCACGGCGAGTTCGTAGGCGGCAAGCTCCTCGCGCCGCCAGATCACGAAGTCGCCGAACTCAACGCCCGCGGTCCGGCGCACGGTGCCCTGGAGCGCGTCGTGAAACACGAGCGTGCGGCCGTCGGGCACGCGAAACCGCCAGGGCACGCCGCCGGGGCTCGTGGCTCGTTCGCGGCGGCTCGGCCGCAGGGCCGGCGGAAAGATCGGCTCGGCGTCGGCGTCAGGGTCGTGGGGCGCGGCGGCGGCGGCGTCCACGTCGCGGCGGGAATGCGGGCTGGGGTAGATCGCCCCGCTGGCCTCGAGCCGCCGCCAGACCTCCAGATACCACGCCGCCCGTTCGCTCTGCACGTAGGGCGCGTGAGCCCCTCCCACGTCGGGGCCCTCGGTCCAGTGGAGGCCGAGCCAGCGGAGGTCATCGAGGGCGGCGGCGGTGAACTCCGGCCGGCAGCGGGGGCCGTCGAGATCCTCGATACGGAGCACGAGGCCTGCTCCGCGGGCCCGCTCGGCGGCCACCGCGAAGGTCCGCGCGTGCCCCACGTGGAGATAGCCGCTCGGCGTCGGGGCGATTCGTCCCCGGAGGCCCACGGCCTACAGCAGCCACCACGCGCCGGTGGCGAGCACATACGCCCCGAGGGCGAGGTTCGTGGCGGCGTGCACCGTGATCGCGTCGATCGGCTGCTGGGTCTTCCAACACACCCATGTGACCGCGAAGAACCAGGTGACCGCGGCCGCCGCCTCGGCGGGGTGGCTGCCGACGGCGTAGAGCGCGCAGGTGGCGAGCACGGCTCCGGTGACCGCCCCGAAGGGCACGTTCCAGAAGTTCTCGCGGATCACGAACCGGAGGAGGAAGCCGCGGAGGAACAGCTCCTCCACGATCGGCACCACCACGATCAGGCCGAGCCCGCGGAGGATGAGGTAGGCCCAGAGCGAGTTCTTGTCAGCCCCGTAGAACTCCACGGGGTCGAAGCCCACGCGGCCGGTGTCGCCGGAGATCCACTGCCCGTCGCGCTGGAGCACCGAGAGCCAGACCCACGGCACCACGAGCAGGATGCCGAGCACCGGCGGCCACCAGCTGGCCTTGCCAAGCCAGGCCTTGATCGACGGCCAAGCCCGCCAGACCAGGAACAGCGTCACCGCCACCCGGATCGCGTAGAGCACCGGATACAGGTCGTAGGTGATTCCCAGCGAGGCGGCGAGGCCCTTGCCCTCGCGGGAGGGCTCGATCAGGCCGAGCGCCAGAAACACCACCATTGGCGTCAGGCAGGCCGCCCACGGTTCGGAGGGGCCGTAATCGACCAGGGAGGGTTTGGCAGGGGATGGAGCGGTAGCGGGGGCTTCGGCAGTCATGGTGTGCGTTGTCGGGGGCGATCCCAATCGGGAAACTCCGGCCGAAAACGTGCCGTCTGTCCCGTTTTTCCAGGCGCGAGTATATTCCCTTCGTCGCGTTTCCAAGGGCCGCCCGCCCGAGATTCCTTCCCCCAGCCCCTGGGCGACCCATTCCCCTCCGTTTTTTCCCCGTAGAACGTGTATTCATGGACCTGACCAAGCTCCGCAACATGGGCATCTCGGCCCACATCGACTCCGGCAAGACCACCCTCTCGGAGCGGATTCTGTATTACGCCGGCCGCATCCACCGCATCCAGGAAGTGAAGGGCGGCGGCGACGGGGCGACCATGGACTACATGGACCTCGAGCGGGAGCGTGGCATCACGATCACCTCGGCCGCCACGAGCGTGCAGTGGGGCGATTGCGCGATCAACCTCATCGACACCCCGGGCCACGTGGATTTCACGGTCGAGGTGGAGCGCAGCCTCCGCGTGCTCGACGGCGCCATCCTCGTGCTCTGCAGCGTGGGCGGCGTCCAGAGCCAGTCGATGACGGTGGACCGTCAGATGAAGCGCTACAAGGTGCCGCGGCTGGCGTTCGTCAACAAGATGGACCGCACCGGCGCCAACTACGATCGCGTGGTGGGGCAGCTCCGCGACAAGCTCGGCTGCGATGCGATCCCGATGCAGATTCCGATCGGCAAGGAAGACAAGCTCCAGGGCGTGATCGACCTCGTCGCCATGAAGGCCGCCTATTTCGATGGCGACAACGGTGAAACCGTCCGCATGGAGGAGATCCCGGCCGACTACAAGGAGAAGGCGGCCGCGGCCCGGCAGCAGATGCTCGAGGGCCTGTCGATGTACTCCGACACGCTCATGGAGAAGATGCTCTCGGAGGAGCCGATCAGCGACGACGAGATCCACGCCGTCGTGAAGGCGGCGGTTCACAACCAGAGCATCACTCCGGTGTTCTGCGGCTCGGCCTATAAAAACAAGGGCGTGCAGTTGCTGCTCGACGCCGTCGTGCGCTATCTGCCCAACCCCCTCGAGCGAAAGGTTACGGCCAAGAACTGGTCCAAAGCCGACGAGAAGTTCGACCTCGAGCCCGATCCGAAGAAGCCGCTCGTGGCGATGGCCTTCAAGATCGTGGACGACCCCTTCGGTCAGCTCACGTTCATGCGGCTCTATCAGGGCACGCTGACCAAGGGCGAGGCCTACATCAATCAGCGCACGAGCCAGAAGCAGCGGTTCAGCCGGATCGTG
>JBBAVS010000143.1:0-8940 GCA_040397585.1 Pirellulales bacterium
CAGAAGCCGGTGACACTTGTGGACACCGGACGTCGACATTCCGCTGGCGCCTTGAACTCACAAGTGCCGCCGGCGCCGAGCATGCCTCCGGCCGGCCGCGGGGCCGCCCGGAGGCAGTTCTACAGCGCGTCTTCGGTGCGGAGCGTGACCTCGATCAGCCGCTCCATCACCTCGGCCGGCGACTCGTGCGGGAAGTTCGTGAGCACGACCTCCTTCGCGTAGAGCTTGCCGATGTAGCGGCGGTGCCTGGCCGCCGCCGAGCGGCTGGCGAGGAAGTCGCGGTGGGCGGAGTTGATCACGATCTCATTCTTGGCGGTGTCGTAGCGGCTCCGCCAGGGCTGGCCGTGCTCGGCCTCCAGGCGATAGCCCGGCAGGCCGCGACCGCCGGCGGCATCGGCGAGCGGATCCTCCACGAACTTGAGCTCGACCTGGTCGGTGACCTCGATCTCCCCCTGCCGCGCCGTCACGCCGACGGTGACGATGCCCACCGACGATGAGGCGACGCGGCACGACGAGCCGTCGGTGGCGATCGCCGCCGAGCCCGCCACGATCCGCCACGCGAACGCCACGCCGCCGGCGAGCGGAATGTCGTGGGCATCGCGGGCCGTCGCCGAGAAGAGGCACGAATCGTTCGGCTGCCGCCGCGGCGTGCGGGGGGAGATCCGCACCGCGGCGAGCGGCCCGGGATCGCCCGCGAGGAGCGGCCGCGGGGCCGCGCTGCCGGCCTTCCGCAGGCGGCCCTCGCCTTCGGCCGGCAGTTCGCCTGCCACGCCGGGCCGGCCCTGCAGCGCCGGGGCCGCCTTGGGGATGTCGAAAAACAGATACTCCTCCGCCGGCAGGTCGGCGAGCGCCGAGGCAAACGCCTTGTGCACCTGCTTGAGCAGCTGCCGGCTCGCCCGCTCGGCCTCGGCCTGCTCCCGCGACGCCAGCGCCTCGCGCATGTCGTCCTCGATCACGGCGGCGGCCTCGACGAGGGCGTCGAGCGCCGCGTCGGGCACGATGCCCGATCGTGTTCCGGGGGCCAGTGTGAGGGGCTCGAAGTCGACGAGACCCTCGAGCCGCCGGTCGGTCCAGGGGGCGTGCTGGAAGGGCAGCAGCTCGGTGATGTCCTTGAGCACGCGGGTGCCGTCCTTGCAGACGGCGATCCCCGGCTCGCCCGCGGCCTGCTCGCCGCGAACATAGACCTCCACGTTGATGTCGCCCAGCGGCGTCGGGTAGCGGCGCGGGATCTCCAGGCGGTCGCCGTCGAACTCCCGGGGCACGACCGCGATCTGCTTGCGGGCCACGCTGTCGATCACCTCGATCGTGGCGCCCGACCGGCGGATGCGGTCGCGGAGCTCGGCCGAGAGGTAGCGGGCCACCTTCTCGCCGGTGACGAGGTTCTTCGTCGCCTCGAGGAGTGGGCCGACGATCACCCGCGTGCCGCCGGTCACCAGCCGGCTCTTCACGGCCCGCACCTCGTACTCGCGTTCGCCGCGGATGAGCCTGAGTTCCCGGAGCCCGGCCGGGCCGCCCGACACCATCCGCAGTTCCTCGCCGAGGCTCCAGAAGGAGAGCAGTCCGATGCCAAACTCCCCGTGCACGCCCCGCTTCTGGGCGGCGTCGAGATGCCGCTTCATCGAGTCGCAGAGGTGCGTCGCGATCCGTTCGAAGTCGGGCTCGCCGGCCTCGTCGGGTGCCACACCGCGGCCGTCGTCAGCGACCTCCAGATAGGTCTTGCCCGCAGAGCGACGGCGGGAGATCCGCACGTGCGTGGCACCTGCGTCGATGGCGTTTTCCGTGAACTCGCAGATCGCCTTGAGCGGATGCGTCTGCGAGTGGGCGATGATCGTGATCGCGTTCCACTGGTCGCCGATCCGCAGGGTGCCGGTGGTGGACGAGGAGGTTTTCATGGGTGAGCCATCGAAGCGTACATCGCCTCGTGGGCCGCCGCCATCGAGTCGGCGGAATGCCGCAAGCGGGCGAGGGCGTGGCCATGGCGACCGAGCCTCGATGCCAGCGTCTCGTCGGCGAGGATCGTGCCGATAGCCCGGGCGGTGTCGGCGGGTTCGCCCGGGGCATGGAGCAGGCCGGCCCGATCGCCGTCGAGCAGTTCTGGAAACGCCCCATGGTTCGAGGCCACCACCGGCACGCCCGCGGCCAGCGCCTCGATCGCCGAGAGTCCCTTCGCCTCGGCCCGGGGTGTCGGCAGGGCGAACACGTCGATCGAGGCGAACAGGTCGAGCTTCGCGTCTCGATCGATCTGGCCGAGCCAGCGAAACCGGTCGGCCACGCCGAGGTCACGGGCGCGGGCGTGGCATGAAGCGAGGTAGTCGCGTTCCGTCTCGATCGTGGCGCCGGCGGCCACCACCTCCACGTCGTGTCGCTCGGCCACGATCGGCAGCGCCCGCACGAGCTGGTCGAGCCCCTTTTCCGGACAGCCCCGGGCGAGGAAGCCGATCACGAGCCTGCCGCCGCGGGCCCGCCGCCGGGCCGCGAGGTCGGGCGGTTCCACTGGAAACGCCGCGAGATCGACCCCGTGCGAAATGACGGCGATCCGCTCCGGCGCGACGCCGAGCCGGCCGCCCATGAAGCCCGCGTTGAACGCGTTGAAGGCCACGAACCGATCGACGTCGGCCGCCCGCTCGCGGAGCAGGCATCCGATCCGCGAGCGCTGCGGCTCGGGGATCGCGTCGATGAACACGTCCTCCCCCGAGAGGCTGCAGACAATCCGCGCTCCGGTCGCCGCGCGGATGGAGCGGGCCAGGCCCACGAGCAGCACGTTGGAGAGATGGACGATGTCGGGCTTTACGTCGTCGGCCAGCCAGCGGGCGAGCTTCGCAACCTCCTTCCGCTGATGCCCATGCTCCCCCTCGAGGGTCGAGACGGTGAGCGGACCGAGGTCGGCCGCCCGCGCGCCGCCGGTGCGACCGGAGAGCCATTCGAGGAGGGCCCGCGAATCGAGAGGGGCGTCGAGAAACGCGGGCGTGTGCCGAAACAGGGCCACGTGCTCCTGCAGCCAGACGTTCACGCCCCCCATCACGACCGTCCGCTCGGCGACGTTCTCCTCGTCGGTGGTCGTGGGCACGAAGGCCGGCACGAGCATCGCGTCGCAGCCGCGGCCGCGGAGCGCCCGCACGAGCGCGTTGTCGTGCAGGCAGGTGCCGCAGATCCGACCGCCGGCCCCGGCGGTGATGTGGACGATCTTCATGACTCCCATCGTAGCCGCGGCTCTGGAGCCTGCGCGGCAGGCCGGCAGAGGGTGAAAACCCGGGCTACGGGCGGTCTGCGCGGGCGGCACGCAGGCGGCTGACAATGTCGAGATCAACGGCCTCGCCAAGCTTCTCGGCGAGTTCCAGGCACGCCGACCAGTCGATCACGTCTCGTTGCGCTGCCACGAGGCCGCGGATGTCCTGATCATCCTGTGGCCGCCCCACGAGCGCTATCATGACGGGCAGATCCTCGATCGACACCACCGGGGTGAACGTGCCTCCGATCGCGACCGGCGTGGCGCGGCGAACTGCCTGCTGCTCGAAGCCCGACATCCCGATCGCCAGATCGCCACGACATCCGCCGTCATCCGCGGCTGGCCGCGGAGCGAAACGGCAAGCCCGCCGATGAGGGCAGGCTGTATAGCGCGTGCTTCCAGCATGGTGACGGCGTCAGCCAGTGTCGGCCAAAAGCGGACGATCTTCACGCGCCGCGGCCGGATCCGCGCGAGCTGCTCGCGGGCCTCGGCGCGGAGGTGCCGTCCGAAGTGGCCGCAGGTTTTTAACCTGCGGTGAGTCCAGGCCCAGGGTGGTGCTTGTACAGGTTGCAAACCTGCACCCACGTGAAGGCAACGAGCCGCATGTCTGCTGAAGTGGCCGCAGGTTTTCAACCTGCGGAATAGCTTGTGCAGGTTGCAAACCTGCACCCACGTTCGCCTTCTCCTGCGGTCGCTGTCGAGGCCTGATCCGCATGATCCGCTCCGCTCGGCCGACCCAGGGACCGGCGAAGGTGCCACGCACCGCCCCTGAAGCCCGCATCTTGCCCAGATTTGGTGGCTGTCACCTTTTTTATCCCGCTCCTGGGGGGTGGAGCGATTCGCCCCACCCTGAGCCTCCAGGTGGAGCGATTCGCTCCACCCTGGCCCCTCAAGTGGAGCGATTCGCCCCACTCTCACCCTATTTACTGCATTCCCCCCATCCAGCCAATCGGCCTGAATCATTCATTTTTCAGCCACTTATGTGGTTTATGGGATTTCGAGGCGATTTTGGTGGGGTTCGGCATGGGTTTTGCATTGTGATTCTGGCGACGCAGCGTGTCGCAAGACATCCCGCCGCGACCGCGACCTGCTCTGACCGATCACCACGAAAGGGACTGACGACATGGACCTCCGCTCCACGAAAAACACGGGCTTCTGCCCCATGGGGCTTTGCCGCGGCATGCAGTCGGCGCTCGCGATTGTCGCGACGCTGGCCCTTGTGTCGGCTGCTCAGGCACAGATTACCACCTACACGTGGACGGGAGCGTCGACTGCTGGGCCACCGGATGAGCAATATTGGTTCAACGACTACGATGGCACTTTTTATTACTCCGACAACTTCGACTCCCCGACGCTGGTGTCGAGTATCACGGACACCGATATCGTGATGGCGGGAAGTGCCCAGCCCGACACCTTATATGCGGCAGATTTCCAAACGCGGTCCCTCACGTTCAACACAAGTGTTGATTTTTCAATCTCACAGCAGGTTGGTAACCAGGGGTTAATTATTGGGGCCGGCGGGATTAATAACCAAGTTGCGCAAAAACAGACGTTAAATCTATGGGTGGCTACCCCCGCTAACTCAACACTTCCCGTCAACGTCGCTGCGGGTGGCGAGATCGTAATGAACAGGCAATTTTATTCAGAGTCCCTTACCGCGGATGATACCGTTGTTGTGGAAAAGACCGGTCCCGGCACGCTCACTTATAATAATACAATGTTTACCAAATTCAAGGTGCAGGCCGGCACACTCAACCTTAATGGTGGCGGTAGTGGCGGTCAGACTTTTTTTGAGGTGAACGGTGGTACTTTGAACCTGGGTAATCATTCTATCAGCACCGGCACCTCGGCGGGCACTTTCAGTCAAACCGGCGGCAACTTGTCCATGATGGGACAACTTTTCGGAGGTAAGTTTGTACAGACGGGTGGTACGATGACCCTCGGGGACACGTCTCGGTTTGGTAATGAAGCGACATTTAGCAGTGGCACCGTCAGCTTTTCCGGAGGTCCGACTGGGAACGGGCCCCGTTTTGGCACTTTAACTCCAGGTGGAAACGCTTTGACGATCTCCGGGGGCAGTCAAGACTTCCGCAGGGCGAATGTTCTCAATGGCACGGTACTGTTGACCGGCGGAACTACGTCTGGTTTGGCGTATACGAAGGGCGTAACGAATCAGGGCGGCTCGCTGAACTTCACGCCAGGCAACCTAGCCCCGAATAGCGGCCGTTCGTTCAACTCAGTCGCGGATCTGAATTTCACGTCGGGCGATGTTTCGATCGCGGGCGGCGGGACGGGATCTTTGGTGAACGGCACCATTGCGAATCCCCTGAACACGTATCTCGGCGCCGGCAACACGCTCAAACTCGACTTCAACGAGGATCTCACGAGGGACCTTCTGATCACCTCGGGCACGCTCAACTGGGGCGGGAATGTGGCCTTGAACCTCACGAACTTGGGCGAGGTGGCCAACGGCTCGAGTTGGAATTTCTTCAACGATGGGGTCTTGGGAAACACGGGCGCCTTTGCGGGCACCCTGGACGGGATCTCGCTGGCGGCGACCGACACCTACAACGGCCTCACGTTCTCCAAGTCCGGCTCGCTGTGGACCTCGACGTCCACCGGGGGCGGCCAGCAGTTCACCTTCAATGAGACCACCGGCGTTCTGGCCGTGGTGCCCGAGCCCTCGTCGATCGCGGTGGTCGGGATGGGCCTCGCGATGCTGGGCTGGCGCCGGCTGGCCCTCAGGCGGCGTGCCGCCGCCTGAGGAAAAAGGTGACAGCCACCAAATCTGGGTAAGCCTGACCTCGAACGACGCCTGGCCGAGCGACATGCGGCTCCGGGAGCGGAAGACCCGGTGACAAGAAGAACCTGACGCAAGCGCCTGACCGCGGGCGGCATCCACGAGGGTGCCGTCCGCGGCGGCGTTTTTTGACCGTCCGAAGTGGCCGCAGGTTGCCTGAAGTGGCCGCAGGTTTTCAACCTGCGGGGAGTCCAGAGAAAAGGTGACAGCCACCGAATCTGGGCAACCCTGACCGCGACCAACGCTCTGACCGGGCGAAAGCGTCTCCGGGAGCGGAAGCCCCGCTGACAGGAACACGCGACGCAAGCGCCTGACCGCGGGCGGCATCCACAGGGGTGCTGTCCGCGGCGGCTTCTTGGAGCTTCGGGGCCCCCCTGTCCGCCGGCACTGAACGTTCGGGAAAGCCCCGGTAAAAATCCCCGGTCGAGAGCTGGATCGACGCCGCCGAACGGCCCCGCAGCTTGATCGACTCCATCAAGAAATCAGTCAATGGTGGCCGCGACGAATGCTCGTAGGCCCCGGATCCAAGCAAGCCATCTCAGACGATCCTGCCCGCCCTGTGGAAGCACCTCGTCATACCGAAACACGGTTCCGAACGGCGTGAGTCGATCGATATCGGCGAGGTCAGCCGGCAGCGTGACGCCGGCATTGGAGAGCAACTCGATCAACACCCCGAGATTGTGGGTTCGCGGATAGTCAACTTTGCAGAAAACCAACGCAGCCTTGAGGAGCTTCTCCGCAGCCTACTGCGCGTGAAATCCGAGCGTGCCGTCATCGACGTCGCAATCGTCGAGCAGCCGCTCCAAGACGAGCTCATCCTGTTTCGCCTTGCGGAGCAAGACGTCGTGGCGATCAGGCGGCATACAGCACTCGGCCTTCGCGACGGGCGGTGTGCTCAACGGTGCCGGGCATCCTCGATCGATGCTCAAACTCCTGCTCGCTCACCACGAGAAGATCAACCGGCATCAACAGCCCCTGCAAGGCCCGATTGAGCCTGACCATCTCTTCGTAGCGATCGTTCACGGCTGGTTGGACGACCAGGAGATCGACGTCACTGTGGTCATCGGCATCCCCGCGGGCGTGGGAGCCGAACAGAATGATCCGGTTCGGCTGTGCCGCCGCCACCAGCCGCTTCACGGCCGCGCCGAGACGATCGGCTGTCGGAGCCCATGGGGCTGGTGCGTTTGCCATACGGGAATCTTACCTCCAGGCGGTGCGAAAAGGCGACAACCACCAAGCGAAAAGGTGACAGCCACCAAATCTGGGTAACCCTGACCGCGAACGACGCCTGGCCGAGCGACATGCGGCTCCGGGAGCGGAATCCCCGGTGACAGGAAGAATGTGACGCAAGCGCCTGACCGCGGGCGGCATCCACAGGGGTGCCGTCCGCGGCGGCGTTTTTTGACCGTCCGAAGTGGCCGCAGGTTGCCTGAAGTGGCCGCAGGTTTTCAACCTGCGGTGAGTCCAGGCCCAGGGTGGTTCATGTGCAGGTTGAAAACCTGCACCCACGTGAAGGCAACGAGCCGCATGTCTGCTGAAGTGGCCGCAGGTTTTCAACCTGCGGAATAGCTTGTGCAGGTTCCAAACCTGCACCCACGTTCGCCTTTTCCGGCGGCCGCTGCCGAGGCCTGCTCCTCATGAAGCCCCTGCCACGATCGACGAGTCAAACGACCTTCCCCGCGTGCAGCTCCTCGAGGAAGGTCGTCGCCGGCAGCACCTCGACGCCATCCACGACGAGCCTGTCTTTGCCCTGGTAGACGAGGACCGCCCGCCGCACGATCTTCGGGCACTCCCGCAAGAGCGTGGCGAGCCCGGCCGTCCAGCCGCGCTTGAGCTTGGCTCCCAGCTTGGCCTCGATGGCCACCAACTGCCGCGGCGACGAGAGCGTCTTGGCCCGGGTTTGCACGAGAAAGTCGACGTCGAATCCGCCGCTGACGGCGTAGTGAAAGATCGGCCGCGACTTGCCCGAGATCGCGGCGTGGGCACGGAGTTCGTGGTGGAGAAGCGCCTCGAAGGCGAAGCCCTTCCACACCGAATCCACCGGCTCCTGGGCGAGCCCGGCCGCCGCCCGTGCGACGCCCGTGTCGAACAGGAAAAACTTCGGATGGGTCGTTTCCTTGGTGCGTAGCCCGAGGGTCGTGGCTGGCACCCGCGTGGCCAGGAGCGTGTCTTCCAGGATCTGAAAATACCGCTCCACGGTGGTGCGCTTCACCTCCGATTCCCGGGCCAGGTTCTCCAGGTTGAGAATCTGCCCGTTGAAGAGCCCCGCCGCGTGCAGCACGCGCACGAATGGATCGAGGTTTCGAACCAGGGCCTCGGCGGTGATCTCTTCCTTGAGGTAGGTGTCGACATACGCGGCCAGGGTGCCGGCTCGATGGCCAGGATCGCTCACCACGAGGGGCAGCGTGCCCCACTCGACGGCTTGATCGATCCGCCACGTCCTGCCGTACTCCGGCCACGCGAACGGCAGCATGTGCAGGGGCAACGCGCGGCCGGCCAGGAGATTGGCTCCCGCACGGCGAAGCTTGCGGGCACTCGACCCCGAGAGGGCGAAATGGATTCCACGATTCTGTTCGTAGAGTCGGTGCACCTCGTCGAGCAGCGCCGGCACGCGCTGGATCTCGTCGATCACCACCCAGTCGCCCCGCCGCAACGGCGCCACCAGCCGCTCGAGGGAAGCGGGGTCGCGGCTGAGCGCCAGAAACCGCGATGAGTCGAGGAGGTCGATCAAGAGGGCGCCGGGGAATGCGGCGCTCAGCCAGGTCGACTTGCCCGTGCCACGAGGGCCCAGCAGGAGAAACGTCTTGGCCGGCCGCACGAGGGCGCGGGTGAGATTCATGCGGCGAACCCGGTGTTCATCGTGTGCCACGAAGTGGTGGAATATGCCGCATTATTGTTTGCAGTGGAGTGAAAA